>DATBAW010000415.1:0-17908 GCA_036271335.1 Thermoanaerobaculia bacterium
GACCCGGTCGCCGATCACGAGGTTGCGATGCGGCTTGGCCGTCTGCCCGTTCACCCGCACGCGGTTGAGGTCGACCGCGTGGGTCGCCTGCGTCCGCGTCTTGAACGCGCGGGCCACCTGGAGCCATTTGTCGAGACGGACAGACATGGTCGAAGCTTATCGCGGCGGCGGCGACCCCGCGAGGCCCGCGAGGGCACGCGCCGGCAGCGAGGCGCGGCGCAGGGCGTCGACGAGGCCGGCGGGCCCCGGCGGATCGCGGAACAGCGGCGCATAGTCGGCCAGCCGCTGCGGCCAGGGGAGGCCGGCAGGTGGCGGCACCAGGCCGCCGACCGCGGAGAAAAAAAGGAGATATCCGAGCAGCGCCGCTACCCCGGCGATCGTTCCCTTGAGCCTCCGCCGCCCTCCCTCCAGGAACGCCGCGAAGCCGACCGCCAGCGCCGGCAGCGCGTCGATCAGGAAGCGCTGGCCAAAGCCGCCGGGATTGCTCCATTCCGACCACCAGCCATAGAGCACGGCCAGGGCGAGGAACCAGACGCTCGCGATACATCCCCACCCCGGCGTCCGCCGAGCGATCTCGCGGCTCGCCATGACCGCCAACCCGATCGCCGCCAGCAGCAGAGCCGGATGGAACCAGAAAAGGCCATGGACCGGCGAGAGCAGCACGTTCCAGGGCGAGGCCGCGGTGATCACCCACGTCCCGCCGTACGGCGGCCGCCACGAGCCGAACAGCCCCTCCCACCAGAAGGGGAGCGGCAGCAGCATCAGGACGAGGCCGGCACCAAAGGCGAGCAGATTTTTTGCAGTCCCTTTCAAGGGACGGCCGTCGGTAGCCCGGGATTTCAATCCCGGGCGATGCGGGACGAGCGCGATCGGCGGCATCACCGGCACTGCCGGCATCACCAGCATCGCCAACACCGCCGGCGCCGCCAGGACGATCGAGCCATAGCGCACCAGCGTCGCAGCGCCCACGATCGCGCCGGCCGCCAGAGCGAGCCGCGCGCTCCCAGTCTCCCGCTGGCGGACGAGCACGAGCAGCAGGAGCGCCGCCAGGGCGAAGGCCGGCGCGTGGCTCATCCCCACCAGCGAATAGAAGATCAACGGGCCGCCGAAGAACGTCAGGGCGACGGCCGCCGCCGCGATTCTCTCCGGGAAGCCCCCCTCCGCGATCTCCATCCGCCGCAGTGCCCGGCCGATCCAGAGCAGCCCGAGGAGCGTCGCCAGGTTGCGCGCCAGCACGATCATCGCCGCCGGGAGGAACACGCCGCGCGGCACCCGTCCCGCCGGCGGCAGGTCGGCGCCGCGCGCCAGCCATCCCGCCGGCAGAATCGCGTCGAGCGCCCGGCCGGCCAGGAACGGCAAGGCGTCGAGCGCCAGGATGCCGGGGGGATATTGCAGCACGAGACGGCCGCCGGCCGAGCGCACCAGGCCGTTCATCACGCCGCGGTTCTCGCCCTCGACCCACGGCGCGCCGCGATCGGCCAGCGCCTCCAGCGTGGCGAAGCTCGCCCAGCCGTCGCCGCCGAGGCCGCGGTCGAAGACGGCCATGTGCAGGGCGGCGGCGAGGAGCACGGCGGCGAGCGGACGGAGGCGGCGGCGCACGCTTGCTAATCTATCCTCATGCGAATCCCGCCCGAAGAGTTCGAGGCCCTGGTCGAGCACGCCCTGGAGAACCTGCCCGACGAATTCGCCGACCTGCTGGAGAACGTCGCCGTGATGGTCGAGGACGAGCCCGACCCGGACGACCTCGAAGAGCTCGGCATGGAGCCGGACGAGGAGCTCTTCGGCCTCTACCAGGGCGTCCCCCTCGCCGAGCGCGACAGCTTCTATCAGGGCGCCATGCCCGACCGCGTCTTTATCTACCGGGGCCCGATCCTTCGCTTCTGCCAGAACCGCCGGCAGGTGATCCGCGAGATCCGCGACACCGTCGTCCACGAGCTCGGGCATCACTTCGGGCTGGACGAGGACGACATGCCCTATTGAGGGGCTGCCTGATAGGCTTTCGGTAATGGCCAGACTGAGCCTCGCGGTTTTCTCCTTTTTCCTCCTCACGGCAAGCGCGGCGACCGCCACAGCCGCTATGTGGCGTTCGATCGGACCGGACGGCGGCAGCGTCGCGGCGCTGGCTTTCGCTCCCTCCGACGCCCACGTCGCCTATGCCGGCGGCGCGGAGGGAGGGATCTTCCGCAGCGGCGATGGGGGAGCGAGCTGGACCTCGGTGAGCGGCGGTCTCGGGACCCTGGTGGTCAAATGCCTGGCCGTCGATCCGCGCGATCCCGCGACCGTCTATGTCGGCACCCTCTCCGGGCTCTATCAGACGACCTCGGGCGGAGCGTCGTGGCGGCCGCTTCCCGTGCGCCCCGGCGGCTTCTTCAGCGCCGTGACGGCGATCCGGACGGACGCCGTACAGCCTCACGTCGTGGTCGCCGCCACCGATACCGGCCTCTTCCGCAGCGCCGACGGCGGCGACCACTGGACGAAGTGCGACGCCGGCCTGCCGCGGGCGGTCGCGGCGCTTGATCTCGATCCGGACCACCCCGGCACGCTCTACGCCGCCCTCGCCAATGGGTCGTCCGCCGCCCCCTTTCCCCTGCTCTACAAGACCACCGACGGCGGCGCCCATTGGAGCGTCCTGCCGGGACTGAAGGCGTCCGCCGTGACCGCCCTGGCGCTCCAGCGTCCGGCGGGCACGCTCTACGCCGCCACGCCCGAAGGGCTCTTCGCGACCCCAGACGGCGGCGCCACCTTCGCCTCGCGATCGGCCGGACCGCTCAACGCGCTGGTGGCGGCGTCCTCCGGGACCCTGTTTGGCGCCACGGCCACGGGGCAGGTGGTGAAGAGCGGCGACGACGGCAAGAGCTGGGCCGAGCCATCGTCCACGTCGCAGACGCCGCACACGTCGCGCGTCGCGCCCGCGGGGGCCACCGTGCTGGCGCTCGACGCCGCCGGCGGCCGTCTCCTGGTGGGCACGTCCGCTCAGGGGCTCTTCGCGCTGGACGCCGCGACCGGCTGGAAAGAGGCGAGGCGAGGATACCGGGCGTCCCGCGTCAGCGGTCTCGCGATGGCCGCCGCGAACCCGCCGCTCCTCTTCGCCTCCACGCTCGGCGGCGGCGTCTTCGCCAGCCGCGACGGCGGCGACTTCAGCGCCCGCAACAGCGGCATCCCGGCGCACCCCTGGGGCGTTCTCGCCACCGTCCTCGCGGCCGATCCCGCCGTGCCCGGCGCGCTGGCGGTCGGCGTCGATCTGGGGCAGGTGGCGCAGACCACCGACGGCGGTCTCAAATGGACCGCCCGGTCTCCCACCTGCCTGTCGGTCGACCATCTCGCCCTGGCCGCCCCCGCCACTCTCCTCGTCGCCTCGGCGCTCGCCTTCAACAGCGGCGGCTGCACCGGCGCCACCTGCACGGCGAAGGTCAGCCGCGACGGCGGCGCCAGCTTCGCCTGCCTCGACGGCCCTCAGGAGGTCACCGCCTTCCTGGTCGACCCGGTGCGGACCGGCACCGTCTATGCTGCCGGCGACGACGCCTTCTGGAAGAGCACCGACCAGGGCGCGCACTTCGCGCGGGTGGCCAGCCATCTCGGAATGGTCGTCACCGCGCTGGCCGCCAGCCCCGCGGCGCCCCAGACCTTCTATGCCGGCGGCTACAAGGGCCTGCTCAAGAGCACGGACGGCGGCGCGACGTGGTCCGCGACCGCGGAGAAAGGGCCGGTCTTCGCCCTGGCCGTCGATCCCGCCAATCCCGCGGTCCTCTATGCCGCCGGCGGCGCCTTCGTGACGACGAGCGCGGACGGCGGCGCGGCCTGGAGCCCGCTCAAGGAGGGCTTCCCCCCCTACGCCGACGCCACCACCCTCGCCCTCGACGCCAGGCGCCACACCCTCTACGCCGGCACGCAGGGGCGCGGCGTCTGGGCGCTGACGCTCCCTTGAGAGTTGCCCCCCACTGTAGAGACGCCCCGTGGGGCGTCTCCGGAGCGGCGGAGACGGTCCGAATCGCCAGGGAACGCCCGCCGGACGTCTGAGGGGAGCGAACGATCATCCCGCCTCGGAGACGCCCCACGGGGCGTCTATGCCGTCGAGGACGCCGCCGTCGAGGACGCCGCGGCTGAGGGCGCGAAGGTCTTCCGGAGCGCCGATGGCGGCGCCCACTGGGCCGAGCGCGACGCCGGCCTTCCCACGCCGCCGAAAGAGCAGCGCCTCTCGGCGCTGGAGATCGATCCGGATCAGCCGAACACCCTCTACGCCGGCTTTCTTCAGCTGGATCCCGCGAACCTCGCCCTGCCGGCCCTGTACGAGACGACCGACGGCGGCGGCCACTGGACCGGCTCGACGACCCTCCGGGCCTTCGAGGTCCCCCCTCGCCCTGGCCTGGCATCCTAAGGAGCCCAACTCCCTGGTGATCGGCTTCGCGGACGGGAGCGTGGCGAAGACCTCCGATGCCGGGCTCCATTGGAATCTCGCGCCACCCTGGATCTGCAAGCCGGCCGACGTGCTCGGCTTCTCGCCGCCGTCAACGCCACCCGGCTGACCCTCGACCCCGTGAGCCACGTCCTCGTCGCGGGGACGGAAGGGAGCGGCGCCTGGACGTTGGCGGTGCCGTGAGGGGAGAGGCTCAGGGCGGCCCCAACCAGCAAGGGCGCTTTGGGTTCGCCCGTGCCAGGGGCACCTCCGCAATCACTCCATTACCTCCTACAATACGTCCTCATGCGCCGCTCCCAACGCCGCCTCTTCGGGCTGGCCCTCGGCCTGGTCCTCACGGTCCTGGCCTCGACCTTCCTCTATCAATGGGGGATGGGCGCGCTCGAGGGGAAGCCACGCAACTTCTGGCAGAGCCTGGAGTGGGCGGCCGAGACGCTGACCACCACCGGCTATGGCGCGGACTCGGCCTGGGGCCATCCGGTGATGGTGCTGCTGGTGGTGACGGTGCAGTTCCTCGGCGTCCTCCTCGTCTTCCTGATCTTCCCGATCTATCTCATCCCCTTCCTCGAGGAGCGCTTCGAGGCGCGGCTCCCCCAGGAGGTGACGCGGAAGGGACTCGAGGGGCACGCCGTCGTCTACCGCTACGGCCCGGCGGTCGAGACGCTGCTGGAGGAGCTGGCCGGCGCCGGCGTGCCGACGCTGGTCCTGGAGCAGGACGAGACGGTGGCCCGCCGCCTCTTCGAACGCGGCGTGCAGATCGTCCACCGGGGCTTGAGCGATGGCGCGTTGCAGGCGGCGCGGCTCAGCAAGGCGCGGGCGATCATCGCCAACGGCTCCGACCACGAGAACGCCGCGCTGATCCTCTCGGCCCGCCAGCTCGGCTTCACCGGCACCATCCTGGCACTGGTCGAGGACCCCTTCCACCGCCAGCCGATGATGCTCGCCGGCGCCACCGCCGTCTTCACCCCCCGCCACATCCTCGGCGCCGCGCTGGCCGCGCGCGCGTCGATCCGCATCAATCCGCGGGTGGGAGCGAGCGAGCAGCTCGGGCGCAACCTGGAGGTGGCGAATCTCCGGGTGAGCCCCGAGAGCCCGCTCGCCGGCCGCACGCTCGACGAGGCGGCGATCGGCACGCGCACCGGCGCCATCGTGGTCGGCCAGTGGATCGGCGGCGAGCTGGTGGTGCCCGACGGCGCGGGGCTCCGCCTGCAGCCGCACGGCATCCTGGTCGCCGTGGGGAGCCCGGAGAGCATCGACCGCCTGCACGACCTCGCGGGCGGCGCCGTCACCACCCGGCGGGCGGGGCCGTTCGTGGTCGGCGGCGGCGGCGAGGTGGGGCGCAAGGTGGCCGAGCTGCTGCGCGTGGTGGGGGAGGAGGTCACGCTGATTGATCGCCACGCCGGCCCCGAGGTCGACCGGGTGGGCAACGTCCTCGACGCCCGCCTGCTCGAAGCGGCCGGCGTGAAGGACGCCCAGGCGGTGATCCTGGCGCTCGACGCCGACAGTGCCACCCTCTTCGCCACCGTCATCCTCAAGGACCTGGCGCCCGGGGTGCCGGTGATCGCCCGCGTCAACGAGGCCGAGAACGTCGAGCGCATCCACCGCGCCGGCGCCGACTTCGCCCTTTCGATCAGCCAGGTTTCCGGCCAGATGCTGGCCAAGAAGCTGCTCGGCCAGGAATCGGTCGCGGTCGACGCGCAGCTGAAGATCCTGAAGATCGCGCCCGAGCGTCTCGCCGGCCGTCACCCGTTCAGCCGCGGCCTCCGCGAGCGCACCGGCTGCTCGGTGGTCGCCGTCGAGCGCGGCGCGGACGTCCTGGTGGAGTTCCCCGCCGACTTCCGCGTCCAGCCGGACGACGCCGTCTACATCTGCGGCAGCGCCGCCGCCGTACGGCGCTTCCAGGAAGCCTCCCGCCGCGTCTGACCGCGCCGGTTTCCCCATTGCCCCCGCTCTCCGGCACATTCGCCTCTTCCGGCGCCCCCTTCGCCGCGACCGGCGGACGATTCGCCTCGAGGTCTGGAATGTTCACCTCGCCAGGCGTTGCATTCGCCTCTCCCGTGAATGCATTCGCCTCGACGGGGGAATCATTCCCCCCGAGAGGCGGCGCATTCCTGTCTGGAGGCGAGGCGTTCGCCTCGGCCGCCGGAACGTTCGCCGCGAGAGGCGAATGCCGCCGAGCGCGAGGCGAAAGGAGCGGTGGGGCCGGCGAATGAAGCGGATCGGATCCCGGCGAGGCCGGTTGCCCCTCGAATGCGTCCGAATGCATTCAGGAGACGTCCTCGCGCCGCGGCGAACGCCCGCGCGGTCCGGGCGGTCGCGCGTGATCCCGCGGCGGCTCTCCCGGCGAGCCGCCGGCGTCTCCCGATCAGGCGGGCGGAGAGCCGCCGCCGGTTCTGCGATAGACCGTCGCCCGCTGGCCCTCGCCCTTTTCCTCGATCCGCAGCCGCGCCTCCCTGGTGAGCGTCTTCAGGCAGCGGTACAGGGCGCCGCGTTCGGGCTCATAGCCAAGGATCCGGCACACGTCGCGCCGCGTGAAGCTCTCCGGCAGGCGCGAGAGATGCGCGCGAACGTCGGTATCCACATCGTCGAAGCTCCGCTTCCGGGACCGTTCCGGCGGCGCCGGAGGCTGCGGCGCCACGGGGGCCGCGGCGGCCACCGCCGGAACCGGGAGGGAAGGGGTGCCTTCCAGGATGCCGCCCTGAAGCCTCCAGACCATCTCCAGCGCCCGCATCTGCGCCTGATAAGCGGCCTCCACCAGCTCCGCGCCGGCGCGCCGGGCCTCCTCGAGACGGCGCTTGCTCTGTTCGTATTCGTTGTGTGTCATGGTGCGCTAAGTAGAGCGTAGTGCGCGAATGGAGGCAAGGGGCCGGCGTCATTCCGGCCTTCCCATGGTAGGGTAATCCACGGAGAGATCTTCCCGATGAGCGGCCTGCCACCGACCTCCGAGTCTCTTTTGGACGACGCCTCGCGGCCCTATTTCCTCTGGTGGACGGACGCCACGATCGGCCAGTTCAAGAACCATCTCGTCTCGCCCGACCTGGAGGAACGCGCCTATTGGATGGCTGCTCTCCTGCGCGAGGCCAACAGCCGGGACGTCTGGCTCTTCGTCACTTCGGACGAGATCCGCGAGCTCTGGCCGCGCCTGATCCGTTATCTGGGGCGCTCCCGCGAGATGTGGGCCTGGCTCCTGAAGCTCCCACCGCCCGAATGGCCGCCTCTCAGCGAGATCCGTGGCAGCGGTGCGTAAGACGTTTGATCGCCGGGTCGTCCCGGACTTCGTTCTCGACTTCGTCCGCGCTTGCCAGGAACGTATTCCGAGTCACCTGGGCGGCGGCGCAGCTCTTGCCGGGGCCTATCTTGGTCATCGGATGACCGGAGACGTAGACCTCTTCGTCCACGATGCCGAAGGCATGCGGGACCTCGTCGGGTTTCTTCCTGGCGCGGCTGCCGGCACCGGAATCAAGATCACTCTGTTGCGCGATGTGGGCCACCTCGTGCGCGCTCGCCTCCACGATCGAGAAGGCAACAGCGTTGACGTTGACGTCGTCCATGAGCCCGTCGCCGACATTGCGGCTCCGCCGCCTCCGATCGAGGAGATCGTCGTCGAATCGCTCGCCGATCTGCGGGCGAACAAGCTGACCTGTATCCTCTCGCGCTCTGAACCCCGCGATCTCGTCGACCTCTACTTTCTCGATCAGGCCGGGTTTCCTCCCGAGCAAGATCTCGACATCGCCCTGCGCAAGGATGCCGGAGTCGATCCGGCTGTTCTGGCCTGGCTCCTCGCCCAGTTTCCGACGCAGCCCCTTCCAGCCATGCTGGTACCTCTCTCCTCCGATCAGCTGCAGACATTTCGCGATGAGCTGGCCGAGAAGATGCGCCGGATGTCCACCCGGTAGAACGTCTGCCTACTTCGACTGGCTGGACGAGACCGTGAAATGAGGAGTATGGTTTTTTCGTCAAACGATTTGAGCGTGCTGATATCAGCCCTGAAGCCATCGGTCGATACAGTCGATTTAAGAGGCGAGGGTGTCGGTGCCTTTATCTTCGCCACTCGCCAAGGACGGGCGATCGAGGCTTCCCTGGGACCCGAGGCTGATAGTCTGCCCGCCATGGAAGCAGCGATTCCCATCTTCACCTTCCGTTCCATCGGCACCATCCACTCCCCTTATACGGCGACGCGCGAGATCCCGAAGGGGCTGGGGGTGGAGCAGACCGCGGAGGGGACGATCGAGATCTTCCCGGAATACGAGGCCGGGCTCCAGGACGTCGACGGGTTCTCGCACTTTTACGTGCTCTGGGTCTTCGATCGCGCCGGGGCTCCTCCGGAAAACTGGGTAGGGAGGCCACCGGTGGATGACCGGCCGCATGGCGTGTTCGCCACGCGCTCGCCGCGCCGGCCGAATCCGCTGGCTCTGACGGTCGTCGAGCTGCTGCGGCGCGAAGGGCGGAGCCTCTTCGTGCGCGGCGTCGACATGCTGGACGGCACGCCGGTGCTCGATCTCAAGCCCTACCTTTCGAGCGTGCCGGCGGAACGGCTCCGCCGCGGCTGGCTGGCGGAGGCGGAGGCGCGCAGGGAGGGCTGAAGTTCCTTTGGGAAGTCAGAGACGCCCCGCCGTCGTAGGCCTTCGAAGCGTTGGCGCACATCGTCTGGGGCGTCTCCTCTCCTCGAATCTCCTCGAATCCAGAGCCCCTCTGGGATTTGAGCTTTCCAAATACCCTCTTACACAACATTGCCGAGGGGCTTTCGAAAATGAGGGTGGATTTACCGAACGCCTCTACCGGGTTCGCACCGCGAAACGGAAAGCTTGAGGAAAATCGGCGTATACTTCCGAGTCGTCCTTACTTTGCCGGAGTGGGAGCGTCCGGCCGGCGTTGCGGAGCTTCCAAAATTTAACATTCACGGTCAAGGAGTAGAAGTTCATGATGCTGAAGGTGCGCCAGTTCGCCGCGTCGGTCGCGTATCGGAATCCCACGGGCCAGATGGAAGAGGAAGAGTTCCCGGTCAACGCTCCCACCTATTCGACGGCGAGCGACATGGCGTTCACCTACGTGCTTCAGGTCCTCAAGCTCAAGGACTTCGAGCTCCGCATCGTCGGCGCCTGACGTCTGGCCAGCGGCTGGACTTGTGGCCGGGGAGCCTTTAGGCTTCCCCGCTCCGGACCGCTCCGGCCGACGCTTTCGCGAGGCACTCATGCAAATCCTCAAGGGCCTGCTCGACTTCGTCCTGCACCTGGACAAGCATCTCAGCCCGATCATCCAGGAGTACGGCGCCTGGACCTACCTGCTGCTGTTCGCCATCGTGTTCTGCGAGACGGGGCTGGTGGTCACCCCCTTCCTCCCCGGCGACTCGCTGCTGTTCGCGGCGGGAGCTTTCGCCGCCAACGGATCGCTGTCGATCTGGGCCCTGATCGGCGCGCTGATCGTCGCCGCCATCTTGGGCGACACGGCCAACTACGCCGTCGGCCACTTCCTTGGGGGCCGGCTGCTCCGGAGCGGCCGGCTGATCAAGCCGGCGCATATCGAGCGGACCCATGAGTTCTTCGAGAAGTACGGCGGCAAGACGGTGATCATCGCCCGCTTCGTCCCCATCGTGCGCACGTTCGCGCCGTTCGTGGCGGGGCTGGGGAGCATGAGCTACGGCCGGTTCATGAGCTACAACGTCGTCGGCGGCACGGCGTGGGTGCTCGTCTGCACGCTCGCCGGCTACCTGTTCGGCAACCTTCCCTTCGTGCAGAAGAACTTCTCGCTGGTGGTGCTGATGATCATCGTGCTCTCGCTGCTGCCCGGGGTCTGGGAGATCTGGCAGTCGCGGCGGCGGCGGGTCCGGGCCTGAAGCCGGGACCCGGCTGGCGTTCCGGGCTTGGCAAGAGGCCTGAAATGTGAGACCATGCTTTTGCGCCCGCCTCCTGGCGGGCGCGAGTGTGAAGCGGCTCAAATCTGTTGAGCCCGAGCGGCGGCCTCGCCGGCAAGTCCCCGTTCTCTTCCCCTTTTCGCCGGAAACATGACGTGGCGTCGCGCCCTTACGCAATGGCGTGCGCCCGGAAGGATTACGACGCTTGAACGATTTCTCGGAATTCGGCCTTCACCCCGACCTTCTCCGTGGTATCGAAAGCATGGGCTTCGAGCAGCCCACTCCCATTCAACAGGACGCCATTCCCCCCGCCCTCGCCGGCCAGGACGTGCTGGCCTGCGCGATGACGGGGAGCGGCAAGACGGCGGCCTTCCTGCTGCCGATCCTGCACCGGCTGCACGACAAGCCCCGCGGCACCACCCGGGCGCTGGTCCTCGCTCCCACCCGGGAGCTGGCGGCGCAGATCGTCGAGCACATGCAGGGGCTCGCCAAGCTCACCGACGTCAAGGGCGCCGCCGTCTTCGGCGGCGTCGCCATGGGACCGCAGGAGAAGGCGTTCCGCAAGGGGGTCGACGTCCTGGTCGCCACCCCGGGGCGCCTGCTCGACCACTTCCAGAACGACTACGCGAAGCTGGAGGGGCTCGAGATCCTCGTCCTCGACGAGGCGGACCGCATGCTGGACATGGGCTTCCTGCCCGACGTCCGGCGGGTGCTCCAGCATCTGCCGCGACCGGAGCAGACGCTCTTCTTCTCGGCCACGCTGCCGCAGCCGATCGTCGAGCTGGCCGGCGAGATGCTGCGCGAGCCGGCGCGGCTCAACGTCGAGCGCAAGTCGGCGCCGGCGACCGGCATCACGCAGGCGGTCTATCCGGTCAGCGAGGACCTGAAGCCCTATCTTCTCGTCGAGCTGCTGCGCCGGGGGGAGATCAAGAACGTCCTCGTCTTCACCCGCACCAAGCACCGGGCGAACCGGCTGGCCGAGTTCCTCGACCGGCAGGGGGTCTCCTGCGACCGCATCCACGGCAACCGCAGCCAGGCGCAGCGCACGGACGCGCTGTCGCGGTTCAAGAACGGCACCCTGCAGGTGCTGGTGGCGACCGACATCGCCGCCCGCGGCATCGACGTCGAGGCGCTCTCGCACGTCATCAACTTCGACGTGCCGAACATCCCCGAGGACTACATCCACCGCGTCGGCCGCACGGCGCGGGCGGAGATGGTGGGCGACGCCTTCACGTTCGTGGCCGACGAGGAGCGCGAGGAGCTCAACGCCATCGAGCGGGAGGTGGGCTCGCGGCTGCCGCGGCGCACCCTCGAAGGGTTCGACTACGAGGCGAAGCCGGCGGACCGTTTCGAGATCCCGCTCCAGGAGCGGATCGCGGCGATCCGCACCCGCCGCGCCGAGGAGCGCGCGCGGGCCAAGGCCAAGGCCGAGAAGAAAGCGCAGCGCGAGGCCGAGGAGAAGGCGCGCCTGGATGAGAAGGCGCGCCGCCGCACCGAGGGACGCCCGGCCGACGGGCCGCGCCAGCAGCAGCAGCCCCGCGCCGCCCAGCCGCCGCGGGAGCACCGCCAGGGCGGCGGTGGTCAGGGCGGTGGTCATCATCCTGGTCATCCCGGCGGTCAGGGCGGTCAGGGCGGACCGCGCCAGCGGGGCGACGAGCAGCCGCGTCACCCCAGCGCCCACACCGGCGGCGGCGGGCGACAGCAGCCGCGCCGCAACGACGGTCCGCGGCGTCCGCAGGGCGACGAGCAGCCGCGCCACGCCGAGCGCCCCCGTCAGCGCGCCGGCATCGCCGAGCCGGTGACGCGCGAGGTCGATGCCACGACCAAGCCGACCGAGGAGCGTCTGGTGCAGATCCGCAGCGCCTTCTCGCCCGCCCGCTTCAACCGTTTCCGCCGCTAGGCGGTCCCGCTGGAAGCTCCGTCAGCGCTCCCGGCCGACATGTCAGTGACGTGTCGGCCGGGCGGCGCTTCGGCCGGTCTCCCAGGGAGACCCGGCAGGCGTTCCCATGGCATGTCGGTTGCTGTACTCTCCCGTCGATCCAGTCGACAACGCGGCGGGGCATCGGCCGCTTCATGAAAGGGAGATTGTCATGCCATCGACGATTACGATCATGCTGGATGCGCAGGGCAACGCCACGGTCGGCCCGCTGCCGCCGGGCGTCTTCCACTCCATCTTCGCCACGCCGCCGGACGCTCAGATCCGGGACGTGATCTCGATCAACGCCGGCGATTCCTACTCCATCGTGATCGTCACCCCTGCGCTGACCGGCGCCTCGGTCGAGGAAGTCGTCGAGGACATGCCGTTGACCCTGGTGGGTCAGACGGCGACGACGGCGACCTTCGCCGTCGACGCCGACCAGCTCCCCGAGCTCCAGGAGTTCGGCCTGGCCCTCTGCCAGCTCGCGGCGGCGAGCTTCTCCCTCGGCGTGATCGTGAATCCGCAGGGGCTGTCGGTGCCGGTCGGGCTCGACATCGACGGTACGATCACCGTCGATCAGGACGACGTGCCGGTGGGCGTCCACTTCGTGCTGGCGCAGCAGAAGGTCTCGGTCTGGGCGGCGGGCGGCTACGCGTTCCCCTTCGCGCTGTCGCCCGACCAGCCGTACCGGTTCGAGAAAGTCGACTTCGACGATCCGTCGCAGATGTTCACCGCCGAGATCAGCGACGACAAGCTCACGGCCTGGATCTTCAACAACAACCTGGTCGCCAATTCGGGAGTGGCGGTGTCGTTCGAGTTCTACTGCGGAGTGCCGAACGCGGCCACGCTGCCGAGGGTCATCGTCGATCCCACCATCATCAACAATCCGATCAACCAGGGTGGGGATGGCCTGCCGGGGGGCACCGGCAAGCCGGTGCCGCGCCTCGAGCTGACGGACGCGCTCGTGCACTGAGCGGCGCTCGGGCTTTAGCGCGGGGCTTTGCCGTAGCGCGCGAGCACGGCCTGGAACTGCGGGTTGGCGCGCAGGCGGTCGAACCAGGGGAGGGCGAACCAGCTCGCCGAGCAGCCGCTCTTGAGCGCCGTCTCGGCGCTGGCGACGGCGGAGCTCTCCTCGCCGAGGAGGGCGTAGACGACGGCGGCCTCGAAGGCGGGAGCGCTGCTCTCGGGAGCCAGGCGGAGCGCCTCGCGCAGGGCGGTGACGGCGGGGATCCCCTGGCCGAGGTGCGCCAGGGCCTGCGCCTTCACGGTGAGGAACTGCGGGCCGGTGGCGTTGCGGTCGCCGGCGATCAGGTCGAGCACCTGGCGATAGAGCGCCTCGGCGTCGGCCCGCCGGCCCAGCAGCAGGTCCGTGTCGGCCAGGTTCAGCACGAACAGGGGATTGCGGGGCTTTTCCTTCACCACCCGCGCGAAGGCGGCGGCCGCGTCGGCGTAATGGCCGGTGAGGAGCTGGGCGAGGCCCAGATTGGAGATCTCCGCGAGGCCGGGCGAGCGCTGCACCAGCGCCTGATAGAGCGTCAGGGCGCGGCGGGGGTCGCCGCTCTGGAGCTCCAGCTGGCCGAGGGCGGAGAGGGCGAGGGCGTTGCCGGGGGCGCGTTGCAGGCTCGCCTCCAGATGCTGGCGGCCGGCGGCGATCTCCCCTTGCTGGAACTCGGTGACGCCGAGGGTCACCAGCCGCTTGTAGGAGGGGCGGCGAGCGGTCTCCGCGCGCATCAGCTCGATGGCCTCGCGGGTCTGGCCGCGCGCCAGCAGCAGGCCGGAGCGGAGCTCGAGGATGGCGACGTCGCCGGGAGCGATGCGCTCGAACTGCCCGAGCGCCTCCTCGGCCCGCGGCAGGTCGCCCCCTTCGAGCGCGGTGTAGAAGAGCGCGCGCAGCACCCGCCGGTCGTCGGGCGCCATGGTCCGCGCCTGGGCGGCCACCGCGAAGGCCCGCTTCAGGATCTCCGGCTGGCGCGAGAAGAAGTGCTGGAAGCGCGCCACCTCGATCTCCAGCAGATAGACCTCGAGGAAACGGGGGGCGCGCTCGCGCAGCGCCTGCAACCGCTGGAGGATGTCGTCGAGCGACGCCTCCTGGCGCGACTCGAAGCGGCGCCGCAGGGTCAGCAGCTCGCGCAGCTCCTGGTCGCTGGCCTCGCTGACGAACGCCCCCCGGCGCGGCGAGCGGTCGGAGTAGGCCTGCCGGATCTGCGTCACCACCGACGCCGCGGCGACGCTGAGGTCGTCGGAGGGGATGTCGAAATGCTCCGCCCAGAGCACCGTACCGTCGCGTCCGCGGATGCGGGCGAGCGAGACGCGGCAGTTCCCGGCCGCGCAGTCGAGGCGGGTGCTCACCACCTCGTCCGCCGCCACCGCCCGCGCCACCGCCGCCGGCAGGCCGGAGATCGAATCGGTCTCCTCCAGGCTCTTGGGGGAGAGCCCCTGCAACGCCAGCAGCCCGCGGACCGAGGCGATCCGCAGGTCGGAGGCGAGCAGGTCGAGATCGACGGACGGGCCGGGCGCGGCGTGCACCTCGGGCTTCAGCAGCGCCACGTACGTCGGCTCGGGCGGCGGGCGGAAGGCGAGCCAGGCGCTGCCGGCGATCAGCGCCAGCAGCAGCGCCAGACCGCTCCAGGCGGCGATCCGCAGCGGCGAGCGCCTTCCTGGCAGGCGATAGGAGGAGGGCTCGCTGTTCCGCTGGGTCGCCTGGGTCGCGGCGAGGCGCGCGCGGGCCAGCCCCGAGAGGAGGGGCTCGGCGGCGGTCCCCGTGCCGGTGCCGGTCGCGGTGCCGGTCACGGCCGCCGCGGTGGCGCCCAGCTCGCGTCCCACCTCGGCGGCGCTGCGCGGGCGCAGCCGCGGGTCCTTCTCCAGCAGATGGTCGATCAGCAGCGAGAGGCTCTCCGGCACCGCCGGGCTCACCTCTCTCGCGGGCTTCTGGCGGTCGTGGACGATCCGGTGCAGCATCGCCAGCTCGTTCTCGGCCGGGAAGGGGGAGAGGCCGGTCAGCATCTCGTAGAGCAGGATGCCGAAGGAGAAGAGGTCCGACCGGTGGTCCACCTCCTCGCCCCGCGCCTGCTCGGGGGACATCGCGCGATAGGTCCCCAGCACGTGCCCGACCGCCGTCAGCGACTCCTCCGCCCGTCCGGCCGTCCGCTCGGCCAGGATGCTCTTGGCGATGCCGAAGTCGGTGATCTTGGCGTGCCCGGCCGGCGTGACGAGGACGTTCTCGGTCTTCAGGTCGCGGTGGACGATCCCCAGGCGATGCGCCTCCGCGAGGCCGGCGGCGACGTCGCGGGCGATCACTACCGCCCGCTCCAGAGGTACCGGGCGGTCGTCGATCAGCGTCCGCAGGTCGGTCCCCTCGACCGCCTCCATGACGATCGAATCGACGTCCCCTTCCGCCAGGACGTCGTAGATCTGGACGATCGCCGGATGGTTCAGGCGGGCGGCGACGCGGGCCTCGCGGCGGAAGCGCTCGCGGCGCTCGGAGGAAGGGCCCTTGTCGGAGCGGATGCGCTTGATGGCGACCTGGCGGTCGAGCCGCTCGTCGTAGGCGAGATAGACCTCGCCCATGCCCCCCGCCCCCAGTCGCCTCAGCAGCTGATAGGGGCCGATCTTTCCCAGCGGGTCGGACATGGCGGGTGGATCGCTCAGAGGAGCTTCAGTTCCCGGAGCCGGCGGGCCAGGGCCTTGCGCGAGACCTGGAGGCGATCGACCATCGCCTCGACGTCGCCGCCGAGCTCCTCCCAGCAGTGGGCGATCTCCGCGGTGGAGAGGTCGCCGGCCTTGCGCAGCCGCGGGTTCGCCTCGACCAGCGCGTAGAGGGAGGGGCGCGAGATGTGCAGCCGCTCGGCCGCCGCCTGGAGGTCCCAGCGGCAGGCCTGCAGCGCCGCGATCAGCTCGTCCTCCGGAACGTCGGAGGGCCGCCGCCGCTCGGGCGCCGCCGCCAGCGGAATCTGCGGGATCTCGACGGGGCGCGACGCCGTCTGGCGCAGCAGCCGCTCGACCGCCGGGCCGACCTCCGCCCGCGGCTGGCCGCGGCTGCCGATGGCGATCTGGCGGGCGACGTTGCGCAGCTGCCGGACGTTGCCGGGCCAGTCGTAGCGGGCCAGCCGCGCGACGATCCCGGGCGAGAGCCAGACCGGCGCGCCAGGCTCCAGGCGGCCGGCCTCGCCGAGCGCCGCCAGCTCGCGGCGCAGGAAGTGGAGAAGCAGGCGGCCGACGTCGTCGCGCCGCTCGCGCAGGGAGGGGAGCCAGATCTCGTAGCCGCCCAGGCGATGGAGGAGCGGCGCGCGGAACTCCCCCGCGGCGGCCCGCGCCTCGAGGTCGGCGTCGGTGGCGGCGAGCACGCGCACGTCCACCCGCTGCGGGCTCTGGGTGCCGACGGGATGGATCTCGCCCGTCTCCAGCGTCCGCAGCAGCATCACCTGCACCTCGGGGGGCGCCTCGCCGACCTCGTCGAGCAGCAGGGTGCCGCCGTGCGCCTTGCGGAAGTACCCTTCCTGCGACTGCACGGAGCCGGTGTAGGCGCCGCGGGCGGCGCCGAACAGCTCGGAGGCGACCAGCGTCGGCGGGATGGCGCCGAGGTTGACGGCGACGAACGGTCCGCCGCTCCGCCGGCTGGCCGCGTGGAGCGCCTGCGCCGCCAGCTCCTTGCCGGTGCCCGTCTCGCCGCGCAGCAGCACGGGGACGTCGGAATCGGCCACGCCGGCGATCTCGGAGCGCACGCGGGCGATGCCGCCGCTGTCGCCCACCAGCCCGAACCGCTGTCCCGCCGGCGCCGTCAGATGGTCGAGGACGTGGAGGAGGAGAACCAGCCGCTCCGCCAGCTCGAGCACCACGCCGCGGGCGAGATCGGCGGCCGGGATCGTGATCTCCCCCGCCAGCGGCACGCCGTCGACCACCACCTTCGTCCGGCTCTCGCCGGCTGACAGCACGATGCCCCCCTGCGCCAGCGGCTTCAGGCGCAGCGGCTCGCGGCTGACGTGGCGGTCGCCCAGCGGCTCGCCGACGGCGGCGTCCGGCGATGCCAGCTCCGGCTCCAGACGGCCGAGGCGCGCCTCGCGGCCGAGCGCCAGCTCGCTCAGCAGCGCGCGGTCGCCGACCCGGCGCAGATCCGGGTGATACAGGAGAGTTAGCGCCGGGACCGCCGCGGGGCCGATCCGGCCGCCTTGGATGGCTGGCAGCCGGCCTGTTCCCGAGACGCCGAGGGTCGAGGCGTCGGACTTCACGTGCGCCATTTGACCGGCATTCTAACCGGGTCCGGCCTCAATTTCGGTATGCTGGCCGAAAGCCGGAGCTTCCCCCGGGCTCCATCCTCGACCGCGCCGATGCCGCCTCTCCCCACGCTCTACCAGGACGGCGTGCTGCTGGCCGTCGACAAGCCGGCCAACCTCGCCGTCCATCGCGGCGCGGCGCGGGACCGCACGGTGGCGTTGCAGATCGTCCGCGACCGCGTCGGGCGGCACGTCCACGCCGTCCACCGCCTCGACCGCGCCACCAGCGGCGTCCTCCTCTTCGCCCTCGATCCCGCGACCGCGCGGCGGATGCAGGAGCAGTTCGAGGCGGGGACGGTCGCCAAGCGCTACCTCGCCCTGGTGCGCGGCATTCCGCCCGAGGAGGGGGTGATCGATCATCCCATCCCCCGCGACGAGGAGGGTCCTCGCGTGCCGGCCCTGACCGAGTTCCGCCGTCTCGCCGTCTTCGAGCGCTACGCCCTGGTCGAGGCCCG
>DATBAW010000416.1:0-33486 GCA_036271335.1 Thermoanaerobaculia bacterium
GCGCCTCCTCTTCCAGGCCTGCGGCGCCAGCGCTTGCGGCTTGTGGAGCACCGACGGCTCGCTCGCCGGCACCACGCTCCTCAGCGGCCCTCTCCCCATCGACGAGTTGGCCGTGAGCGGCGAGCGGGCGTTCTTCACCACCTACGCCCCTCAGGAAGAAACGCTCTGGCTCACCGACGGCACCGTCGCGGGAACCCAGGCGATCCGCCCGGTCGGGTTCCCCATCTACCTCACGGTCTCGGGCTCGCGCGTCTTCTTCCTCGCCGGCGGCGACGACTATCCCTCGGACCTCTGGACCAGCGACGGCACGGCCCGAGGGACCCGCTTCCTGCGGAGCTTCGCCCAGCCCAACCACTACCAGGGCGCCTACACCAACTACCTCAAGGCGGTTCCCGGCGGCGTCGTGCTGGTCGGCGTCTCGGGCGGGAGCTCCGGGATCAACCTGTGGAAGAGCGACGGCACGGCGGAGGGGACCCGGCAGCTCACCTCCTTCTCCGACCTCGCGAGCGTGGGCGGGCTCGCGGAGAGCCAGATCGCCACGGCCGGCGACCGCCTCTTCTTCATCCCTTCCGGCATCGCCGGACCGCGCCTCTGGTCGAGCCGGGGAACGGCGGCGACCACCGCGCCGGTGACCGGCTGCCCCGGCGGCTGCCCGGCGCTGCTGCCGCTCTCCCCCCTCCTTCCGGCCGGCGACCGCGTCGTGTTCGCCGCCCAGGATCCCGCCCATGGCGCGGAGCCCTGGGCGAGCGACGGTACCGGGGCCGGCACCCGCATCCTCCGCGATCTCTGCGCGGGCGCCTGTGACTCGAACCCGGAGACCTTCACCCCGCACGGTGGCACGCTCGACTTCCGGGCCACCTGGAACGGCCGCACCCAGCTGGTGCGCACGGACGGCGTCACCGCGCTGCCGCTCGCGCCGGTCGCCGGCGATCCACCTCCGGCTCCGGCAGGCGGCCCGACCGTCCCCGTCGATCTGGCGGACGTGGGCTCGCGCACCTTCTTCGCCGGTTTCGACTCCCAGGGGAGCCAGCCCTGGGTGACCGACGGCACGGCGGCCGGCAGCCGGAGGATCGTCTCCGGACCCCGGTCCGGCGGCTCCGATCCCAGGGATTCCGTGGTGCTCGGCGGCCGGCTCCTGTTCACCGCCAGCGACGGTGTCGAGCGGAGCGTCTGGACCCTGGACGCGCAGGGGAACGCCGCGCCGATCGCCGCGACCGCGGTTGCCGTCGCCCTCCCGGGCCCCTCCGCTTTGACGGTCTCCGGGAGTCTCGCCTACTTCCTCTCCGACCGTGGAGCGGACGGCATGGAGCTCTGGCGGACCGACGGCTCGCCGGCGGGGACCCTGCGGCTCGCCGCCTTCCAGAACCGGGTGCTGAGCGACCTGCGCGACCTCGGAGGGAGCCTCGCGTTCCGGGTCACCACCACCGACGGCGAGCAGCCGGTCTTCTCCTTCTGGGGGAGCGACGGCACGCCGGAGGGGACCGCCGCGCGGTTCGGCCTGCCGCCCGACACGGAGCAGATCTCCTTCGTCACGGCCCTGGGCCCGGAGCTCTACTTCTTCCTCGACGGCGAGACCGCATCGTACGTCTTCCGCAGCGACGGCACCGCCGCAGGCACGCGGAGCCTCCTCCAGCAATCCGCCCTGGCCTGTGTGGACTCCGAAGCGGAGACCCAGTTCCTACGTTCCGCCGGCCGCGTCTACTTCACCTCCTGCCAGTCCGACGGGCTCTTTCTCTACCAGACCGACGGCACCGCCGCCGGCACCGCACGGGTGATCCCGGCCCCGGGTGACGACACGGCGACGAACAGCCCCAATCCGCAGGCCCCCTTCGAGTTCCAGGGCGATCTCTACTATTTCGGGTACAACCCTGACTTCAACAGCCCGGTGAACCTGATCCTCTGGAGGGGGCGCACCGCCGCCACGGCCGCCCCGCTGAAGGCGGTCGGCTACTCGTTCTACGAGCCGGTCCTGCCCGAATTCACGGTGCTGGGCGACCGGCTCTACTTCCGCGCCTGGGACCCGGAGCACGGCTTCGAGCTCTGGCGCACGGATGGCACGACGGCGGGGACCGCGCGGGTTCGCGACGTGGCTCTCGGTCCCACCTCGTCGGACCCCCAGGGGCTGGTGGTGGCCGGCGGCCGGCTCTGGTTCTCGGCGCTCGACCCCGACCATGGGCGCGAGCTCTGGACGAGCGACGGCACCCGCCAGGGGACGCATCTCGTCGAAGATCTCGCGCCGGGGCCGCTCTCCTCGGCGCCCGAGCAGCTGACGCCGTTCGCCGGCCGGCTCTGCTTCACCGCCGACGACGGCGCGACCGGACGCGAGCCCTGGTGCCTGCCGTTCGACTGATCCTCTGGAATAGACCGCCGGGTCCGGCGTTTACACTCTCTGCCCGCCAGGGAGGACGCCGTGCCCGCCGCCGACCATGAAGACCGTATCCGCCAAGCCCTCCAGCTGCTGATCGCCGAGGCGCGCGAGCGGATCGACCGCCATCCGCTGGGCCACTTGGTAGCCGGGCGGGGCGAGCAGATCGATCTCCAGCTCACCCTGCCGACGGCGTTCCGCGAGGGCCAGCTCGGGACGCTCGGGCGGAACGCTTCGGACTCCCTCCAGGAGGCGGTGGAGGCGCTGCTCCATCACAGCGCCCTGTTCCAGCCCGGACGGGTGCTCTGCCTGCGCTGCCAGCAGGCGACCTGCGAGCACTCCGCGCCAGTGGACGGCCGGCAGGTGTTCGCCGGCTGGGGGCCGGCCGGCCTCCCCCGCTTCGTCGACTTCGGCCAATGGTTGTTGCAGCGGCGCGACCCGCGGGTCGACCTCCTCTACCGGGAGTCGCCGCAGCTCCTCACCGTCGTCGTCCCCGAGGCCGAGCTCGCCGGCGGCCTGATCCCCGCCTTCCGTCAGCGGGAGGACAGCTACCGCATCCACGCCCAGGTCACGGCCGGCTGGTACCAGGCCCCCGATCCGGCGTCGGGCACCCGCAAGCCGTTCGCCGTCTCCCTCCAGCTGGTCTCGACCCGCGCCCGCCGCAACCAGCGCCGGTTCGGGGTCAACGTGGTCGGCAGCGGCCCGGGAGGAGAGCCGCTCGGCAACCTCTACGACAAGATCGGCGAGATCCCCTGGGGCGAGGCCGTGCGCTGGGCACAGGGGGTGCTGGTGGGGATCGAGAGCCAGCTCGAGAAATCGCCGCGGACTCATCCCGAGGTGGTCGAGAAGCGGATCGAGGGGGTGGCCAACGCCGTCGCCCGCCGCCTGGAGAAGGATGGGCGGGGCAAGGAGCGCCGCACGCGGCACGGCCAGCAGCGGCACGCGGAAGGGGACCGCCCCACCCGCATGGCGCTCGCCGATCTCGCCCGCGCTCATGGCGAGAACCTCCTCTTCGACACCCGGCGCGAGACGCTGGTCGTGGTCGGCGAGCGCGGCCGGGCCCACGTCTTCAATCTGGCGGGAAAGCTTGTGACCTCAGTGCGTTACAATCCGGAGATCATCGAGAAGCGGCGGCAGAACGGCGTCTGGCGCCCGGCCGCCGCCGAGGAGATCCGGAAGGTCCGCGAGCAGGTGGCGGCGACTTTGCCCTGAGGCGCGCGGGGAGATCGTGCGTCAGCAGCGGAAAGGGATTCGTCGCCTCGCCACGAATATAAATCCCATAGTGCAGATGGGTCGGCGTCCCCTGGGCATCCCCCGAGTCGCCCACGTAGCCGAGCACCGTCCCGACCTCCACCCAGTCGCCGAGGCCGATCGTGGACCATTCGTCGAGGTGGGCATAGTAGTGGCTCCAGCCCGCGGGCCCGAGCACCAGCACCCGCCGGCCGCCGAGACGGTTCCACCCCTTGCGCACCACGACGCCGTGGGTGGTCGAGATCACCGGCGTGCCGCGGAGCGCGAAGATATCGGTCCCCTCGTGGGCGCGCCCTTCGCTGCGGACGCCGCCCCAGCTGTCGGCGATCTGCTCCGGCCCCACTCCCTGTACCGGCATGGGGAGCGACACGGCGGGCGGCTCGCGATAGAGCTCGAGGATCCGCAGCAGGTTCCCGAGTTGGAGACTCAAACCGGCGAGGAGCGCCAGCCCGCTCACCCACGCGAGGATCCTGCGCCGTCTCACCGTCATGGTTCCGCCATCGGCCCCATCCTCCCTCTGGCATCCGCGGAGTGCAACTTTTAAAATTCACCCCCTATGACACGCCTGTTCACTCCCTTGCTCCTTCTCGCTCTCGCCGTCCCGGGCCCCTCGCTGCCCGGCGTCCGCTATCCAACCCCGACCGGAGACACCTGGGTGGAGACGGTCTCCGCGGGTGCCGGCCATCCTCGCGAGGGGGTGGGACGCGGGACCCTGGAGGCGCCGCCGGAGCGGGTCTACCGGGCGCTGACCGACTATGCCCACTGGTCCGAGTTCATGCCCTTCCTCAAGACGTCCGACGCCCAGCCGCAGCCGGACGGATCGGTACTGGCCAGCCATGTCATGCAGCTCCCCGCGCCCACGGGCGAGCGCCATTTCCAGGTCCGCTTCCACCAGCGGGTGGAGAATGGCCCCGCGGGCCGGACGTGGAAGATCGAATGGGCCTATGTCCCCGGCTCGGGCAACGTCGAGGGGCATCACGGCTCCTGGACCCTGACCTCCCCCGAGCCCGGCAAGACCCTGGCCGTCCTGCGCCTCTACACCGATCCGGGAGGCCTCTCCCCGAATTGGGCGGTCGACCGCGGCACCACCGAGACCATCCCGTGGATCTTCGACGGCCTGCGCCAGCATATCCGGCGGTCGCGGTACGACGCCGAGTGAGCTGTCCGTCTCTCACATTTCATGTTGATCGCTTGCTATCTCTTTTTGTTTCGTGTACTGTCATTTTTACTGGGGCCGTCGTTGAGGCTCCACAGGCTCAAGAATAACTCCGGGTTTCGTCGTCAGGGCCTTGTTGTATGGATTCAGCATCTCGTCCAGCCCCCTCGGTTTCAGTCGCCCTCGTCAACATGCCGTTCGCGATGGCGGAACGGCCCTCGATCCAGTGCGGTCTGCTGAAAGCCAGCCTCAAGCAGGCGGGCCACGAAGTTGACGCTTTCTACCTGAACCTCGAATTCGCCGCGGAATTCGGCGCCGAGCTCTACCGCGAGATCTCGCGCCTGCGCACCGATCTGCTCCTAGGCGAATGGCTGTTTTCCGTCGCCGCCTTCGGGCCACGAAACGACGCGGCTGAATACCACGCGGCGTGTCCAGGCGTGGATGGAGTCTGCGCTAAGCTTTCGATTGATTTTGAGCGGCTCTGCCGCCTGCGCGACGAGATCCTGCCGCAATGGATCGAGCATTGGACCCGTCAGGTCGACTGGAGCGCCTATACGGCGGTGGGATTCACCAGCACCTTCGAGCAGAACACCGCCGCCTTCGCGCTGGCACGCGGCATCAAGGAGCGGCATCCGAAAGTCGCCATTCTGTTCGGCGGCGCCAACTTCGACAGCACGATGGGGCGCGAGTACGTCAGGGCGTTGCCGTTTATCGATTACGCCGTGATCGGCGAGGGCGACAAGGTGCTGCCCCAGATCGTCGACCGCCTGGCTCGCGGCGAAGATCCGTCGAGACTTCCCGGCGTGCTCGGCCGCGTCGAGGGAGAGCTGGTAGAGAACGGCCCGGCGCCGCGCGTCGAGGACATGAATTCGGTTCCCGATCCCGATTACGACGAGTATTTCGCCACGCTCTTCCGGTTGGGGACCGAGAAGGCCCTGGGCGCCAGCCTTCCCCTGCTGCTGTTCGAAACCTCGCGGGGTTGCTGGTGGGGTGAAAAACAGCACTGCACCTTCTGTGGCCTCAACAACAACGGCATGAAATTCCGTGCCAAATCACCCTCTGAGGCCCTGGGGCAGCTCGAACGGCTGTCCGCGAAATACAAGATCGTCAATTTCGAGGCGGTCGACAACATCATCGATCACAAGTATATCGAACAGCTCTGCAGCCCTCTGGCGCAGGAGCACAACGACTACCGGATCTTTTACGAGGTCAAGGCAAACCTCAACCCGAACCAGCTCCGGACGATGGCGCGGGCGGGGATCCATCGCATCCAGCCGGGAATCGAAAGCCTCAACTCACACATCCTCACCCTGATGCGCAAGGGCGTCACCATGCTGCGCAACGTGCGTCTGCTCAAATGGGCGCACTACTACGGCATGCGTCCGAGCTGGAACATTCTCACCGGTTTCCCAGGCGAGACCGAGCAGGATTATGAGGACCAGCTCCGGGTCGCCCAGTGGCTCCGGCACCTGCCGCCGCCGAACGGCGTCGGTCCTCTCTGGCTGGAGCGCTTCAGTCCGTACTTCGTCGATCCGTCGTTCCCGGTCAAGAACGTCAAGCCCCTCGGCGCCTACCGTTTCATCTATCCCGAGGATCGGATCGATCTCAAGGAGATCGCCTACTTTTTCGACTACGAGATGGACTCGACGCTCCCCCGCGACAGCCACAAGGACCTCGAAGATCTCGTTCAGGACTGGACATCCGCCTGGGAGCGCCGCCCGCGCCCGACGCTCGCGTATCAACGCGCACCGGACTGGATTCAGATCGTCGACCGGCGCACCGCCGACATTTCCGTCCATTCGTTCGAGGGCTGGGAGGCCGATCTTTACGAGTTGTGCGGCGAGACCGAGCACAACGCCGAATCGATCTGCCGGCACTTGGCGGCGAACGGCTACAACAACGGTCATTCCGTCGGCCTGGAGGAGGTAAGGAGCTCTCTCGCCAGATTCTGTGGCCTCGGCCTGATGCTGGAGGAGAAGAACAGCTTCCTGAGCCTCGCTCTGCCCGTCAATCGTAACTGGTGATCGCAACGAGAGGTTTCACCGTGGCAGGAATTGACAGCTCGATTCAAAACATGGGCGACTTCGTGCCGCTGGACCGGCTCCGGCGCCAGCCCAGGCCGGACGGCTCCCAGATCGCCTCCGTCAGGGAGCACCTGCGCGGCCTCGCCGCCCAGCTGTCGCCGGAAGAGCAGCGGGCGCTCTCCTTCGTTCTGGAAACTCTCGACACGCGCGACTCGCCCCTGATGGAGCTGGCGGCGCTGCCGCCCGAGGCGGTGATGAAGAGCGGCGAGGTCGAAATCTATCACCGGCTCCTCGAGCGCCCCACGTCCACGGAGACGGGGCTGCCGCCCAAGCTGGCCCTGATCATGAAGGGGACCCGGCTGTGCAACCTGCGCTGCACCTACTGCCGTTCCTGGGCCGAAGGGCCCGACGAGGTGATGCCGTTCGACGTGCTGGCCCGCAGCATTCAGAGCGCGTGCACGGCGCCCGGGGTCGGGCTGGTGCAGTTCATCTGGCACGGCGGCGAAACGACGCTGCGCCCCCTTTCCTTTTACCGGAAGGCGCTCTGGTTGCAGGAAAGATTCCGCCGCCGCGGAATGACGATCGGCAATCAGCTGCAGACGAACGGTACCCACCTCCCTCCGGAATGGCTCGATTTTCTCAAGCTCTACGGCTTCGCCGTGGGCGTCAGCCTCGACGGTCCGCCCGAGGTCCACGACCTGCGGCGGGTCGACATCAAGGGCCGACCGACGTCGGAGCGCGTCCGCGAAGGGATCCGGTCGCTCCAGGCGCACGGGATCGAATTCGAGGTCAAGATGGTGGTCGACGACGAGGTGGTCGCTCTCGGTGCCCGGCGCGTCCTCGACTATCTCCTGGAGATCGGCGTCCGCCAGGTGGCTCTCCTCAACGTCGTCCCGGAAGGCGACCCCGAACGCAAGTTGCCCGGCGATCATCTGGGATTTCCTCGTTTCGTCGATTTTCTCCGTGAGATCTTCCATCTCTGGTGGCCCCGCCATCGGGAGCAGATCGAGTTTCGCGAGCTTTCCGATCTGATGATCAGGCTCCAGGGGGGACCCGGCAGCTTCTGCGTCTTCGGCGAAAACTGCATGGGTGGCGTCCTCACGATCGAACCCAAGGGGGAGATCGCCGCCTGCGATCGTTATCAGGGCGATCCCTCTTTCCTTTTCGGCAACATTCTGCACACCGATTTATCGAGCGTTCCGAGGGCGGCAAACATGGTCCGGGCTCATCAGGAGACGGACGCGGAGATGGACCGCGCCAGCCAATGCCGGTGGTTCGCGATCTGTCATGGCGGCTGTCCTCACGATCGTTATGTTCGCGTTCATCGCAATGTCTCTCAGGACGAGAGATGCTGCGGTTGGTCTCCCCTGCTCGCCGACATGGTCAAGGTACTTCAACCAGGGTCTTTCAGCTCAACCAGCCCGAAGCAGGACGTGTGACTTCGGAGCACTTCGCGAAAGGAGAACCGGAATGGAAATCAAGAGATCAGACGTCAACGCGCTCGAGAGCCGACTGGAAAAGTTCACCAAGGATCTTCCGGACCAGCAGCAGAACGTCCTGAAGTGGATCCTGGCCCGCGCCAAGGCCGCCTCGGACGAAGAGGTGTCCGACGCGGATCTCGACTCCGTCTCCGGCGGTCTCGCCGACGCTGCCGGTTTCACCGACGCCTCCACCGATTCCGTCGAGGTCAGCGGCACCGTCAAGTGGTCTCGCTAGACATTCTGCTCCAGGTGGCCGGCGGGGAGCGACGCTCCCCGCCGGCCCCTCTCCCCGCCAGAGTCCCGCCGCCCTCCCGGCAGTCGCGCCGAGCCCCCCTCCTGCGCTAGAATCCCCCTCGTCCGATCCACAGGTCCCACTCCCGGGGTATCGAGGAGATCTATGCACCAGAAGAAGGATGCCCTCGCCTTGGAGGCCCATTTGGGCACCGAGTTGCAGCGGCGCTCGACCGAGCTGACGCGCGCCTGGCTGGACCGCCTGCTCGAGCGGCTCGACGTCCAGCCGCGCCGGATCTTTCCCGCCGAGGCCCTGCTCAATCGGATGCCCGAAGTGCTGAGCTCGGTCTCCGACTATCTCTCCTCCGAGGGGGATCTGGCCTCCGAGCAGCTGGTGCGGGACGAGTTCGCCATGCTGGCGCGGCTGCGCCGCGAGCAGGGCTATGACATCGACGAGATCCTGGCCGAGTTCGAGATCCTCGGCGGCATCCTTTACAAGGCGCTGCGCGAGGACGCCCGCACCTTCGGACGCAAGGTGGAGCCCGACTACGCGATCGAGGTCGCCGAGCGCCTCCATCGGGCGCTGACCTCGATCACCACGATCACCGCGACCACCTTCCGGGAAGAGGGGTTCCGCGACCGCCGCGACCGCGCCCGGCTGCTCGGTGGCTTCGGGCGCGACCTGGCGCACGAGCTGCGCAACCGGCTCTCCTCGGCGGAGATCGCCCTCCACCTGCTCGACGGCGCGCCGGAGCCCGCCAGCCGGGAGAAGGCATTGCGCAGTCTCCATCAGACGGTGCGGAGCCTCAAGGGGGTGGCGGACGACATCCAGGCGCTGGCGATCGCCCAGGGGAGCGAGGAGACTGCGCAGGGGCGCCGGCTCTCGCTGCGCACGCTGGTCGCCGAGACGGTCGAGGAGCTGCAGACCATGGCCGGCGAGCGGGGGGTGCGCATCGAGATCCAGGAGCCGATTCCGGACGTCCAGGTCGACGCCACCCGCGTCGAGCTGGCGCTGATCAACCTGGTGGGCAACGCCGTCAAGTTCTCCGATCCCGACGAGGAGGACCGCTGGGTACGCCTCGGCGTCCAGCGGCACGAGGACGGCTTCTGGCGCATCTCGGTGGCCGACAACGGCCTCGGCATCCCTGAAGAGATGCACGATCTGGTCTTCGAGCAGTTCGTCCGCGCCCACCCCGGGATCGCCGACGGTACCGGGCTCGGCCTCGCCATCGTCCAGGCCGCCATCCAGCAGATGGGAGGCCGGGTCTGGCTCGAGAGCACCCCCGGCGACGGCACAACCTTCCATTTCACGGTGATCGATCCGCCGGCGGCGCGCGCGGAGTGATCCATAGGGCGCGAACAAATCTTGCATGCGCAACCTTCTTTGAGGTTGATTTCCCGCGAAGTTTGGAGCATCGTATCCCTAACGTACCGGAAGGAGATTTGTCATGAGTAGCCCTGAGCTGAGCCGTCTGCTGGAAGACCTGCGGAAAGATCCTGTCCTGCTCAACGAGTCCAGGGCTCTGCGCCGCAGCTCGGAAGCGGCCCTCGGCTGGGCGGCAGGCCGGGGATACCGCCTCACCCTGAAGGACGTCATGGATCTCCTCGACTGCGATCGGGAGCTCTCGGACGAAGACCTCGACCAGGCCGCCGGCGGCGACGACGCCTGGCCCACTCCGTAAGCCGGTGACGCCGCGGGCCGTGTTGACCTCCGCCGACTGGCTGGAGGTTCTCGGGCCTTGCTGGACTCTCCCCCTCTTCGCTCCCGAAGCGATCGAGCGCCTCCATCATCTCGGGGCCGCCCTCCCTGGCGAATGCCAGGGGACTCTGGAGGCGCGGCTCGCGCCCGGCCTCGCGCCCGTCGATTTGTCTCTTCGTCTGCGGACGGCGTCAGAAGCCCGCGCCCTCTCCGCGCGTCTCCCGGCCGCCGGAAGTTTCGTCTCTCTCTGGTCCGCCGGGGACGGACCGCTTGCCCCGGTCCGCTCCGTCTGGCTGGAATGGGACCTTGACCGGGAGCTTGGCGAGGTTTCGCCGGCCCCGGTGGTTTGCGCGAAGCTTCCCAGGGCCCTCGATCCCGGCTGGCTCGCCGGGACTCTCCTCCCCGCTCTGCAGGGGTTCTCTCCACCCGCCGGGCAACTCGCCCGCATCCTCTCCTGCCTCGACGCTCTGCCGCCTCCGGCGGCTCTCCTTTACGTCTTCAGCCTCCGGGCCCGGGGGAGCGATGCCATTCGCCTGGAGATCTTCGGGTTGGAGCCGGCCGGGATTCTCGGCTATCTCCAGCAGGTGATCCCGGAGAGCGTCCCCTGGGTCGAGCCGGTCGTCGCCCTCTTCGCGGGGGTGGAGAGGCTCCACCTCTCGTTCGACGTCACGGACAGGGTCCTGCCGCGGATCGGGATCGAGGGCTCCTTCCCTCGCCAGCCCTCCCGGGAGCCGCGCTGGCGGGGCCTCTTCGAGCGCCTGGAGCAGCAGGGCCTCTGCGGGCCTGAGAAGGGAGACGCCGCGCTCGCCTGGCCAGGGTACGACACCTTCTGGACCGCCGCCGGGCGATGGCCCGTGGCCGCGCTCGGCCCTCGCGGGGTCTGCATCCGGACCTTGAGCCATGTGAAGGTCGTCTGCGCTCCAAACCGCGCGCCGGAGGCGAAGGCCTATCTGGCGTTCGAGCCCTCCAGACTCGAAGGCGGCTGAGCCCGCGAAGGGGTGGAGGAAGGCTCAGAGCAGGATCAGCGCCACACCCAGGGCCATCAGGACCGCCGCGCCGAGCTTGTGCGGGCTCAGAGCCTCCGCGAGAACCACACGGCCGAGCGCCACCGCCAGCAGGTTTCCGATCCCCCGCTTGACCGTCTCGATGACGCCGACCAGCAGGAACTGCAGAGCGACCAGCTGGAATCCGAGGGCGAGGGTGCTCATCAACAGGGCGAGCAGAAACGGACGCCAGACCCGGCGGACGGCGGCCAGCTCGCCGAAACGGCGCTGGAATCCGAGCACCACCAGGGAGCCCAGGGCCAGACCGGTCGTCAGGAAGAGGCCGTGGAAGGGCGGTGTCGCGCGAGCCACCGCCAGCTTGTCGAGAGGGATCGTGCCCGAGATCAGCAATGCCGTCCCGGCCATCAGCCAGGCTCCCGGCTGGAGCAGCACGGCTCGCCAGAACGGACTTCCGGCCGCCGCCGGATCCGCGCGCGGAAGGTTGAGCCAGAAGGCCCCGGCGACCACCAGGACGATCCCGGCGGCCGCCAGCGGGGCCAGGCGCTCGCCGAGGATCAGAAACCCCAACAGCGCGGTGAACACCGGCGTCAGCGACAGCAAGGGCACCGTGACCGAGAGGGGCGAGATCCTCACCGACTGGAGAAAGGTGAAATTGGCGACGATGTTGAGCAGGACCGAGGCGAGAGCGGGCGCATAGTACCCCGGCAGCACCGTGGTTCCACCTCCGGCGATGACCATCGCGCCGAACAGGGGGATCGAGGCGAAGGCCAGCAGCACCACCATGGGTACCGGCGCGAGATGGCGCACCAGCAGCTTGCGGGACAGATCGAACCCCGACGAAGCGAGGCTGGCGGCAAAGAGGACCAGCAGCGGACCGGCAAAGAACGCCATGGCTCGGCCCGAGACGGCCTATGCCGGTTGCGGACCGCGCGGCCGTTCCAGCGCTGGCGCCGCGAGGTCCGCGGCGAGCCGCTCGGTCGTCTCCAGAAAGCCGGGGAGCCGCAGCTCCGTGAAAATCCGGCGAGCCTCGCCGAGCTGTGTCGCGGCCTCTCCGGAACCGGCACCGGCCAGCCGCGCCAGCTCCAGGCGGGTGCGGCCGGCTTCGAAAGGAGCCCGGATCGAGCGGAAGCTTGCGAGAGCTTCCCGCAGCCATAGTTCCGCCCCCTCCCGATCCGCATCGGCCCAGGCGATCCGTCCCAGGGCCCGCTGCGCCATGCCGCTGCCGTATTGAAACCGGACCCCCTCGGTGACCGCGAGTGCCTCGTGAGCGGACTCCCGGGCCTTCTCCCGCCGGTCCGACCGCAGATAGGCTTCCGCGAGGAAGGCGGAGAACCAGCCGAGCAGCTGCTGCATCCCGGCTTGGCGCAGCCGCCCGGTGGACTCCTCCAGAGCCTCGATGGCCTGGGGGAGATCTCCTTTTTCCAGGAACGCGTAGCCCAGGAAGCCCAGGGCCGCCGCGGTGTTGAGAGGATCCTGAGCCCGCTCCAGGCCGCCGCGGCATTCGGCGATCCCGAGCTCCCAGTCTCCCAGGGAAGCATGAAAGTAGCCGGTGCTCCAGGAAGGATCGAGCCGAGGGTCCTGCAAGGCGCGCCAGATGGCCTCGGCCCACTTCATCTTGTCGAACGCCTCTTCGAACTGCCCGAGAACGTAGTGGTGGAAACCCGCCACCCAATAGGCCTGGCCCTGCCACCAGGGATCGTCGCTCCGCTCCAGCAAGGCGAGGGACGCGCGGCCATGCTCGATCCCCTCCGAGAACCGCCCCGACCAGAAGGCATCCCGGCAGAGCACGTACCAGGCCTTCCCCTCCGTGGCCGTATCCCCGCACCGCCGCGCCGCCTCGATGGCGAGGTGCGCGGTGCTCGCCGCCGCCTCCTGGTTCCCGAGATAGCCGTAGGTGTGAGCCAGCCAGAAATAGAACGGGCCGGCCAGCGCCGGATCTCCGAGACGGTCGACGAGCTCGCGGTTCTCCAGGAAGAGGTCCAGGGTCTCGGGAAAACGGGCCAGAGGCAGCAGCGACGCCGCGAGCAGCAGGATCACCTCCAGCCGGCGACGCCCCCTCTCGGCCGCCGGCAGGTGGTCACAATGAACGAGCGCCTGCCGCAAGGCCTGCTCCGCCTCGGCATGAGCGTACCGGTCCGCGGCCTGCCCGGCGAACAGGACCAGATAGGAGGCCGCCTTCTCCGCGTCGTCGGCCTTGGAGAAATGGTAGGCCAGCGTGTCGTAGACGTCCTCGAGGTGGTCGGCATGGAGCCGCTCGAAAGCCTCTCCGGCCGCCGCGTGCAGGCTCTGCCGCCGCGCCTTCAGCAGGGTCTGGTAGACCGCCTCCTGGGTCAGGGCGTGCTTGAAGAGATAGCGCGACTCCTCGGCCGTGGGCTCCTCATAGAAGAACTCCCACCGCTTGAGGTCGGAGAGGAGCGGCGTCAGGTCCCCGTCCTCTCCCCAGACCTGCGTCAACGGCGGGAGGGAGAACTCCCGGCCCAGGACGGCAGCGGTCTGCAGAAGCCGTTTGTGCTCCTCCGGCAGACGATCGATGCGGGCCATCACTACGCCCTGGATCGTGTCCGGAACCAGGACATCCGGATTCTCCAGCAGCGACCGCGCCAGCTCTTCGAGGAAGAAGGGGTTTCCCTCCGCCTTGCTCAGCACCATTCCGACCAGCGCCTCCGAAGGGGCGGCGCGGCGCAGGACGGATCTCACCACCGCCTGGCTCTCCGAGTTCGTCAGCCGGGAGAGCGCGACCTGGGTGGCGTAGGACTTCTCGAGCCAGGGAGGGCGATACCCGGAGCGGTAGGTCACCAGGAGCAGCATGCGGGAGACGACGAGGCCTTCGACGAGAAAAGCGAGGAAGTCCTCCGACGTCTTGTCCACCCAATGCAGGTCCTCGATCTCGAGGACCACCAGGTTCCCCTGACCTGCGCTGAGGATCAACTGCCGCAGGATCCGGAAGGTGCGGGCCTGGAGGGCCTGGGGGCTGAGCTCCGCGAGCCGCTCGGTCCCCTCCTGGATTCCGAGGAGGCGCAGCAGGTAAGGGAGCGACTCCTCCACCTCCATCCCCGCTCTTTGCAAGCTCGACAGAACCTTCGCTGCTACCGTGGAAGGATCATCGGTCTCGGCGATCTCCCACTCGTTGCGCAGCATGTGCAGGATCGGCAGATAGGGGACGCCGCTCCCATAGGAGATGCAGCGCCCGGCGAGGAACAGAACCGGCCCCTCCCACACCCGGCGCTGGAATTCATAGACCAGCCGTGACTTGCCGGCGCCGGCCTCGGCGGCGATGCCCACCACCTGCCCCTCTCCGCCCGCGGCCCGCACCCGCAACTCGTCCAGGGTCGCCATCTCCCGCTGGCGCCCCGCGAAGGGAGACCGCGCCATTCCACCCAGGACCGCCTGCTCGGACTGCAGAGGACCGAGGCCCAGGAGCGCGAAGGCATGGACGGGGGCTTCCTTCCCTTTCAACTGGAAGGGCCCGGCGGGCTCCAGCCGGGCGGAGCCCTGGAGATACCGGCTCGTGTCATCGCTGACCAGGATGGTCTCGGGCTCGGCGTGCTGCTGGAGACGGGCAGCGAGATTCGTCGTGTCGCCGATCGCCGTGTAATCTCGGCGCAGCTGATCCCCGATTCCACCCACCACCACCCAGCCAGTGTTGATCCCCATCCGAACCTTGAGCTCCAGCCCGTCCGGCTCCCCCAGCTCCGCGCGATGCTCGTGCAGGAGCTTCTGGAGACCCAGGGCGGCGAGCGCCGCCCGCCGAGCGTGGTCCTCGTGCGTGATCGGCGCCCCGAACAGGGCCATGAAGCCGTCGCCGAGGAACTGGTTGATGGTCCCCTCGTAGCGGTGGATCTCGGAGAGAGCCAGCTCGAAGAACCGGTTCAGCAGGAGATGCATGGTCTCGGGGCCCAGCCGCTCGGCCAAGGACGTGGAGCCCACGAGGTCGCAAAAGAGGACGGTGACCTGCTTGCGCTCGCCTTCGAGGGCGGAACGGGACTGGAGGATCTGGGTGGCGAGGTGGGGTGGGGTGTAGCTTTGGGGAGCGGGAGAATGACTCTCGCCGGCGGGAACGGGTGCCGCCGCTTTGGGCGCCTCCAGGGGGGAGCCGCATTCGCCGCAGAACTTGAAGCCGGGAGGGTTCTCGGTGAAGCACTGCGGGCAAGGCGCAGCCAGCTTCGATCCACACTGGCCGCAAAACTTCATGCCGGCGGGATTTTCGGAGTGACATAGAGCGCAGTGCACGACCGATCCTTCTACAAGGAGTTTACACCAACAGGCTTGTAGAAGGATGCTCTCGCCGTATCTTTACGACAGGGCCGAGCACGCCGATCGAATCGTTAGGCGAGGCTATTTTGCTCTGAGGGAAGGACTGGAAGGCGCCCTCGCAAGAAAGATGGAAGCCCTTTCCATTTTGCTGAATCTCGCAAAATAGCCGTACGAACCTCATCCGCTCGGTGGGTGTCCACTTCGAGGCAGAACTCCGCTAATTCGACTACCAGCAAGTACCAGAGGCGTGAGCATTCAAGGATGCCCTGGCTCAGAAATCGCTCCAGGTTGATCAAGTAGCCGATCGGGTTCGCCGAGCGGCGGCTGCACTGTGCCCACAGAGCGAACTGCGCCTGTGGGCACACCGCGCTCTCAGGATTTCGACAAAGGAGAGACGTCTCGATCAGATGACTCCAACCGTCGGGCTCCTTCCCATTCGTAATAATAAAAACCGCGCATTCACTTAGGATTTGATGGATCATAGACCGCAGCAAGCTCCTCGGCACAGATCGCAGGGCCTTGGGCCGCCAACCATGGTGAAAAGGAAGCTGCCAGATCTGGCCCTCAAGATATGCGATCAGTAAACCGCCGAGCCTGAGCGCCACATCCCAATTCCCGAGCCTGAAGTGCATTCGAGCCAAATTGTGTCCCTGCTGGATACGATGAATTTGCATTACGGTCATACCGGCATCCTCCAACTCGAGGTCGGCGTCCATTGCGAAGCCGAGACGCTCACAGGCCTGCTCGGTGAGCCCACGCCTGAAGTCCAAATAGGCAGTTCCCGCTTCGTAGGTAGAACGCCCTATAGTCCAGGCAAGCCCCATATCATCCTCTAGCAGGGCTAAAATCTCTTGAGCCTCTCCATAGAAGCTCAATGCATCGTCGAGATCACCGCGACGACTGGAGCTCAAGCCTTGACTACAGGCGAGTTCAAGCCTGCGCAGTCGAAGACGATCCAGTGCCGGGATCCGACCTATGGCTCCAAGGAAGGTCAGGGAGTTGAAATCCCGGACCAACCAGGAGGAATCCCGCCTGATCTTCTGGAGTAAGCTCTGACGGTAGGCCTGGAATGCCTTCGTCAGGAGCACACTCAAATTCTGTTCGACAGTTCCACCAATCATGGTAGCCATTTGCCCCAATACAGAGTGAACCGAGCCATGAGACGACTAGCCAAGCTTGACGAAAGAAGGAGACAGCCCGTGCCGGCCATTCCCGATGCCGGCACAGGCTTGCACCCTTAGGAGCAACCGGTGTTGCAACCGTTATTGATCGTTGTGCTGGTGTCTTCCTGCAGCCCACCAGCTACTTCATCGAGATCGCCGTCTTCCAACTCCGTGACATCGAGGTTGTCCAGGTCGGCCGCGGCCTTTTCATTGTCAGACATTGCTCAGCTCCTTTGTGATTGAGCCTTCCAGGCCCGTTGTTAAGTGACCCTCGCCCCTGGCGAGAGCGGGATTGATGAACGGGAGACTGCAACTTATTGCTCCGAGAGAGCTTCCTCCCTTGGACTAGACGACACCGTTTTGTCGAAAGAGCTATGGCGTTCTTTCTTTCCTGGCGCATCGAGCATGGCCAGAAGCTCTCCCTTCGGGTTCTTGCGGGTAGAGATACAGGGCTGGGTTTTATCCTCGATCCGAACCAGCGGGCAGCTGATACCTTGGCAAGTCGGCAAGACGACACATTTGCGACACTGGTCATCCTGTTCGAAGGCCGGCTCGGTCCAGAGCGCCATCCGTTCGTTGTCGACCTCCAAGTCACCCTCCGGGGTAAGGTGACCCACGACGTTATAGTCGCTCTTGTCGAGGACAACCGTGCATTTCATCACCTTCCCCGTGGCTCCGATGATGAGGTTGTAGGGACGAGCGGCGTAGCAGACCTTGCTCCCCATACGCGCGGCATCGCGAAGACTGCCGAAATGCAGTCCCTGTTTACCGGCCTGCGCCAGAATATCGCGCTGAATGCGGTCAGCCTCATCACCACCGCAAACGTCGAGTTGCGCATCATTGGCTCCGCCCCACTTCCCTACCGCCTTCAGGAGCAGGCTGAACCTGGAGTCGTTCGCGAAATCCTTTGACAAGCCATCAACAAATTCCGACAAGCCGCCAGCGTTCAACTGATCAAAATTAACTCGCAGAAGGACTTGGAAGTCTTCATTCATGCGAGCAAGAGCCTTCAGGTTGTTGTAGATCTGTTGAAAGGTCGGGCTTCCATCACGACCTACGCGAGAATGGTTATGGTGCTCAGGCAGACCATCCAACGTGATCTGAAAATTCCTAACTCGCCAAGAGAGAAGCTTTTGGGCGACGTCGGGAGTGAGCAGGTAACCGTTGGTAGTCATGTTCGCCCCGAAGGGAACCTCATGCTCGTCAGCGATCCCAACGAGGAACGGCGCCAAATCCTCAACCGCTCTCCAACCGTAGAGTGGCTCGCCACCAAACCAGCTGATATGAAGCCGGTTGAGCTTCTTGATCCGATTCCGGACGAGCTGCTTGACTCCCTCACGCACCTCTTGCGTCATGGTGCCACGGGCGAAATCCTCGTAGCAGTATGTACAGCGAAAATTGCAATCTTCCGATGCCAGCAGAATCAACTCAAGCGCGTCGGTCCGATAATGCTTTTGACCGAATAGTTGCTGGAACTGCCGATACTCGTCGACGCCCCTCTGGACCAGGTAGCCCCGCTTCACCAAGTATCCGATCACCTTTCCCCTCGGCGCCTGGAATCCTTTCTTCTGGAGCAGACTGATCACCGGCTCGCGGTCCTCGGGCTTGAAGACCGTCATTTTTCCGCTCAGAGTGTTCCATAGGACCAGCCTGCCGTCCTCCGCGGTGGCCCGGACATTGTATCTTGAAGGGACCCAATGCTGGATCGAACCGACCAATGGGCCTTGCGCCTCAGGGGGCGTGAGATCGTGAGGCGATTCCTGAAGAATTTCGAATCTATTCGTCAGACCAAGAGGCATGGGAGCTCCAGTCGGCTCGACGCCGCATCTCGCAAAGGCAAAGCTGAAGCCAGGAGGAGAAGGCGGGACCTTTTCCACGGGCGGGCAACTCGGCCCTTGCAATTCTCTCTATTATCTAAGGTGCATCAAACCAAAAAAGCGTGACAACTGCAGACGCTCTACGACACCAGCACCCGCTTCACCATCCGGTCGAACCGCTCCCCTGCCAGATAGACGCCGTCGAGAACGTTAGCGTCGAGCTCGTCGGAGTCCTCCTCGTCATCGTCCCGCTCGCCTCCAGACCCCAGATCCCGGTGGCGCTCGCGGACCGTCGTGGACAGATAGATGGCGAGGGCCCGGTAGAAACGGGCGGCGAAGCCGGAGTCGGCCGCCAGCTTGCGATTGAGGGTGGCCTTCGAGAGAGCGAAGACGGTCGAGTCCTCCAGAGCCTGGACGGTGGCGGAGGGCGGACGGGCGTCCACGAAGGACATCTCGCCCACGATTTCCCCGGCGTCCAGGCGGGCGAGCTCCCGCTCCGGGCCGCGCCGGCTGCGGAGCCGGACGGCGAGCTTCCCTTCCAGGAGGATGAAGAGGGCATCCACCGGCATGCCCTGTTCGATCAGGACTCCCCCGGCGGGAACGGACCGCTTCGCGCCGGCGGTGAGCATCCACTCGACGTCGTCGTCGTTGAGCTGGCCGAAAAGGAAGAGGACTTTACGCATTGAGGTCTCCCGCTTTTAGGATGTCAGATCAGGCGATCTGCCGTTCGGCCAGCCGGGCGAACGGGCCACCGCGCTGGAGGAGGTCCTGATAGCTCCCCGCCTCCACCACACGGCCGCCGTCGACGACGTAGATGCGGTCGGCGTTCTGGATGGTGCTCAGGCGATGGGCGATGACGATGCGGGTGGCTTTCAATCGCTCGAGGCTGCGGCTGACGATCTCTTGAGTGCGGTTGTCGAGGGCGCTCGTGGCCTCGTCGAAGAGGATGATCCGCGGCCGGTTCACGACCGCCCGGGCGATCAGGATGCGCTGCTTCTGGCCGCCGGAGAAGGTCTCGGCCCCCTCGCTGATGACGGTGTGCATCCCCATCGGCATCGCCTTGATGTCCTCCTCCAGGCCCGCCGCCCGCGCCGCCGCCCAGGCTTCGTCGATCCCCAGGTTCGAGCTGCCGGTGATGTTCGAGAAGATGCTCCCCGCCATCGGTCGGCCGCTCTGCAGGACGACGCCGGTCTGCCGGCGGACCGACTGCACGGCCAGGCCCGCGAGGTCCTGGCCGTCGAAGTAGATCGAGCCCGAAGTAGCTTTCTCGAAGCCGAGGATCAGACGCAGGCAAGTCGATTTTCCTGCCCCGGACGGTCCCACCAGGGCGATGAATTCCCCCGGACCGGCACGGAAGGAGACGTCGTCCAGGATCAGCGGCCCATCGCCCTGATAGCGGAAGGAGACGTGGCTGAACTCGATCTCGCCGGCGAGATCCCCCGGCTCGGCCTTGGATTCGTCGACCTCGGGAACGGCCTCCAGGATCGGTGACAGGCGTTCGTAGACGGGCACCATGGCGAGGACGCTCGAGAAGGCGCCGACCAGCGACAGGGCCGCGGCGAGGAACTGGCCGAAGGCGGCGCTGAAGGCGAGAAATTCGCCCGTCGGCATGGTCTCCGTGGAGGCGAAGCCCACGACGGCGAAGATGACCAGCGAGGTGAGCACCCCATAGACCGCGTTGAAGGCGGTCTGGACGTTGGCCACCCGTTGCGCGGCGAGGGTCCGCCGCCGCTGCTCGGCGAAACGCTCGGCCCAGCGGGCATAGGCCCGGGCCTCGGCGCCGGCCACGCGCAGCTTGGCGATGCCGTTGATCAGTCCGAAGAGCAGGCTGGCGATCTTTCCCTGCAGCCTGAGGAGCTCCCGCTGTTGGCGGATCTGCAGATAGACAAGGCCCGCCGTTACCCCGGTCAGCAGGATCACCAGAGCGGTGGCGATAAGGGCAAGGCGCCAGCTGTAATAAAACAAGAGCGCGAAGCTGAAGACCGAGAAGACCGCGCCCAGAAGGAGGGTGAGAGCGTTGCCGGTCAGCATCTCGCGGATGGAGTTGATCCCCAGCGAGCGGTTCGCCAGGTCGCCCACCGTGAACTGCCGGAAGAAGGTCACCGGCAGCGCGAGGAGACGATCCCAGACGGCCGATTGCACCTGGCTGTCGGCGCGGCCTCCGATGCGGAGGACGGCGATGCTCCTCGTCAGCTGGAAAACCGCCCCCGACAGCGCGCTGACGACCAGCGCCAGGGTAATCTGCAGGAGCTGGCCCCGGTAGGCGCCCGGGATGATCGTGCCGAAGAGCTCCCCCGTCAGGATCGGGACGAGCATGCCGAGAAGGCCGCCGCAGGCGCCCATCAGCAGGATGCTCAGGAGATCCTCCCGGCGGCCCGCGAAGGTCGCGCGCAGCAGATCCCCGCGGGTGAGCGGCCGCTCGGGGAACGGCGGATAGAACATGTGGGCATCGCCGCTCAGGCTCTCGGCGACGGCGGCGTCGACCCGCACCCGCGTCCCCGCCTCCGGGTCGATCATCTCGTAGGCCCTGGAGGAGGCCGGCAGCAGGGCGACGGGGCGCTTGGTCTGCTGCTCCGGATCGAGGGTGAGGAAGCCGACCAGGGCGCCGTTGTCGCGCCGCCACCAGTCGTCGCGCAGGATCACCCGCCGGGAGCGGACCCGGGAGGCGGCGCAGATCTGGGCGAGACGGTCCTCCAGCTTGCCGCCGGCCGGCGCGTCGGCGCGGGTGCGGAGAGGGATCCCCTGGGCCTGGCCGACCAGCACGCAGGCGGCGAGCAGCGGGTCGGCGCCCGAGCCGGTCTGAAGAGTGGTGCCCGCGCCGTCCATCGGCAGGAGGATGGACGCGAGCCGCGCGTAGGCGCCGCGCAGACGGGAGCGGTCGAGGTCGAGGCGGCGCGCGAGGCGCTCGCGATCCTGGCGCTCTCCCCGCTCGCCCTGGAGAGCGACGTAGTGGAGGCAGATCTCGTGAAAACGGGCGAGCCCCGGCCAGAGCGCCTCGCCGGCAAGGAGGTCGAGGGTGCCGAGGGCGGCGATGCGCGCTTCGCCGGCGCTCACCAGCCAGAGCCCTTCCGGCATCGGAAACAGGGCTTCGCCGAGGGCGAGCTCCAGCTCGCCCATCAGCCTGGAGCTCCCCTCGAGATGGCGCACCCAGGCGACCCCGGCCTGCGCGCGCGCGGCTTTTCCGGCCTCGGCGAGGTGCGTCTCGGCGCCTGGGCGTAGCTCCGCGAAGATCTTAGGTCCGGCGGCAGGAGAGAGCGCCGCCAGCAGGCCGGCCAGCCAGCCGTCGAGCCGTGTGGCAAGCTCCGCGGCCGCGCCAGGGTCGTGGGCCAGCTCCTGGAAGCGGTCGGCGGGGAGCCGCCGCAGGACGGTGCCCGAATGTCCCACGGCCAGAAGGCCCAGCGACGTAGCTCCCCGGAGGCCGCAGAGGAGCTGCCCCGCGGCGACCGAGCAGAGATGGATGCGCGGACCCTCTCCTTCCTCGGGCACCGCGAAGACTTCGGCGGTGCCGGTCTCCACGAACCAGACCTGCGCGGAGGGATCGAGCCGCAGAGGCGCGTTGCCGGCGAGGGGGACCGCCGGGCTCTCCGCCAATGCTCGCTCGAGGGCCGACATCGTCTACTCCGCGCTGATCAGCCGGGCGTAGGGGCCGTCGACTTCCTTGAGCTCGTCATGGGTTCCGCGCTGCACCACCTTCCCCTTTTCCAGGACGACGATCTCGTCGGCGTCGCGGATCGTGCTCAGGCGGTGGGCGACGATCAGGCAGGTGCATCCCCGCCGCCGCAGGTTCTGGTCGATGCGGTTCTCGGTGGTGGAATCGAGCGCGCTGGTGGCCTCGTCGAGAACCAGGAGCGAGGGGCGCCCTACCAGCGCGCGGGCGATCTCCAGGCGCTGCCGCTGGCCGCCGCTCCAGTTGGCGCCCCCCTCTTCGACCAGGCTCTCGTAGCCCCCCTGGCGCGCCGCGATGTCCTCGTGAATGCAGGCGTCCTTGGCGGCGGCCACGACCTCGGGCAACGGGATCGTCGTATCCCAGAGGGTGAGGTTCTCCCGCACCGTCCCCTCGAACAGGAAGACGTTCTGGTCGACCGCGGCGAGCGAGCTGGTGAGCACGGCAGCCGGCACCTCCTGCCGCTTCCCGCCGTCGAACCGGATCTCGCCGCTCCAGGGCTCGTAGAGGCCGGTCACCAGCCGGGAGATCGTCGACTTGCCGCTTCCCGACCCCCCCACCAAGGCGACCCGGGAGCCCGGTTTCAGGGTCAGGTCGAGCCCTTCGATCAGCGGCGGATCGAGCCGGCTGTAGCCGAAGGCGACCTCGCGCAGATCGAGGAAGCCGCGCAGGCGGACGGAGGCACCAGGGGCCGGCAGCTCCCCCGCGACGTTACCGGCGGCGGGATCGATCCGGTAGCGAAGGACGTCGTCGAGACGGTTCATGTCCCCCTCGACGGTCTGGAGACGGCCGCCCAGGCTCACCAGCCGGTTGATGGGGGCGATGAACGAAGCCATCAGGAGCTGGAACGCGACCAGGCCACCCAGGGAGAGACTGCCATTCATCACCCGCAGGCCGCCGAGACCGAGGATCAGCGCCGTGTTGATCGCCGAGAGCAGCGACGGCACGGCGTCGAGGATCTGCGAATAGCGCTCCAGGTCCTGCTGGCCGTTGACCACCTTGGCCTGGAACCCCGCCCAGCGGGCGAACAGATCGGACTCGCCGCCGGTCGCCTTCAGCGTCTCGATCGTCTGCAGACCGCCGATCGCCGTGCCGAGGAGCTTGCCCTGGTCCTGGGCGAGCCGGCGGTTGCCGTCCACCCGCCGCCGGGAGACGAAGCGGAGGGCGGCCACGTTGAGCGAGACGACCGCGATCCCCACCAAAGTCAGCACGGCGTCGTACTGAAAGAGGATGACGGCGAAGAAGACGACCATCAGGGCGCCCAGGACGTTGGTCGCGACGTCGCGCGAAAGGAGCTGGGCCACCCGGTCGTTGATCGCCACCCGGGAGCTGATGTCGCCGGCGAAGCGCTGGCTGAAGAACTCCGTCGGCAGCCGCAGGACGTGCCAGAGGAAGCCGCTGGAGGAGCCCACCGCCAGCCGGGTCTCCAGCCGCAGGAGATAGACCTGCTGGATCCAGGTCAGGAGGCCGGTCAGCAGCGCGGCGATCCCCATGGCGAGGAGCAGGGGGCCCAGCCACTCCCGCCGGTTTTCCAGCAGCACGCTGTCGACGAAGACCTTGGAGAACACCGGGACCACCAGGCCCGGGATCGCCAGCGCCAGCCCCGCCAGCAGGACGAAGGCGAGGGCCGCCCGCGAGCCGGCGAGGCGCCGGCGCAGGGCCGGGATCAGCCGCGGCGGATCCCCCAGCCGCTGGAAGTCGGGCCCCGGCTCGAAGGTCAGCACGACGCCGGTGAACGCCTCGTCCAGCTCCTCGTCGCTGACGTCCCGCGGCCCGGTCGCGGGGTCGTTCAGGAAGACGCGCCCCTTGCGGAAGCCGTCGAGCACCACGAAATGGTTGAAGTTCCAGTGCAGGATCGCCGGCAGGGGGAGGGAGCGCAGGGCCGCCGGCTCCTTCTTGAAACCCTTGGCGACCAGGCCGTAGCCGCGGGCGGCCTTGACCATGTTGCTCGCCTTGCTGCCGTCGCGGGACACGCCGCAGGCGACGCGCAGCTCTTCGAGCGGCACCCAGCGGCCATAGCGGGCGAGGACGATGGCGAGGGACGCCGCCCCGCACTCGACCGCTTCCATCTGGAGGACGGTGGGAGAACGGCGGAGCATCAGAGCCCGGTCGCCTCCCGGACCTTGGGGATGATGAGGTACACCGGCAGGTCCCGCTTGATCACGATGTCGCCGGTGGCGAGCGTGCCGCTGCTGATCCGGAGGTTCGGTCCACGCGACGAGGACCAGCGGTAGCCGGTCGGGGTCGCCGGATCGCGCGCCAGATCGACGTTGACCTGGATCGGCGGTCCCTGCTCCATGAGCTTGGTGACCAGCGCCTCGTTGCCGAGCAGGCGGATCATGCCACGGGAGGTCGAGGGGAACTCCGCCACCCAGGTGACCTTGCCAAGCAGCGAGCCGTACTCCTCCCGCTTGACGGTGCTCGGCGAGAGCTGGACGGCCATCCCTCGCTGCACCTGCTTGCCCGTGGAGGCCGGGACGAAGAGGACCGCCTGGAGGTTCTCGGAGAGCACCTCGACGCTGAGGATGGCGCTGCCCGGATTGACCACGTCGCCGCGGTTGGCCAGCACCTCCAGGACGCGGCCGGAGTAGGGGGAGAGAATGTTGACGTTCTCCCCCAGCTTGGCGTTGAGCTCCCGCAGATCCAGATCCAGATCGCGGATCGCGGTCTGGCGGGCTTCGAGCTGCTGGTCGAGCACCTGGTCGGCCTCGATCCGCTTGAGGTCCAGCCCGTTGAGGTCGAGCCGCGCCTGGGCGAGCTGGTCCCGCTTGGCATTGAGCGACTGCTGAGTGGTGAGGAAGGTCTCCTTGGTGATCAGGCCGTCGTTCAACAGGGCCTGCTGGGCGTCCAGCCGCTCGCGCAGCAGGGCGACGTCCTTCTCCAGCGACTCCCCGCTCCGCTCGAGGTTGGAGCGCTCCTGTGCCAGGTCGCGCGCGCGGAGCCGCTTCTGCTGGTCGGCGATCCGGACCGCATCCGCGTACTGGGACTGCAGGAGCCGCTGCTTCGAACGGTCGTCGGCGATCTGCCGCAGCAGGACGCTCTGCTGGATCCGCGCCACCGGCTGCCCCTTCTCGATCAGGTCGCCGACGCCGACGAGGACCTCCTGGACCTGACCGGCGGCGTTGGCGACCAGATCGGAAACGCCCCCCTGCCGGAGCAGGATCCCCGTTCCCTGCGCCTCGGTGGGGATCGAGCCGAAGACCCCCCAGCCGATCGCGGCGAGCAGGAGAACCCCGATCCCGGCCAGCGCGAGCCACCCTTTCGGATCGGTGACCTGCACCATCTGGTCGAGCTGCTCGGGAGAGGAGAGGCGCTCCAGGGCCACCTTGCGGAAGATCATCGCCCGTCCTCCTGAAGAGACGGCAGGGTGGTCAGGCGCGCCTGCTCGATCTCCCCCGTCTGGCCGCTATTGCCGCCGGTGCCGATCAGGGTACCGGTCTGGAAGCGGAGATCGAGCAGGGCCAGCGCGAGGGCGAGCTCGGCCGCGACCTCCGTCTGCCGGGCCGCGACCAGGCGGTCGCGCTGGTTGATCAGATCGAGCAGCGTCGACGTGCCCCCCTTGAGCTTCTTTTCCTCGTTGGCGACCGTCCGCTCGTACAGTTGCACCGCCACCCGCGCGCGGTCGAGCTGGAGGGCGTCGCGGCCGACGGCGTCGAGCGCCGCGGGGACGTCCGCGCCGATCCCCTTGGCCAACAGGTCGACCGCCAGCGCATCCTGACGGCGGTTGGCGTCGACCTGGAGGAGGGCGCCGCGGGCGGCCTGGTTGAACGTCGGCCAGGACAGGGCCAGCGAGATCGAGGTGCTGGCGCCCGGGATGTTGTGGATCAGCGGCGAGAAGTAGTCGAGGGTCCCTCCTCCCGCCGTGACTCCCGTGTACCCTGGAGCCAGGATGAGGTCGAGCTGCGGCTTGAGCGCGTTCTCGGCGGCCTTGCGCTGGAAGTCGGCTTCGGTCACCCGCTGCCGGGCAGCCTCCAGATCGGCGCGGTGACCGAGGCCGAGGGTCATGAAGCCGCGGGCCTGCGCGTCCGGCGGGACCTCCTCGGGCCGCAGGCCGGGGAAGGGGTCGGCGGGGAGGGGAAGCACCGCGATCTCCGCCGGATCGAGGCCGATCTCGCGCCCCAGGAACTGCTTCTGCGCGAAGAGGTCGCGCTCGCCACCGACGCGGGCCGACTCCGCGGAGGCGAGGCTCGCCTCGAGCTGCACGACGTCGGCCGCCGGCACCTCGTCGGCCGCGATCAGCTTGCGGGTGTTGGCGAGCAGCTCCCGCGCGCTCTGCTCGTTGGCGCGCAGCACGTCGAGGCTGCTCTCCGCCGCCCGTGCCTGCCAGTATTGCGAGGCGACCACCATCACCCGCTGCGACACGGTGTGCCGCAGGTCGAGGCCGGTCGCCGCGACCTCCCGCTCGGCGGAGTGCTCCGCCGCCTGGACCGCGTCGCGACCCCGTCCCCGCAGCAGCGGCTGGCGGATCTGAAAGGTGAGCGTCCCCAGGGTCAGCGCCGCGGCGCCGGCGGTGAGGTCCTGCGTCCGGTCGAGGTTGAGCTGGGGCTCGATCGTCAGGCCGTTGCGCAGCTGCTGGGTGACGCCCGCGGTCGTCTGCAGCGTCCGGAGGTCCTCATTGAGGACCAGGGATTGCGGCAGATTGGCGTCCGACCGCGTCACCTGCGACGCGACCACCGGATCGAACTGTCCCGAGGCCACCAGGAGCGCCCCGCGCGCCACGTCGAGCCTCGCTTCCTGGATGGCCACGTTGGGATCGTGCGCGAGCATCAGCCGTACCGCGTCCATCAAGGCCAGGCCCGGGGGCGCGCCCTGCGCCTGGCAGACCACTCCGCGGAGCATCGCGAGCAGGATCAAAATTGATGGCTTGCTTCGCTGCGCGCTCAAGGTACCTTAGGCTACCAGCATGGTCACACCGCTTCAACTCGCCTCCCTCGGCGCCTCCCAGGAGGAGATCGAGGAGCTTTCGGCTTACAACGAGAACGTCTTCGACCTCGGCGCTCTCCTGACTTCAAGGGTGCGCTTCCCGCTCGCCGACGAGCCGTTCGTCGCTTTCTGGGAGGCGGCCGAGCGGGAGGCCCGCACGCGCGGCGCCTTCGCCGTGCTGCGCGAGCACCTGCCGCAGCTCCGCTTCCCGATCCGGGAGGGGATCAGCGAGACGGCGGATTACCGGGCGGCGACCCGGCGGGGTGTCCCGCTCGACGAGCTGCCGGAGGCGACGGGGCTGGACCTCGCGGCGCCAGAGGCGATCGGGATCGTGATGCATGCGAGCCCGGCCGGCCGCATCCCTCTGCTGATCGCCCGCGGCCGGGCGGAGTTCGTCGCCCTCATCCGGGCGCTCACGAAGCGGAACGAACCGGTCCCCGTCCCCGACGCGCAGGGGGCGCTGATGGTCTCCGGCTACAACAACTGGAGCCGCGTCGGCGAGCTGCGGCGCCGCTGGGAGGCCGAGGACCCCGCCACGCGGGAGAGCGCCACCTGGGCGGAGGAGCTCCAGCGCCTCCAGCCTCAGCGCGACCTCTATCAGGACCGCTTCATCCTGCTCTCCGACGGCCCCTACAGCGCCGTGCCGGCGGCCGACCTCGGTCTGGGAGACGCCGAGTGGCGGGAGATGTCGCTCGTCATCCGCCGCGATCACGAATGCGCTCACTACCTCACCCGCCGGCTCTTCGGCTCGATGCGCAACAAAGCGCTCGACGAGCTGATCGCCGACTACGCCGGTTTGGTGGGCGCCACCGGCCGCTTTCGCGCCGACTGGTTCCTGCGGTTCGTAGGGTTGGAGGATTTCCCCCGGTATCGCCCGGGCGCCCGGCTGGATCTCTATCGGGGCAAGCCGCCGCTGTCGGACGGTGCGTTCCGGGTCCTGCAGGCGCTGGTCGCGCGGGCCGCCGGGAACCTGGAGCGTTTCGACGCCGGGCGCGGGGTCCAGAGCCCGGAGGAGATGGCGCTGACGATCGCGGCCCTGGCCTCGCTGCGGCTGGAGGATCTCGCCGCCGACGGCGCGGCGGACATCCTCTCCGCGACCGTCACGGACCTCCGGCGGCACCTGCAGGGCTGACCGGGAGCGCTTCGAAGAAGCTCCACTCCTCGTCCGTGAGGGGGATGCCGTTCTCCCGCCGGCCGGCGGCGGCTTCGGTCTCGAGATCTCCCGGCGCCACGACCCGCGAGCCATCGGCGGCCGGCTCGGCGCGCACCTCCCCAAGGAGACGGGAGAGGTCCTCGCGGAACGCCCCCGGAGTCCGGAAGGCCGACACCTCGAAGGCCAGGAAGAGATGGGCCACGCGGCGGGGCTCGTCGTAGGGGGGAGCGTAGAGATGGGAGAGCCCGGCGTCGAGAGGCATCCCGGCGAGGAGGGCGCAGAGGATCTCCACCATCATCCCCAGGCACTGCCCCTTGTGCCCGCCCAGCGGCTTGAGGACGGTCTCCTCCCCGTCCACCACCCAGCCGGGCTCCAGGGGGAGCCCGTGAGCCCGGTGGTGTTTGACCTTCGAGTACGAGACCTGGCTGGTGGCGAAATCGGCGCAGAAGAGGTCGTCTCCGGCTCCCTGCGCCGCCATCGCGATGGGATTGGTGCCGAAGAGGGGCCGCGTGCCGCCGTGCGGCGCGACCAGGGCATCGCTGTTGGTGAAGGCGAGGCCGAGCACCCCCTGCCGCGCCATCGCCAGGGTGTAGACCGAGGCGGCGCCGAAGTGGTTGGAGTTGCGCACCGACACGGCGCCCACTCCGAGCTCGCGGGCGATCCGCACGGCCTCGTCCGCGGCCACCCGGCCGGCGACGAGGCCCAGGGCGTTGCCGGCGTCGAGCGTCCGCGCCGCTCTCTCTCCCGACAAGCGCCCCGACCAGCGGAGCTCGGGGCGCGCCGCGCTGCGGCCGCCGTCGAGCTCGGCGAGGTAGGTGGAGAACAGGCGGACGCCGTGGGTGTCGATCCCACGCAGGGAGGCTTCGATCAGGCCGTCGACCACGTACGCGGCGTGCTCGTCCGAGAGCCCCCGCCGGTGCAGGGCCCCGCGCATCCGGCCGGCCAGCGTCCCGGCGGGGAGGGTCCTCAATCCATCGGCCCTCCATCGATTTTCTGGCGCACGAAGCGGGCGAAGCGGCCGATCCCCTCGGCGATCCGCGCCTCGTCGGTATAGCTGAAGGAGAGCCGCACCTGCCGCTCCCAGCCGGCGGTAAGGGCGAAGAAGCGGAGCGGGCAGACGATCACGCCGTAGTCGCGGGCGCAGGTCGTCAGGTCGTCGTCCGTGAACTCGAAGGGGAGCGTCAGGGTGAGGAAGAACCCCCCCTCGGGACGGTTCCAGCGCACCCCCTCGACGCCGCCGAGAGTCGCTTCCAGCTCTGCCAGCATGCGGTCGCGGTTCGCCCGGTAGAACGGCAGCTTCTCCGCCAGAATGCCTTTCAGCGAGCCGCCGGTCTCGAGCAGGAGGCCGCCGACGATCGCCTGCAGGACCGGCGGCGTGTTGATCGTGGTCAGGCTCTTCACCTTCGACAGCTCGGCGGCGAGGGGCACCCGCCCTTCCCCGGGGAGCACGACCTGCTGGCCGGCGACCAGGTAGCCGAGCCGGAGGCCGGGATAGAGGGTCTTCGAGAAGCTCCCCATGTAGATCACCACGCCGTGCTCGTCGAGCGCCTTGAGGGTGGGCAGCGGCGGGCCGTCGTAGGAGAACATGCCGTAGGGATTGTCCTCCCAGACCAGCAGGCCCTCCTCGCGGGCGAGGGCAAGCAGGGCGCGGCGGGCGTCCATGGGCATCCGGGTGCCGAGCGGGTTGTTGAAGTCGGGCACGTCGTAGAGCGCCCGCGGCCGCCGGCCCAGCCGCCGGGCCTCGGCGATCCCCGCGCGGACAGCCTGAGGATCGAGCCCCTGCTCTCCCGTCGGGACCGGGATCAGGGTCAGCCCCAGGATGCGGGCGAGGCCGGGGACGCCGATGTAGGCGGGGTCGCTGACCAGCAGCGCGTCCGCCGCCGGATCGATCAGCCCCAGCAGGAGGATCGCCATCCCCTCCTGGCAGCCGGTGGTGACGATGATCGACTCGGGGGGGGCGTCGATCCCCTCGTCGGTCGCGAGCTGGCGCGCGATCAGGTCGTTGATGATGCCGTTGGTCTTGTTGTACTGGCCGAGATCGTTCCACACCGCCCGCTCCGGGACCCCGGAGGCGCCCGCCCGCGACGCCACCCAGCCCGCGGCCGCCCCGAGGCTCCGCTCGACGTCGAAGAAGCGCTCGGAGGGCCGTCCAGGCGCGAACGACACCGCCTCCGGGTAGCGGAGCACGACCTCGTTCAGGAAGTGCATCACGTCGAGCAGCGGATCGGCGAGCCAGCTCTTGAGGGTGATGTCCATGGCGCCCGATCCCGGCTCAGAAGGCGTTCTTCTTCTCGAGCTGCTCGAAGAGCGACTGCACGCTCTGGTCGGTGAAATCGCCGCCCAGCCGCTCGATGAACTCGAACATCATCCCCGAGCCCGGATCGCGGGAGGAGAAGATCTGGCGCAGGCCGGGGCTCTGGATGACCGTGGTGTCGAACTCCATGCCCGCCGCCTTGAGGTCCTCCGCCATCTGCGGCAGGTCCTCGACGCCGATGGCGATGTGCTGGACGCCGGCTCCGAAGTGCTCGACGAAGCGGGAGACCTGGGATTCGGGGGTGGTCCCCTCCAGCAGCACGATGGTCACCGGGCCGGCGACGAGCACGGCCGAGATCATGGCGGTGGCCTTGCCCTCGGTCCGCCGGCGCTCCTTGAGCTGGAACCCGAGGACCTCGGTGTAGAACCGGATCGATTCCTCGAGATCCCGGACGGCGATGGCGACGTGGTCGATCGAACGGGTGTACTTGGCGAGCAAGGCCAGAGGCCGGGATTCACTGTCCATGGTCAGGGGTACCTCCAGGAAGAATTTCTACGGGTACGGGGCGTGCGCGGCCGTCATTCTATATGGGGTGCGTCGGCCGGAGACAGACGGGACGCTCGCCGCCGGCGAGACGCCACCGGGCTCGCGGCCGGCCTCCTATCGTGCTCATTCGGCCCTAGAGGTTCTAAGGCGAAGAAGTTTCGCCCCCCTTTTTCCGTCCTATTGGGGCAGGAGGATTCTTCGGCCCATGGACGACCGACACGACGACGCGAAACCCGACACCGGCTATCATCACCTCTTCTCTCACCCCCGGATGGTCCACGACCTCCTCCGCGGCTTCCTGCCGGAGGAGTGGATCGGCTGGCTCGACCCCGGTACCCTCGAACGCCGCGACGGCGGCTCTCCCCCGGACCGGCCGGAGAGCGCCCTGGTCTGGCGGCTGCGCTGGCAGGGGGGCTCGGACTGGGTCTACCTGCTGCTCAAGCCACAAGCCGAGCCGGACCCCTGCGCCGCCCTGCGCCTGGAGCTCGACCGCGGCCTGCTCTACCGCGCCCTCCTGCGCCGCCGCCGGGGGGTGGCGGCCCTGCGCCTCCCCGCCGTCCTGCCGGTGGTGCTCTACGGTGGGGAGCAGCGCTGGAACGCTCCTCTCGACGCCCGCGAGCTGTTCCTGCCGCTCGTCCCCGCCTTGCAGCGGCACGTGTCCGCGACGCGCTACCTGGTGCTCGACGCGGCGAGCGGCCCAATCCCAGGCACGGCGGGCAAGGACAACCTCGTCTCGCTCCTCTGCGCTTTCGAGCGCAGTCGGACGGCCGCGGACGTCGACCCCCTCCTGGAGCGGCTGGCCGCTCTGCTCGCCGCGACGGGGGACGATCCGCTGCGCCGCGCCTGGAGCCGCTTCCTCGGCGGCTCGTTCCTCCCGCGCCGGTTCCCCGACCTGTTCGCGACGGCCGCCGGGCCGGAGGGTGTGCTAGCGTGAGTTCCAACCCGAGGATTCCCGCATGCGCGACCCCCTCCACGACCCTCTTCAGATCCCACGGCAAGCCCGCGATCTCGTCGGTTTCCGGGCCTGGGCCATCTCTCCCCGCTTCCCCGAGCGGGGGCGGATCGACTTCCTGGCTGGCGACCTCGAGGTGGACATGAGCCCCGAGGACCTGCAGACCCACAGCCTGGTCAAATCCGAGATCTCCGCCGTCCTTCAATTCCTGGTGACCCGCCGGGGGCTGGGGGAGGTCTACATCGACCGCGCGCGGATCTCCAGCCCCTTGGCGGACCTCTCCGTGGAGCCCGACATCGTGGTCGTCCTCTGGGAGGCCCTCGACAGCGGGCGGCTGCGGGACGTTCCGGCCGCCAGCGGCAAGCCGGGGCGATTCATCGAGATGGAGGGGGCGCCGGACGTGGTGGTCGAGATCCTGAGCGACAGCTCGGTCCGCAAGGATCTCGTCCGCCTGCCGCCGCTCTACGCCGCCGCCGGCGTGCCGGAGCTCTGGCGGGTGGACGCCAGGAAAAAGGGCCTCCGCTTCGAGATCCTGGCCCTGGAACAAGGCGTCTACGTGAAGCGGTCGCCGGACACCCTGGGCTGGGTGGGTTCGCCACGGCTCGGCCGCCGGTTCCGCCTGCTGCGTCATCCAACGCGTCCCGGTCGTGGAGGGTACCGGCTGGAGCACGATTGAGCGCCGGAGACCTCTTCCGGCTGGCCGGGACCGGCGAAGGGCGCTTCCGGATCGAGATCCCGGCGGCGAGCCCGCTCTTCGCCGGACATTTCCCCGGCCGGCCGATCCTCCCGGGCATCACCCATCTCGCCATCGTCGAGCGCGCCCTGGGAGCACCCCTCGCCGCCGTACGCGGGCTCCGGCTGCGCCGGCAGGTGCTGCCGGGAGAGCCGCTCGACCTCGCTCTCGGCACGCCCGATCCGGAGGGCTGGACGCGGTTCGAGATCCGCCGGGAAGAGGCGGTGGTGGCCGGCGGTGCCGTGCAGACGTCCAACGCGGACGGTGAGACCTGGGCGGGGACGGACCCGGCGGGCACGTCCCACGGCGCCGGCGATCTCGCCTCTCTCCTCCCCCACGCCCCGCCGGCGCTGCTGGTGCGGAGCGTCCTCACGGCTTCCGCAGAGGAGATCGCCTGCGAGGCCGAAATCCCGCCGGATCACCCGCTGGCGGCGGCGGGGCGCGCTCCCGCGTGGCTCGGCGTCGAGGCGGCGGCGCAGGCGGCGGCGGTGCTCGAGGCGCTGGCGCGGCGGGAGGAGAACCCCGGGCCGCGCGTCGGCTACCTGGTCGGCATCCGCGAGGCGCGGTTCGCGTCCTTCTTCCTTCCGGCCGGCGAGACGTTCCGGGTCACCGCCCGTCTGGAGGGGAGCGCGCCGCCGCTGTCGATCTACGCGACCACCGCCGGCGACGGGAGCGCCCGGACCACCGCCACGATCAGCACGTTCCTCTCCGGCTAGTGGCTCGTCACCACATCCTTGGGTGAGATCCCCTGGGACCGCCGGCGTCCCGCCGGCTCTAACTAAAACTAACCAAAAGCGGAGTTAGAGCCGGCGGGAC
>DATBAW010000417.1:0-11899 GCA_036271335.1 Thermoanaerobaculia bacterium
CCTTGAGAGTGCGGATGGAAGACTCGGGGACCGATACCCAACGCCGATCGACGAGCAGACGATAAGGACAGGCCGCCCTGGCGGCCTTGCAATTTGGGGCCTTCTCATGGAAGACGCCCCGTGGGGCGTCTCTGAGGCGGCTGTAGCGGTGCCCGGCGTCGGACCATCGAGGCGTCTGAACCGTTTTCCCCGCCTCGGAGACGCCCCACGGGGCGTCTCTACATTGGGGAGCGAGAAATTTGATCCTTTCCGAGCGCCCTCTCAAGCTCACCAATTGAAGTCCCGACCCGGAGATGGATCTCTGACATCACCCCAGATTTCGTCGGGATCAATGTTGAGCTCAACCAGATCGTGCTCGCGCCGGAACTTTTGATAAGCCGCCCAGAATCCTAGCTTCTTGTTGGGCATTCCCTCGGAATTTTCCACTTTCGTCAGAACGGCAACCGTCTTTCCTCCCCGAGTCAACTCGACCCGAGTCCCTTCCTCCGCTTCATGAACCACTCTGAAGAAGTTGGCTCTGGCTTCCGTGAGCGAATATTTCTTGACCATCCGATCTCCTCATGGACCTCTCGGCTAGGCCCCGATCCGTCCCACCCGCACGATCGGACCATCCGCCTCGTCGGGATTCCGGAGATCGATCGTTCCCTGGATCGCCCAGAGGTTGTCGCCCTGGGGATCGAGGAGGGTCTGGGTGACCTCCCACTCGCGGTCGCCCGTCTTCTTGATCTGCGTCCAGTGATGGCGGCGGGCTTCGGGGGTGAAGGGGAGCTCGCCGTACTCCCCGAAGAAGGGGGCCAGCGTGGACTCGAAACGCTCGGGGTCCCAGACGGTCTGGGGATCGTCGGCATCCTGCTTGACGAGGTTGGGCGCCTCGTCCCATTCCTTGAGCGAGAGGGCGCGGACGAGGAGGTGCATCTCGGCGCGGACGCGGGCGGCGAAGGTCTTGGGGTCGGCGAGCAGCTCCTCCAGCCAAAGGATCTCGCGGGCGGCCTTGCGCTCCTTCGTCTGGAGCAGGATCTCGGGGTGCAGCAGCCCCTGCCACTCCTCGAGCAGGCTGGAGTCAGTGGTCTCGACGAGGGCGCGGAAGAAGCCGAGGGCATCCCAGACCCCTTCCGTCTTCGCCATCTCGGGGACGGACTGGTCGAGGGTCTTGTAGAGCTGCGAGAGGTAGCGCAGGACCACCCCCTCGCTGCGCTGGAGGCTGTAGCGCTTCACGTAGTCCGCGAAGCTCATGTACCCCTCGAACATCTCGCGGCCGATCGACTTCGGCTTGATGTCCTCCCCTCCAACCCACGGGTGGTTGCCGCGGAAGCGGTTGAAGGTGCCGTAGATGAAGTCCGACAGCGGCTTCGGATGGGTGACCTCCTCCAGCTTCTCCATCCGCGCCTCGTACTCGACTCCCTCCGCCTTGAGCTGCGCCACCAGCTCCCCCTTCAGCTTGTCGACCTGCTTGCGCAGGATGATGTCCGGGTTCTCCAGGATCGATTCGACGAGGGTGATGAGGTCGGGCACGTAGGTCTCGGACTCCGGCTCGAGCTGCGGGATCGTCTCGACCAGGTAGAGCGAGAGCGCCTGGTGGAGCGAGAAATCCCACTGGAGGTCCTCGGCCACCACCGCCCAGAGGTAGCTCGTGGACGCGTCGCGCTTCATCCTGATGATCCGGGCGCGGTAGAGCGAGCGCACCAGCACCGCGGCCTGAGCGAGCAGGCGCGCCTTGGACCCCTCCTCCTCGTGGCTGCGGCGGATGAGGTCGCGCAGCGAATCGAAGTTGCGGAGGTTGGGATCGTCCAGCTCGGCGTCGCGCTGGAGGAGGTTGAGCACCATGCCATGGGTGATGCGGAAGCGCGACTTGAGCGTCTCGGGGGGCCGCTCGATCAGCTTCTCGAAGGTCTCCTTGTTCCACGAGACCTCCCCCTTGGCGGGGCCCTTGACGATCTTCTTGTTGCCGCTCCGCTCGTTCTTGCGCTTCTCGATGATGTGCTCCGGCGCCTGCGCGACCACGCTCCCCTCGACGTCGAACCCCTTGCGGCCGGCCCGGCCGGAGATCTGCTTGAAGTCGCGCACCGAGAGGATGGAGGTCTTCACGCCGCCGAACTTCGCGAGCTTGGTGAACAGCACCGTGCGGATCGGGATGTTGACCCCAACGCCCAGCGTGTCCGTGCCGCAGATCACGCGCAGCAGACCCTGCTGGGAGAGCTGCTCGGTAAGCAGCCGGTATTTCGGCAGCAGCCCGGCGTGATGGACGCCGATGCCGAAGGAGAGGAAGCGCTTGCACTCCTTGCCATAGGGCGTGTCGAAGCGGAATTCGCCGACCGCCTCACGGATCCGCTCGCGCTCCTCCCGGTTGGAGATCTGCGCGCTGGTCAGCGCCTGGGCGAGCTCGGCGCACTCGCGCTGGGTAAAGTTGACGATGTAGATCGGCGCCTTGGCGGCGGCGATCATCACCTCGATCGTCTCGTGGAGAGGGGTCTCGCGGTACTCGAAGTCGAGGGGCACCGGACGGTGCTCGGAGCTGACGACGGTCGCCTCGATCCCGGTGCGCTCCTGGAGGTGCCCGGCGATGGCGGAGACATCGCCGAGGGTCGCGGACATCAGCAGGAACCGTGTATGAGGAAGCGTGATCAGCGGGATCTGCCAGGCAACACCCCGCTCGGGGTCCGAGTAGTAGTGGAATTCGTCCATCACCACGTAGGGAACGTCGAACCGCTCGCCCTCGCGCAGGGCACGGTTGGAGAGCACCTCGGCGGTGCAGCAGATCACCGGCGCGTCCGGATTGATCGAGGCGTCGCCGGTGAGCATGCCGACGTTCTCGGGGCCGAGGTCGTCGCAGAGGGAGAAGAACTTCTCGGAGGCCAGCGCCTTGATCGGGCTGGTGTAGAAGGAGGTCTTCCCCTCGCACAGCCCCTTGAAGTGGAGCCCGAGGGCGACCAGCGACTTGCCCGAGCCGGTCGGCGTGTTGAGGATCACGTGCTTGCCGGCCATAATCTCCAGCAGCGCCTCCTCTTGCGCCGGATAGAGCTCGAACCCCGCCTCACTCGCCCAGTCGATGAACCGGCTGAGGATCTCGTCCGGATCGGTGGTGCCTCCCGGCGGGATTCGGGCGAACAGCGAGGGACGGGCACGGGAGGGCTCGTCGCGCGGAGCGGCGATGGGAGCGGGGAGCGAAGGGGAGACGGGAGCGGCCATGGCGAGGTGATTGTGGCATGGACCCGGCCACGATACCGAAAGCAGAGCCGTTCACGAGCGGGATCTCCGAACCCACCCCTCTCAGCCGGCGGTCCGGGGAGACTCGTCTTCGGAGCCGTCCGAATACAGGCCGATCAGCTTGGTGACGTGGCCTTCTCCATTCGTCACGAAGCGCAGCCGGAAGAATCCCAGTCCTTCCAGAAAAAACGTATCCCCGGACAGAGGCAGGAGCTTGTAACTGGGACGGCCCTCACGCTGGTAAAAGAGAGCGCTCCCGTCGAGCTTGATGTGGCGAGCGCCATAATTCCCGGCAAAGCGGCGCAGGCTCTCCGTGGAAAGAGGTGGCGGGCTCTTCTGTGCCGCGAGGACCTCATCCACCCACTGGATCTCCCGTTTGATCTCGGGGTCGTCGGGTTGAAGGGTGACAACCTTTGCGAAGCTTGCGCGGGCGACCTCGAATTCTCCCGCCCTCAGCGCAGCCTCGCCGAAATTCTCCTGCGCCTCGATGGAGTTGGGATGCGCCTCGAGGCTGAGCTTGGCGACGGCATGGGCCGCTTCCGACTTACCCGTGTTGTTCAGAAAACTTGCGAGATCCTTGCCGAGCTTGGCGTCGACGACGTCCGGGGATTTGGCCTGGAGCTCTCGAAAGTGCTGGAGGCCGGTCTCGCCACCCTGTTTGGAAAAAATCCGCTCGATGTCGATTCGCGCCAGCCTGCGAGGCGAATCGTAGCGTTCGTACTGGAGACGGCCGAAGGCAGGCTGGGAGGCACCCACCGCCAGGGATGACACCGCCTCGGCGATCGAGAGTCCCTCGAAGGTATTGGTAAAATAGACAACGCCCGACCGCTTCTCTCGGGACACGGTCATCCAGTTGCGGAAGCCGCCGTTGTCACCCCAATGCCAAAACCAGAAGGGCTCCTTTGAATCACTGCGCTCCAAACCGCAGCCCAGGCCCCAGGCAACCTCGCCGGTTCCCGGCGGGGATTTTGGATCGAAAATCTGACCGGAAACGCGAATCTGTGGGGTGAGCATCGCGTCCGCCGTCGCCTTCTTCAGACCCTGTCCGTTGATCAGAACCGCGATCAGAAAGCGCGCATAGTCCTCCGCGGTGGTCAGCAGGCTGGACGCGGCGTTGGCTGGCCTGTCCATCGGGATCGTCTGGGCCTGGCCCACCTCGTCGACGCCGACGACCGCTCCGCCCCCGGTCGAGAACGAAGACTCCCAGACGAAGCTGGATCGTTTCATTCCCAAGGGCTCGAAGACCTCTTTTCGCGCCAAGTCCTGGAGCGGCATCCCCGTGAGCTTCTCGAGCACCCGCTGCAAATAGAGGAACCCCTCTCCCGAATAACCGAAGCGCTCCCCGGGAGCGGAAACCAAGGAGAGCTTTTCAGGACCCCAGTTGGGCAAGCCCGTGGAGTGAGAAAGGACCATGCGGGCCGTGATCAGCCCGGCGCGCTTTTCCTCGCGCAGACGGTCATACGGCAGATAGGTGAAGAGAGGGGTGTCAAGGTCGATCAGGCCGCGGTCTGCCAACCGCAGCGCGACGTAGGCGACGACCGGTTTGGAGAGCGAGGCGGCCGAGAAGACCGTGTCCTTCTGGACAAGAGCTCCGGTCGCCACGTCGCGCACTCCCAGAGCACCGCTCCAATAGATCTTGCCGTCCTGAATGACCACGATCGACATCCCCGGGATGTCACCCGCCCGCATCAACTCGGGGACTTCTCTTTCGAGACGGGCCGATAGAGTTTCGCTTTCCGGGTTGACGGCCGAGGCTGGAGCGACGACGCTCAGGACCCCGAGCGTAAAGAGGACGGTAACGGCCAGGCGTTGACTCATGCGTCGATCTCCCAGTCGATGAAGATCTCATCTGGATCGGTCGAGCCTCCCGGCGGGAGCGCGGGCGAACAGGGAGACGGGAGCGCCCATGACAGAGTGATTGTGGCACGGCGGCCGTCTGGAAGGATTGGGAGCTCACGACGAGGCCTGCTGACCTTCCGCCCAGCCCCTGCTATCATCACTGACCCATGAACCCCCAAACGGTGACGATGGGCGGCGGACGCCGCGTCCTCGACATGAACGCCTACCAGTGGACGGTGCTGTTCGCCGCCTGGCTGGGATGGGGGTTCGACATCTTCGACGGCCTGCTGTTCAACTTCGTGGCGCCGAACTGCGTGCCGACCCTGCTCCACCTCACCATCGGCTCGCCGGAGGCCAAGGCGGCGACCTTGCAGTGGACGGGAATCCTCACCTCGGTACTGCTGGTGGGCTGGGCGGTGGGCGGCATCCTGTTCGGCCAGGTGGCGGACCGCATCGGGCGCACCCGCACATTGATGCTCACCATGCTGCTCTACGCGCTCGGCACCGCCGCCTGCGCCTTCGCTCCCAACCTCTGGGTGCTGGGGCTCTGCCGGATCATCGCCAGCCTGGGGATCGGCGGCGAGTGGGCGGCCGGGGCCTCGATGGTGGCGGAGGTGGTGCCGGAGCATCGGCGGGTGGAAGCCGGCGGCCTTCTCTACACGTCGGCGTCGGCGGGGCTGTTCCTCGCCACCTTCGTCAATTTCCAGATCGCCGGCCATTTCTGGAAGGGGAACCCGGAGACCTCCTGGCGCTACGTGTTCCTCGCCGGGTTGATCCCGGCAGCGGTCGCCTTCATCGTGCGCGCCTTCGTCCGCGAGCCGGAGCGCTGGAAGTCGGCCGCCGCTTCCGCCGCGCCGCCGCGCCTCGCCGAGCTGTTCTCCCCGCGCTACCGCGCGATCACCCTCTCGGGCTTCGCGATGGCCGTGGTCGCCCTCATCTCGTGGTGGAGCAGCAACGCCTTCATCCCCGTGGTCTCGACCGGCCTCGCCCAGGCGACCGCGAAGCTGCGGAACCTGGACCACGCCGCCACCCTGGCGCTGGTCGAGGGGTGGAAGAAGATCGCCACCAACTACTTCAACCTCGGCGGGCTGATCGGCACGCTGCTCACCATCCCCGCCGCCAAGTACCTGGGGCGGAAGAAGATGTACTTCGTCTACTTCCTCGGCTCGGGCGCGGCCATGCTCTGCACCTTCGGCCTCGACCTGGAACCGGAGACGCGCCTGGTGATGTACTTCCTGATCGGCCTTACCGTGTTCGGGGTGTTCGGCAGCTTCACGTATTATCTGCCGGAGCTCTTCCCGACGCGTCTGCGCGCCACCGGCTCCGGCTTCTGCTACAACATCGGCCGGGTGATCGCGGCGGCCGGTCCAATCCTGGTGGGGAGCATCGCGGCCCAGGGCGCCAACTCGCTCACCAGTGCCCTGAAGGCCCTCTTCTACGTCGGCTTCGTGCCTCTCGCCGGCATCCTCCTCCTCCCCTGGGCGATCGAGACCAAGGGGCGGACGCTCGAAGATTGATGGCCGATTGATTGACCTTGAGGGCCCGGGCCGGATAACCTGCCGCCCGGCCCTGAACGGACCTTCCGGAGGTACCACCCCGTGCAACTCGGCATCCTCGGTTTCCCGAAGTCGGGAAAGACGACGCTCTTCAATACCCTGACCACCTCTCACCAGGTGACGGACAAGTACGCCACCTCCAACCAGACGAACATGGGGACGGCGCAGGTGCGCGACGGCCGCCTCGCTGCGCTCCGCGACCTGTTCAATCCCAAGCGCTACGTGCCGGCGACGGTGCAGTACGTGGACATCCCCGGCATCACGCGGGGGGAGAGCGCCGAGAGCCTCGACCTCGCGAAGCTCAAGATGGTCGACGCGCTGGTGCACGTGGCGCGGGCGTTCGACGATCCGGAGATCCTGCACCCGGAAGGGAGCATCGACCCGGCCCGCGATGTGGGAACGATCGACCTCGAGCTGATCCTCGCCGACCACACGATCGTCGAGTCGCGGATCGAGAAGCTCGAGAAGGCGACCAAGCGGGGGCTGAACCCGGAGGAGCAGCGCGAGCGGCAGCTCCTGACCGAGATCGTGATGCCGGCGCTGGAGTCCGAGAAGCCGCTGCGCGAGGTCGAGCTCGATCCCGAGGACGAGAAGCGGTTGCGCGGCTTCCAGCTCCTCTCGGCCAAGCCGATGCTGATCGTGATCAACGCCGACGAATCGCGGACCGCCGAGGCGCCCGAGGCGTTCGGCGTGGCGCAGCGCCCCGCGGTGCGGGCGGTCACCGTCAGCGCGCCGATCGAGCAGGAGATCAGCACCCTTTCGCCCGAGGAGCAGAAGGATTTCCTGACCGACCTCGGCCTCTCCGAGCCGAGCATCGACCGGGTGACGCGAGCGAGCTATGAGCTGCTGGGGGTGATCTCGTTCTTCACCGTCGGCGAGGACGAGGTGCGGGCGTGGACGATCCGTCGCGGCTCGAAGGCCCGCGAGGCGGCCGGCAGCATCCACTCCGACATCGAGCGCGGCTTCATCCGCGCCGAGGTCGTGCACTGCGACGACCTGATCCGCCTGAAGACCATGGCCGCCTGCCGCGACGCCGGCGTTCTCCGCCTGGAAGGGAAAGAGTACGTGATGAAGGACGGCGACGTTGCCCACTTCCGGTTCAACGTCTGACCGTCCCCCACCTCTGGATGTCTACCGCCGCGCGCTCTGGACCGGCGCGACCTGCAGGTTCAACCGGCCCGTGCTCTGAACGCCCGGCCGGTAATAGACGCCGCCGGAAGGCGGGTTGATGACCGGCGCCGGCTGAGCGCCGTCGTCGTCCCCACCGCCGCCGGGAACGTCCTGGACCGTCGGCTCCGGGCGATTCCACTGCCGCACCGTGCCCTGCTGCCCGCCGAGTGTCGGGCGGGCGCCGGCGGCTCCTCGGGCGGCTCCAGGAGCGCCGGCCTGACCCGCCGGAGCCTTGAGATCCTGCTCCCGCAGCACGGTGGTTCCCGACGCCGTGCCCGCCGTCCCGGCGGGCTTGGGGGTCAGCATCGGCTGCCGCGTGCTGGACGTCGCCGGCTGGCCGGTCGCCGGCTGATCCTTGGTGTCGTCCGCATGCGGGGCGGGCGGCGGCACCAGCATCGAGGCGATCCGGGCGCCGTCGTCATACATCTTGGGCACCTGCCGGTTGGCCCCGAAATCGTTCCGGTAGGCGCGCAGCATCGCCTCGGTCACCAGCTTGTTGTCGACGATGCGCGGATTGACCTCGGGGAAGGCGAGCTGCGGATCGAGGGCGAACGCCCGGGCGTAGGAGTCGATCGCCTTCGACTTCTGTTTGTGGGCCTCCTGGATCGAGCCGAGCTGGTACGAGGCCCAGGCGTGGTTGGGATCGGCCTTGATCGTGCGCTGGTAGAGATCCTCGGCCTCGCGCAGCTCGCCCTGTTGCTGCAGGAGCAGCCCGAGGTTGAACAGGGCCGAGGCCTTGTTGGGGTCGAGCTCGATCGCTTTGCGGTAGGCCGCCTCGGCGTCCGCGGGCTTGGGGACGAGCATCAGCAGGTTGCCGAGGTCGTTGTAGACCGCCGGGTCCTCGGGGTGATCGGCCACGAGCTTGCGCTGCGCCTCGATCGTCTTGGTGAGGTTCTTCGGCGGCACCGCCGCCAGCCCGACTGCGATCGCGGCGATCGCGGTCAGGGCGGCGAGGCAGGAAATGAGGAGCCTGGAGTTGCTTCTACGCACGGATATTCTCCTTCTGGGAGCCCTCGGGGGCGGCTACGGGGCGGGCTTTGAGCTTGACCTTGCCGTCCTCGGTCGCCAGCCGGAACTGCACCTGGGCGCAGCCGGTCTTCTCCCGAATGGCGGTCACCTGCCGCGCAAGATAGGTCTGAAAACTGTCGAGGTCGAATCGGGGAGCATCCCCGGGGGCAGAGACGAGACCCTGGTACAGCGCTTCGGCCGCCTCGGGATCGACGCGATCGCCGAAGACGACCCCCTGGACGGGGTCGTGGCGTCGGGGAGGCGGAGGGGGTGCCGCTGCCGGGCGGCCGGCGTGCCGCCCCTCCTCGGTGTCGCGCAGGCGGCGGTTGAACAGCTCGTTGTAGCTGTTGAAGCGGGCTTCGAGATCGCCCAGGCGGAAGGAGTCCACGGCCGTCGCTGACGAGCTCAGGCCTCGCAGGGTTCGGATCTGCGTCTGGACACGCCCCCGCAGCTCCTCCGGCGGGAACGGCAGAGCGCCGTTGAAGAAGCGCTCGAAGTCGACGCGGAGCTGCTGGACGTCCCGGTTGAGCTGGTCGAGGAGATCGCTCAGGCCCGGCGCCTGGCGCCGGCCCGGCGGCTGCGCACCGGTTGCGCCGGGACGCGCCGCCACTCCCGGCCGGGGCGCCTGGAGCGGCGTCCCTTGGGAGTTGAAGGCGCCGCCGGCTCGCGGGTTTCGCTTGGGGTCCACGGATCTCCTAGAATACGCGAGGCCTTCCGGGCCTGATACTGTCCGGGTCTGAATCATGAAAAGCTCCGATCCTTCAGACGCCCGGCGCGGTCTGCCGTCGGTTGACCGGCTGCTCAGCCATCCGGCGGTGGCAAGTCTCCTTCCATTATACGGGCGAGGTCCCGTAAGGGTCCAAGCCCAGCGCGAAGTCGACGATCTGCGACGCCGTCTCGCCGCCGATCCCCCCCTCTCCGCAAGCGATCGGGAGGCCGCGATCGGCGCGCTCCCCCAGCGGATTGCCGGGCGTCTGACGGCGCTCCTCGGCAATCCTCTGCGGCGAGTGCTCAACGCCACCGGCATCTTCCTGCACACCAATCTCGGCCGGGCGCCGCTGCCGGGAACGGTGGCGCGGAGCCTGGCGCCGCTGCTCGACGCCTACTGCGACCTGGAGATCGACCTCGAGACCGGCCGCCGCGGGCAGCGCAACGGCCGCGTGGAGCGGCTGCTGACGGCGCTCACCGGAGCCGAGTCGGCCCTGGTGGTCAACAACAATGCCGCGGCGCTGGTGATCGCGCTGGCGGCGCTGGCCGCGGGGCGCGAGGTGGTGGTGTCGCGCGGCGAGCTGGTGGAGATCGGCGGCTCGTTCCGCATCCCGGAGATCCTGGCCGCCGCCGGCGCCCGCTTGGTCGAGGTAGGCGCGACGAACCGCACCCGGCTGGCCGACTATGCGGCGGCGACCGTCCCTGAGACGGCGCTCCTCCTCAAGGTCTTCCCCAGCAACTTCCGGCTGATCGGTTTCGTCGCCGCGGTCGAGCCCCGGGAGCTCGCGGAGCTCGGAGCGCGGACCGGCGTGCCGGTGCTGGTCGACGAGGGGAGCGGCCTGCTGCGCCCTCACGCCGCGCCGCAGCTCGCCGGGCACCCCAGCCTCGCCGAGTTGATCGGCGCCGGCTGCGATCTCGTCACCGGCAGCGGCGACAAGCTGCTCGGCGGCCCCCAGGCTGGCCTCCTCGTCGGCCGCGCGGCCCTGATCGAGCGCTGCCGGCGTCACCCGCTCTATCGCGCGCTCCGCCCCGACCGCGCGGCGCTCGCCGCGCTCGAAGGTGTGCTCCGGCTCCACCTCGCCGGCTCCCCGCTGCCGCTCGACCGTCTCTGGCCCTCTCCGGAGGCGCATCGCGCTCGCCTGGAGAGAGCCGCCGCGGCGACCGGCGCCGGGATCGTTCCCGCCGAGGCGTTCCTGGGCGGCGGCTCGGCCCCGGAAGCGCCCATTCCCGGCGAAGCGCTGGCCCTTCCCGGCGACGACGCCCTCCTCGCCCGCCTGCGCCAGAGCGATCCGCCGGTCGTCGGCTATCTCCGGCAAGGCCGCCTTCACCTCGACCTGCGGACCGTGGAGGCAGAAGACGACGACCTCCTCATCGCCGCCGTCCAATCCGCGATCCAAAATGCCTAAAGGCCGGATTTTGATCGTCGAGGACCGCGACTCCCTGCGTCGCATGCTGGAGCTCGCGCTCGGCCAGGAAGGGTATGAGGTGACGGCGGCGGCGGATGGTCGCTCGGGGCTGCGGCTGATGGCCGAGCGCCCCTTCGACTTCGTGCTGACCGACCTCCAGCTCCCCGACATCTCGGGGATCGAGGTGCTGGCGGCGAGCCGGGAGGCCCAGCCGCGGACGCCGGTCGTGGTGCTCACCGGTTTCGGCACGGTCGGCACGGCGGTCGAGGCGATGAAGCTCGGCGCCTATGATTTCCTGGAGAAGCCGTTCGAGATCGACGATCTGGCGCGGCTGATCGAGCGGGCCATCGGCGAGCGCGACGACGCGGCCATCTTCCGCGCTCCGGGCGCGCCGCCGATCGTCGGCGCGCATCCGCGCCTGCGCGCCGCGATCCGCCTGCTGCAACGGGTGGGGCCCACCGAGAGCACCGTGCTGCTCACCGGCGAGAGCGGCACCGGCAAGGAGCTCTTCGCGCGGGCGGTCCACGCGCTCTCGCCGCGGCGGCCCAAGCCCTGCGTCGCCCTGAACTGCGCCGCGATTCCGGAGACGCTGATCGAGAACGAGCTCTTCGGCCATGAGAAGGGAGCTTTCACCGGCGCCGACCGCCGCCAGCCGGGACGTTTCGAGGCTGCCGAGGGAGGCACCCTGTTCCTCGACGAGATCGGCGAGCTGCCGCTGGCGGTGCAGGGCAAGCTGCTGCGGGCGCTCGAGGAGCGGACCTTCGAGCGGGTGGGCGGCGGCCGGACCCTTCACGCCGACGTCCGGCTGGTCGCCGCGACCAACCGCGATCTCGCCGCCATGGTGGACGACGGCGAGCTGCGCGCCGACCTTTTCTTCCGGCTGAACGTCTTCCCCATCGAGCTGCCGCCGCTGCGCGAACGGGCCAGCGACGTCCCGCTCCTCGCCCGCCACCTGCTGCAGGAGATCGCCCGCCGGCATCGCGTCGAGCCGCCGCCGCGACTGGAGGA
>DATBAW010000418.1:0-7815 GCA_036271335.1 Thermoanaerobaculia bacterium
GGGATTGGCCTGGAGTCCACGCCGTCCGCGCGCTGGTCGAAGGCGAGGTCCTCGAAGGTCTCTGGTTCGATCGCACGCAGGAGTACGCAGCTCGCCGCCGTGGCGAGACGTTCGGCCTCCTCCAGTATGCAACCCGAGAAATCCTGGAGCTCGATCCTTTACCTTGCTGGCAGCACCTGTCGGAGGAGGAGAGGCGCAGGCGGGTAGCGTCTATGGTCGCTGACATTGAAGCCGAAGCCGCGACCCGGAGAAAGAGGACAGGTCTCCGCCCCCTGGGCCCCGGCGCCATCCTGGCTCAGAATCCTCTCCTGCGGCCTGAGCGCACCAAGAAGTCTCCCGCGCCGGCCTTCCACGCCGCCAGCCACATCGTGCGCCGCGAGCTTCGAGGTTTCTACGCGGAGTTTGTGGCCGCCTACCGTGACGCCGCCCAGAAAATCAGGGCAGGAGTTCTCCACGTGGCGTTTCCGCTCGGGAGCTTCCCACCAGCGTTGCCCTTTGTGGGCGGGTAGGTGGTGAGCGGCGCGTCTCTGACCTGACGAGGCTTCCAAATTTCGCGCTCCCTTGGGAGTTGGACGGCGGAGGTGTCTTTGGACGGGCTGTTTGGATGGGAGCAACAGCGGTTGGAGCGGCAATTTGGGGTCAGATGCAGGCCCTTAGTTGGCCAGCAGGGCATTGCCAGACACCTGGAGGCTCTGTACACGGGAGAGAGCCGCAAACGTCGGAGCCATCCGTGCTCTGGTATTTCTGTTTAGGTGGCACCTGTATCTGTAGAAAGCTCAAGTCGCAAAGCATGGCACCTGTTTCTCGGCGCCTGTATCCGGCAATTTTTCGGCCGCATCCTCTCTGCTTCCGACTACTCCGACGCTTCCTTCATCACAAGAGCTTGACAGAGGTTAAGGCGAGTGTAACCAGCTGTCTTCCTGGTACCTTCCACCTTTACCCAGCAGTCGTTGACAACTTCTACGACCTTAAACTCTGGAGCATAGGTACCTCCCATGAAGGCTACATAAGATTTACCCACTTCTACGAGATGGCCTGCCTTAGATTCCGGCGAGCTTTGGGACTGCAATAAGCCTCCGCCCAAGAAACCGACCGAAAGACAGAAGGCAAGAACTAACTCTCTTGTATTCATAAAATTCTTCCCCGTGATGGCATACTGCTCCGGTTTAAGCGGCACCGGTGTCTGTCGCACCTGTTATCCATCTGTCCTCCGAGCACTTATGCTCCTCGATTCTGCTCGAACGCAGGGCAGAGCGCGGTTGCCGTCGTGTGTAGCGTATGATTCTACGACCCTATTACTCCACGTCTGACTGCCCGGGCCGCTGTCGATATGCTGCCCCGACGAGAGCGCCAAACCATATAAAGCATATGACAGCCGCCGCAAAGCAGAACAGTTGCATGCCAACTAGCGTACGGGAGGGCTCCTTCGGATATGAATCGAGTACTATCATCAAAATAGTAACTGCCGGGATAAGGCCAAGGACAATCAGAGCAGCTACCACGAGTCCTGCCCAGTCTCGCTGAACAGCCGGATGCCCGATACTTCGGATGACATACTTAGCAACCGCTTGCCCCATAAGGACTACAGAAGCAAATGACCATTCTTCGCTAGCAAAAACTCTAAACCAGGGATAATGGTTAGCGCGAAGCACGAACATAAGAACTAACAACGGCACAAGGACGAAGAGAAGTTCCATCAACGCTTCGCGAACTGCAATCCCTCGGCTGGCATGCTCTGCAATGTCTCTCATTTGTAAACCGCGCAATTCAAGCTAGACGGCCACCCTAGCTTCGACGACCACATTCTTCTGGCTCCTCGCAGCCAACGCGACAGATTCCGAACTTGTAGCGCTTACAGGTAGCGGCGGATGCCGCCTTTTATCTCTTTTTCTGACTGCACTTAGCGACAGGCTAGCGCGGTGCCGGATTCTCGTCAATGCTATGGCGACTGTCGCATAAGTCACTGCGTGGATGGAATGAAGCTCAGGTGTTTACACGACAAGAGTCATAGAATCGGTGGTCGCAAGTTCGGCGAAGTCTTACACGACTGAGTCGTGGCCATAAGCACCTCTCCGGATCATCTGAGGCTCTCCCTAACGGGCTGTGGGACGAGCCCTCGGGCGGAGGCCACCGGCACTCTTCTGCGACGACGGCTGTGTATAAAGCCCCCCTTCAGGCCGTCCCCAGACCTCGCCCTCCGTGCGCTCCCCGCACCCCCGCGCCACCCCCACCCCCCACCCACCGCACCCATCCTTATAGAGGAGCCCCTCCACCCGCCCATCCCGGGCGCGCGGCGACGGTCTCCGAAAGGAGTGCGTATGGCACGTCGAAGCAGTTGGCGTCGTCTCGTTCTGGCCTTGTTGCTGATGCTGGTCGCCCTGCCGGCCTTGGCCGGGGAGCGTTCGAGCGGGCGGCGTGGCGAGGGGAATGGGTTCGCGGAGTTGTGGCGGACGGTGGTGCGGTGGGTGGCTCCTTCGGGGTGGCTGGCGAAGCTGGGGCCGGGGATCGATCCGGATGGTCTCGGCGGCGGAACGGCGCCACCTGTCGGCTCGGGACCCGCGGTGCAGCGCGGGGGCGGCGAGCTCGGGCCGGAGGTCGACCCGAACGGGTAGGCGCCCGGTGCCGGCGGTTGCCTTGAGGCCGCCGGCACAATTTTTTATTCCGTTGTCACGAAATCGGCCTCTGCGGAAACTTACCTAAGAGGAGAACCTGAATTCCATGGACCAGAACCTTTGAGCGACATCCACATCACCCGCGAGCTGCTCCGCGCCGTGGCTCGCGGCGAGCTGACCGAGCGCGCCCTCGCCCGGATCGAGGCCCATCATCTCGAGAGCCTTTGTCCCGTCTGCCGCCTGGAGGTCCAGGCGTGGCGCGAGGAGCAGGCGGCCAGGAAGGGGTACGAATACGTGCTGCAGGCGGTTCCCGCCGTCCTCGGCCGCCATGCATCCGATCTCCTGAAGCAGACGCGGCAGGCCGAACGGGACTTGGCGGAGCTCCTCGCGCTTTGCCCGGCCGAGCGCCTCGTCCGCATCCGGCGCGCCCGCAGCCGCTTCCGGGGTTCCGTCCTCGCCGAGCGGTTGATCGAGGAGAGCCGCCGGCGGACACCGGCCGATCCCCGGGAAGGATTCGATCTCGCCCAGCTCGCCCGCGTCGTCATTCACCACTCCCCAGGGCATGTGGACGCCTTCGACCTGCTCGCCCTCGCGTCCGCCCGGATGGCGAACGCCTGCCGGGCGGGAGGCGATCTGCGACAGGCCGGCGAGCATTTCCAATACGTTCGCCAGCTCGTGAGCCATGGAGCCGTCACCGATCCGCTGGTCCTGGCTCAGATCGACCATCTCGAGGGCTCGCTGTACAAGGATCAGCGCCAGTTTCCAGAGGCCGAGGCACACTTGGTTCGCGCCGCGATGCTCTTCCGGATCAGCGGTGCCGCCGTCGAGACCGCCCGGGTGCTTCTCAAGCTTGGAGAGTTGCACTTTCATCAGGGCCTTCTAGATAGGGCCATTGAAATGGTCCTGGCGGCTCTGGAGATGTTACCTGCGGAGTCAGAGCCGCGCCTGTACCTCAGCGGTCGTCACAATCTCGCCCTCTATCTCGCCGAGACGGGACACTACACACAGGCGGCCGGCTTATTGGAGGCGGATGAGAACCTCTACCGGCAAATCCCGGAACCCTGGCTCCAGCTCCGGCTCTCCTGGCTGCACGGCAAGATCGCCGCCGGGTTGGGGGACAGCATCGAGGCCGAGCGGCTCTTGCGGGAAAGCCGCGACGGCTTCGCGCGGCAGGGGAACGGGTACGACGCCGCGATGGCGTCCCTCGATCTCGCTCGCCTTTATATAGAGGAAGGGCGGGCTTCGGACGTCCTGCCGCTCGCCGCGGAGATGGTGGCGCTCTTTGAGGCTCAGGACGTCCATCGCGAGGCCCTGGCGGCCATCCTGCTCTTTCAGGAGGCGGCCCAGCGCCAGGAGATCACGGCGGCGATGGTGCGGGAGCTGGCCGGCCGGTTGGAGACGGCCCGGTGTGGAGGGCAGGCGGCGACCTGAAAAGCCGTCTTCCAATCCGCGGTTTGCACTCCTCAATTCACGGTTTGAAGATCCCAAACCGTGGTTTGCGGTTCGCATGCCGCGGCAGGAGGTTCTCAAACCGCGGTTTGGACCTTGCCGACCGTGATGGGGAGGTCTCAAACCGCGGTTTGCGGTTCGCATACCGTGGTCCGCATCTCTCCGGCCGCGGTATGGACATCCCGGACCTCGGTCTGGACGTCTCAAACCACGGTTCAGAGATCTCAAACCGTGGTTTGGAGATGTCAAACCGCGGTTTGGATCGCTCAGACCACGGTCTGGATTCCTCAAACCGCGGTTCGGAGCTCCTCCACTTACGGCTTCAGCCCATAGGGCGCCATCAGGCGGGCCGCCACGCTCAGGGCGTTCTCGGCCTCGCCGATCTGGAAGGTCATCTCGTTGTCGCGCCCGGAGAGGCAGACGTTCCCCAGTTTGCCGAGGGCGCGATAGGCGTCGCGCAGGGACTGGTTGACGAGCGGATCGGGCGAATTCAGGATCTCGGGACGATCGAGCAGGGCGGGGACGGCGCGGGTCAGCGTGGTGCAGCCGGGGATGGGGTCGGCTCCTTTGCCCTGCCGGTAGCGCTGGAAGATCGGCAGGAAGGCGGCCTTGATCTCCGCCGCGCCGGCCGAGTAGACGGCGTACCACTCCTCCATCTTCTTCCGCGCCGCGTCGGCCTGCGCTTTCTTCTTCTCCTCCCCGAGGCGGGAGGAATCGCTGACGCCCGAGCGCAGGATGGCGCGCACGTCCTGCCGCTCCTCCCGCCTCGTCTGGGCGCGGATCTCCAGGTCGTAACGCCGGACGTCGACCTCGTAGGTCTGCGGCGCCTTCGTCGCTCCCCACTCCCAGAAGGCGCGGTCGAACTCGGGCGTCGAGAGGTGGCAGACCTCCTGGATCGCTTCGTCGGTCGACTTGCCGGCGGCGAACGCGGCGAGCATGCGGTGGAGGCCGGCGGTGCCGAAGCGGGTCTCGATGAAGTTGATGGTCCACGCCGCCTCGCCATAGGCGAGGTCCACCAGCTGCGGATCGGCGAAGCCGCGGAGGATGGGATCGATGGTCGGGAAGGCGAGGACGCGGTCGGTGCGAACGAGGTCGGGCAGCGGATTCAGGCGGCCGCGGCCCATCTCGACGTGCTCCGCCATCCCCTCCTGGAACCAGTGGGGCGCGCGGTCGTGGGTGGCCGCGGCGATCATGGCGTGGGCGAGCTCGTGGGAGAGGATGGAGACGAGCTCCGGATGCAGGCTCTTGACCTCGGCGAACGGCACCCGCACCTTGCCGTCGAAGAGGCCGACGACGCCCATGTCGCCGCCGAAGTTGGCGAAGAAGTCGCGGTAGGGAAAGATGTAGACCTCGACGGGCTTGTTGCCGGCGCCGGGGATCCATTTCGCCAGGCGCTGGCGCTCCTTCTCCAGCACCACGGTGACGCCGCGCGCGTAGGCGTCGCCGGTGGATTTCGGGTAGCGCACCTCGAAGTGCTCGGACTTGTAGCTGCTGTAGGACGCCGCCAGGTCACGGTCGAGCGCGAGCTGTTTGCGGCGGCTCTCGCCGCGTGGATGGGGGAGCTGGCGGTCGGCCTTCTCGGAGAGCTTGATGGCGGTATCGTACTCGCCGGAAGCGGCGAACAGCTCGGAGAGGTCGAGGAGGGTACCCGCCTTGGGCCGGCGGCCGGCGACGTCGCTCTTGGCCAGACGGATGAGGAGCTGGCGGGCCTCCTCCCGGCGGTCGAGCTGGCGCAGGGCGTGCGCCCGCAGGCGGACGAGCAGCGCCGGGGCGTGCGCGAGGTCGCCGGCCAGGGGCTCGGTGAGCGTCACCAGCTCGGCCCAGCGGTTCTGGTCGGCGAGGGCCCGCCCCGCCACCTGGGCGATCCGCAGATTGCGCGGCGGCAGGGTGGCGCCGGCGGCCATCCCCTGGGTCAGCGACGGCAGGGCGGCGAGCGCCTTCTCCTCGGCGTGGCGGTTCCAGATCAACGCGTCCTCGACGGGGGTGCCCTCGGGCGCCAGTCCGGCGCCGTTCGGCACCTCCAGCTCCGCGCCGCCGACGGCGACGTGCAGCGACTCGCCGCAGGTGACGGCCTGGGCGCGCAGGGGCAGGGCCATCGGATGCCGCTCGCCGGTGAACGCCGTCCGCGGCTCCTCGGCCTGGCTGAACTGGAAGGCCGGGAAGAGCTTGGGGCGGGTGACCAGGAAGGCGAAGACGGGATCCTCGAAGAGCTCGCCGCGGGCGATCGGCTCCAGGGTCCAGGCGCGGAGCAGCAGGGTCTCCGCCTCCTCCAGCCGATCCTCCAGGGCGGCCTGGCGCGCCGCGGCGTACCAGGGTTCGGCGAGGCGCGAGCCGGTCGCGGTCAGGCGCGCCAGCTCGGTGTCGCCGAGATCGTCCTGGTCGGTCAGCGATCTGGCGAGGGCGGCCTCGAGGCGCAGCGCGTCGACGTCCAGGCCGTCGGCGATCGCCGCGTCATAGAGCTCCTGGGTCTGCTGGCCCTGGAGCCGCCGGAAGGCCAGCCGGGCGTGGAGCAGGTCGCCCAGCGGCGCCCGGACGGAGCTGGACGCCGGCGCGGGGACGTGGTCGAGGATGCCGGCGGCGGCGTTGAGGTCGGATTCCAGCAGCAGGTACTGGGCGTGCCAGAGATCCTGGATGCCGCGCAACGCCGGATCGGCGGCCGGCGAGGCCAGCCGGCGCTCGATCTCCGCGCGATCGCCGCCATCGGCGAGGGCGCGCCGCAGGGGTGCCAGAGCGGCGAGGCGGACGAGCCCGGCGTGATCCCCCACCAGGGCCGGAGCCGGCGGCGGAGCGCTGGCGCGGCGCGGCGCCGCGGCGTGGGACGCTTCCCAAAGACAGACGCCGAGGCCGAGCGCCAGCATCGCCGTCGCGCCTCCCACGCCGAGCGCCGGCCTGCGCTTGCCGGTATAGGCAAGACCGAGAGAGGCCACGGCTCCGATCAGAGCGGTGAGGAAGAGCCCGAAGGCGAGGCGTAGCAGGGTCGCGCGATCGATCGGCGGCGCGGACGGCGCAATGGAAGCTGGCGCGGGAGAGGCGCGGCGCTTGGCAGCGGCCTTGGCGAGGGGAGCGATCTTGGCGAAGGGAGCGACGGCGAGCGGCTCGGCGGTGATGCGGACGCCGGAGATCTTCCAGCCCCCTTCGTCGACGAGGTCGAGGACGAGCGTCTCGTCCAGGCCGGAGGGGAGCTCGATGCCGAAGACCGCCGCCTGGGGGCCGAATTTCGGTCCCGGCGTGAGGAGCTGCCAGGAGGAGCCGTCGGCCGGTCCGGCGCGCACGCCGATCTCCTCCAGCGCCGCCTCCCGTCCCAGCTTGCGCAGCGGGGCGTCCGCGGCCAGCCGGTCCCACCAGGCCTCGGGTCCACGCGCGAAGTAGGCCGCCGCCAGCTCGGCCGCGGCCCGTTCGGCCGGCGACAGCTCGCGCGGCTGTGGGATCACTCCGAGCGCCGGCTTACCCGGGGAGCCGCCAGCCGGCGGCGCGGGAGCGGCGCCCGTCAGGACCAGCGCCAGAAAGAAAGCAGCGGCCACGCGGACCCATGCATTGGTCATCGATCTCTACCCTCTGGACTGAAGATGACCGGAGGATAGCATCCGTTTCGCGCCGGCCCGCGTCAGGAGGCGGTCTGTCGCCGCCGCTCGCCGCTCCCCATCTGCACCAGGATCCCGACCACGACCAGGATCAACAGCAGCAGCTTGGCCGCCGCGGGACGTGGGTGGAGCGCCTCGACGATCAGGTCCGCTCCCGCGAGCGAGGAGAGGAT
>DATBAW010000419.1:0-12736 GCA_036271335.1 Thermoanaerobaculia bacterium
CGGCCCGTAGCTGCGGCTCACCTGCAACACCGATCCGAGCGGCACCATCTCGCCCCGGTCGTTGCGCGTCTGCAAACGGGCGATCTGCTCGGGCTGCAAGCGGAACTTCGATTCCGCCTGCACGTTGACCTGATAGGTCCGTCCGAAACGGTTGAAATCGTTGGCGTACAGCGATCCGAGATAGACCTGGAGGGTGTCGAACACGTCGGTCAGCGGAATGCCGTAGGTCTTAACGCGCTCGCGGTCGACGTGGACGTCGATCTGCGGCACGCTGATCTGGAAGCTGGAGAAGAGCCCGAAGAGCGAGGGGTCGGACTGGCCCGCGGCCGCCGCGCCTTGCACCTGTTTGTACAGCTCCTCGAAGCCGAGGCCTGCGCGGTCCTCGACGAACAGCTTGAAGCCGCCGACCGCGCCGAGCCCCTGCACGGGAGGCGGTGGGAAGATCGCCACGAACGCGCCCTGGATGGCGCCGAACTTCCGGTTGAGCTCGCCGACGATGCTGGTGGTGTCCAGCCCGCGCTTGCCGGCGCGCTGGTCCGATGGCTTGAGCGTCACGAACGCGATGCCGGTGTTCGGCGCGTTGACGAAGCCGTTGATCGACAGCCCCGGAAACGCCACGGCGTTGGCGACGCCGGGGTGCGACATGGCGAGCTTCGACATCTCGCGAATCACTTTGTCGGTGCGGTCGAGCGTGGCGCCGTCCGGCAGCTGCGCGAAGGCGACGAGATAATCCTTGTCCTGCGCCGGCACGAAGCCCTGCGGCACCTTGGCGAACCCGAGGCCGGTGAGCGCGATCAATCCGACGTAGACGACGAGCACCAGCGCGGCCACCCGTACCAGCCGCACGACGCCGCTCCCGTAGAGCGACGACCCCTTGGCGAACACGCGGTTGAAGCCACGGAAGAACCAGCCGAAAACCCGATCGATCCCCCGCTGCACGCGGTCCCGCGGCGCGCCGTGAGCGCGCAGCAGCCGCGAGGCCAGGGCGGGGCTCAGGGTCAGCGAGTTGAACGCCGAGATGAACGTCGAGATGGCGATGGTCAGCGCGAACTGGCGGTAGAACTGCCCGGTGAGCCCGCTGATGAAGGCGGTCGGCACGAACACGGCGCCGAGGACGAGGGCGATCGCGACGATCGGACCCGAGACCTCCGACATCGCCCGCCGCGTCGCCTCCATCGGCTCCTGTCCCAGCTCGATGTGCCGCTCCACGTTTTCGACCACCACGATCGCGTCGTCGACCACGATGCCGATGGCGAGCACGAGGCCGAAGAGCGAGAGCGTGTTGAGCGAGAAGCCGAGCGCCAGCATCACCGCGAAGGTGCCGATCAGCGACACCGGCACGGCGACGAGCGGGATGATCGACGCCCGCCAGGTCTGGAGGAAGACGACCACCACCAGCACCACCAGCAGGATCGCCTCGAACAGCGTATGCGCCACGGCGCGGATCGATTCCTTCACGTAGACCGTGGGGTCGTAGACGATCTTGTACTCCACGCCGGGCGGGAAGCTCTGCTTCAGCCGCTCCATCGTGGCGTGCACGTCGGCCGACGCCTGGAGAGCGTTGGTGCCGGGGCGCTGGAAGACGCCGATGGCGACCGCGGGCTTGTTGTTGAGCAGGCTGCGCAGGGAGTAGCGGCTCGATCCGAGCTCGAGGCGGGCCACGTCCGCGAGGCGCGTGATCTGCCCGTCCTTGGTGGCCCGCACGACGATCTTGCCGAATTCCTCTTCCGTCGTCAGCCGCCCCTGCGCGTTGATGGTGAGCTGGAACGTCGCGCCGCTCGGCGTCGGCGGCGCGCCGAGCACGCCGGCCGCCACCTGGATGTTCTGCTCGCGGATCGCCCGCACCACGTCGGTCGTCGTGAGCTGGCGCGAGGCGAGGCGGTTCGGATCGAGCCAGACGCGCATGCTGTATTCGCCGGCGCCGAAGACCTGAACGGCGCCGACGCCGGGCAGGCGGGCCAGCTCGTCCTTCACCCGCAGAAGCGCGTAATTCGACAGATAGAGCATGTCGTAGCGCTCGTCCGGCGAAACGAGATGGGCGATGAGGAGGAAATCAGGCGACGCCTTTTCGGTCGTCACGCCGATCCGCTGGACGTCCTGCGGCAGCCGCGGCAGTGCCTGGGCCACGCGGTTCTGCACTTGCACCTGGGCCTTGTCGAGGTCGGTGCCGATGGCGAAGGTGACGGTCAGGGTCAGCGCGCCGTCCGAGGTCGCCTGCGAAAACATGTAGAGCATGTCCTCGACGCCGTTCATCTGCTGCTCGAGCGGCGCGGCCACGGTTTCGGCGATCACTTTCGGATTGGCGCCCGGGAACGCCGCGCGCACGATCACCGTCGGCGGCACGACCGAGGGGTATTCGCTGATCGGCAGCTTCAGCAGGGCCAGGCCGCCGGCGATGACGATCACGGCCGAGAGGACGGCGGCGAAGATCGGCCGGGTGATGAAGAAGGATGAGAATTTCATAGGGCACCGCCCATGTCGGCCGCTTTGTCACTTCCCATCGCGGCGATCACGGCGTTGACCTGCGCGCCGGGCCGCACGCGCTGGAGGCCGTTCACCACCACCAGCTCTCCGGGAGCCAATCCCTTGCGGACGACGCGCAGCCCGTCGACGAGTGGCCCCAACGTGACCGTTCGCGACTCGACTTTCTTGTCGCCGCCGACCACCATCACGAAACGGCGGTCGAGATCGGTGCCGACGGCGCGGTCCTCGACGAGCACGCCGCGATACGTCGCGGCCCCCGGCAGGCGCAGGCGGACGAACAGGCCGGGCGTCAAGCGATGGTCTGGATTGGGGAAGACCGCGCGACCGCGGATCGTCCCGGTCGAAGGATCGAGCTGGTTGTCGAGAAATTGCAGCGCGCCCGTATGCGGAAACGCCGCCTCGTCGGCGAGCGCCATCTCGATCCTCAGGGCTTTCTCGCCAGACCCCTGACGCACGCGGTTGCCATAGCGCAGGAAGGCGGCCTCGTCGGCGTCGAAGGAGGCATAGATCGGATCGACCGACACCACCGTGGTGAGGAGCGTGGACTCGGCCTGTCCGCCCGACACCAAGTTGCCGCGGGTGACCATCGCGCGGCTCACGCGGCCGGCGATCGGCGAGACGACTTTCGTGAACTCCAGGTCGAGCTCGGCGGCGCGTAGCGAGGCCGACATGGCATCGACGTGGGCCGACGCCTCGGCCGCGGCACCCGCGCGGCGTTCGCTCTCCTCGGCGGGCATCGCGTTCTCGCTCGACAGCCGCGCCGCGCGCCGCATCTCGCCGGCGGTCCGATCGCGGGCCACCGTCGCCTGCGCCAGCTCGGCGCGGAGGCGGTCGACCTGCGCCTGGAACGGACGGCTATCGATCATGAACAGGGGCTGCCCCTGCCGTACGAGGCTCCCCTCCTCGAACGACACCTGCGAGATCAGCCCCGAGACACGGGGACGGATGGCGACCGACTGCACGGGCTCCAGACGGCCGGTGAATTCGTCCCACTCCGTGACGTCCCGCGCGACCGCCGGAGCGGCCGTGACCTCGGGAAGGACGGTGGGAGTGTTGCCGGTTGCGACCTGAGCGCAGGCCGCCAAGCCGAGAGCGATCCCTACCAACAGGAGCACTCCGAGCCGGCGGGCCGTGGAAGCGAGGAGCGATGGATCAGAAATTTGCTTGTTCATGGCCTACACAGAATCGCCCTTGCGGACATCCGCCACAATCCGACAGAAGCCCGAGACCGGCCTCATCCAAATACGGCAGGTCCGCATCATCCTGCCGGCACAGGCCGCCCTCATCCCAAAGGACGAGAGCGGAATGGTCCGGACGACGGAATGCCCGCAACCCGGCACAGGCCTATAATCGGTCCATGGCTGCTTCAGACTCTCGAGACCTAGACTCTCAAGGCCCAGTCTCTCAAGGAGATATTGAAGGCGATCTCGCGCGGCTCCAGGCTGAGCTCTCCTTCCTGCGCGACGAACGGCAGCGGGCCGAGTGCATGGCGTCCATCCAGCGTGACGCCGTCCAGCTCGCGCTCGACCTGCTCGTCACCCACCCCGACCTGCGCGGCTTCTTCCGCATGTTCATCAAGCGCCTGGTGGACGACTCCGGCGCGCGCGCCTGCGGCGTCTGGCTCCTCGACGAGTCGACCGGCGCCTGCGAGCTCTGGATGGCGAACATCGGCGGCGAGACGCTCACGGCCGAGAGCCCGGGCTGGGCCGCGCTCGAATTGCCGCGCGAGAGCATGGCCCGCCATCTCGGCACCTGCGAGGAGTGCCGCACCGAGATCGTCGAATACCGGGCCGACGACGCGCGCCTGCCGGAGCCGGTCCGCGCCTCGAACCGGGCTGCCGGCGTGGACGCGCTGCTCGTGGCGCCGCTGAACCTGCCGCCGCGAACCCTCGGCTGGATCGCGCTCTCGAGCGTCGCCGACTCCGACTGCGAGCGCCAATGGCTGGCGGCCCTGCTCGACGCCACCGCGCGGCAGGCGACGCTCGCCCTCTTCTACAGCCGCCTCGTCGAGCAGAGTCTCTTCGAGGCCCGGCGGCAGGCCGTGCTCGAAGAGCGCAACGGAATCGCGCGCGACATCCACGACACCCTGGCGCAGGGCTTCGGCGCCATCCTCATGCAGTTGCAGGCGGCGCAACGGAGCGCCACGAGCCTGCCGCCGAAGGTGGCGCGCAGCTTGGCGACCGCGGTGGACCTCGCGCGCACGCACCTCGTCGAGGCCCGCCGGTCCGTGGCGGCGCTGCGCCCCCACTCCGACGAGCGCGAGGACGTCCACGCGGCGCTCCAGCGCATGGTCGCTTTGGCGAAACGCACGAACGACGTCCCCGTCGACCTCGTCCTCGACGAGATGCCGGCTTTCGATCCGGGAGCCGAGCGCGAGATCATCGGCATCGCGCAGGAGGCGCTGACCAACGCCTGCCGCCATGCCCACGCCCGCCGCATCGTGGTGCGCGCGGGAGCCGTCCGCGGCGTCGGCTTCCGCCTGTCGGTGACCGACGACGGCAGAGGCATGGCGCGCGACCTCGGTACCGGCGGCTTCGGCATGACCAGCATGCGCGAGCGCGCCGAGCGCATCGGCGCCTCGCTGACCTTCGTGACCGCGGCGCGGGCCGGCACGGAAGTCGTGCTCGCCTGGCAGCCGGCGGCGTTCGCGATCCCTCGTGCCGAACAGGCAGCCCATGGCGATCGCTGAGCCGCAGGTGGTGGCGACGGCCGTCGCGCGGGTGCTGGTCGTCGACGACCACGCGCTGCTCCGCACGGGCGTCGCAAACATCATCAATCAGGAGTTCGACCTCGCGGTCGTCGCCGAAGCGGCCAACGGCCGCGATGCCGTCGAGGCGTTCCAGATCCACCGGCCGGACGTGGTGCTGATGGATCTGCGGATGCCAGAGATGGAAGGGGTCGAAGCGGTCCGGCGGATTCGCGAGGTCGATCCGCACGCCCGAGTCATCGTGCTCACCACCTACGACGCCGACGAGGATATCGCCCGCGCCTTGCAGGCCGGCGCGAAGGCCTACATCCTCAAGGACATTTCCGCCGACGCGCTCGTCGCCTGCATCCGCGCCGTGCTCACCGGCAAGACCTACCTGGCGCCGACCGCCGCGGCCAAGCTGGCCGAGCGGGTCACGCAGGTGCAGCTCACCCCACGGGAGCTGGCCGCGCTTCGGCTCCTCGCCAACGGCCAGAGCAACAAGGAAATCGGCTCCTCACTGGGCATCTCCGAGCGCACCGTCAAGACGCACCTCGCCCACCTCTTCGAAAAGCTCGGCGTCACCAGCCGTACCGAAGCCGTGCGCGTGGCGACGCGGCGGGGGCTCGTGCGCTTCGACTGATTCTTTAATCTCCCAAGGGATTCCGCCCGAGCTCCTGCCTGGATAGCTTGTACCCGTGAAACAGCGAGTTGACGCTCACCTTCCGATGCTCGGCGAGCCTCTTCAGCTCTTTCCAAGGATCGTCATGATTCTTGTTTTGAGCGCTCAATCTCCAGACTTGCCCGATGGAACGGACACTTTTGCGGCAGATCGTGGGTAGGTGTACCAGCAGAAGACCCGCAGCCCTGATAGGGTCATGGCCTGACTGTTCTACAATGACGACAGTGAGCCTTGTCTGATGAATGACGGAGAGCTCGCGGGGCAGATTCAGCATCCGCGAGTCTGTACTGATCAGACCCTCCCAAACGCCGAGATGGTGCAGAGACAGCAGAAGCTCCCAATCGTTCATTTGCCGGAGCCTTGGATCGATATGGCGAATGGGAACCAGCTCTGCCTCGGGGACGCCGAGCCCGAGCGCATCGATAATGGTGTCCGGAACGTCTTCGTCCAGAGCGAAGCGGATCACTCTTCAGGCGGCCCGGGTTAGAGCAGAATTGCGTTTGAGCTGCGTCTCCAGGTCGATGCTCTCACACAGCGACTCCCGGCTGACGAAGGGATAGATCTTTGCCAGCTGCTCGACTGAAAATCCCCGACTTGCCAAGGCATCGATGGACTGAGTCGGTACTCGCGTGCCTGTGATGTGCGGGGCTCCCGAGATCTTACCGGGAAGAATTTGCACGGTCGGTCGCGGCCAGAGGAGATCTGGGCCCTTGGTTCCTTCCAGACCTTCGAAGGGGCCCACGATATTTACCAATGCCCGCTCCAGATATTGTCCGTCCACCAATTGCAACGGCAGCGCATCGGCATCGATGGCGATTTCTCCCGCCAGAGTGATGCCCACGGTTGAAAAGAGATCCAGATCGAGTTCTTTCAGCTGCCGTAAGGCGCGCCTGACCTTGGACATCGACGTGGCTGGCACTTCCCGCTCGAACGCGGACTTGGGCTGCCGTAGCCAATAGATCGTTCGCAACGCCAGCAGGTCGGTGTAGGACCACAGCAATGGCTTTTGTGACACCGATGGAAGCAAGTGGCCTTTTCGCGCCCAGTAATAAGCGGTGCTCTTCGGCACGCCCGAGAGGGCCGCCGCTCGTTCTGTTGTGTATGCGCCACTGATTTCCATGGAATCTCCCGAGCTTCCCAAGATACGCTGTACTTACGCTCTCGTCAACTCAAGATTGAAGGCAGAGCCTCAGCCGGTCTCCCCACCCGACAGCTTGGCGGGAGAAGCGGCGATACGGCGTGAGGCTCCGGCTCTAGTCCATCTGCTTCCGCAGCACCGTCGGGATGTCGTAGTCGTCGACGTTCGACCAGTTGGGCCCAAAGCCATTCGGATCGTCGCCACGGAGGTGTGCGATCGCCTTGCGGTAGAACGGCACCTCGGCGGCCGACTTCTCGGGCTCTTCGCGCGGCTCGTTCCGCTCTCTCTCTCGCTCTCCCATCATCGGCATCGCGGCCAGGCTGGGCGCGGCGGCGGGCATCGACGAACGGCTCGTGGAGTACGACACTGAAACGGACGTCCGCGGACGATCGTCGTTGCTACGGTCGAAGCCGGTGGCGATCACCGTCACCTTCATCGCGTCCTCCAGCATCGGATCGATCACCATGCCGGAGATGATGTTGGCATCCGGATCGACCGAATCCGAGATGATGCGCGCGGCTTCCGCGACCTCGTGGAGCGTGAGGTCGTGGCCGCCGGAGATGTTGATCAGCACGCCGCGGGCGCCCTGGATCGACGTCTCCTCGAGCAGCGGCGAGGAGATCGCGCGCTGCGCCGCTTCGAGCGCCCGGTGCTCGCCTTTGGCGATGCCGGTGCCCATCAGCGCCATGCCCATGCCGGTCATGATGGTGCGCACGTCGGCGAAATCGACGTTGACCTCGCCGGGAATGGTGATCAGATCGCTGATGCCCTGCACGGCCTGCCGCAGCACGTCGTCGGCGATGCGGAAGGCCTCGAACAGCGGCGTGCCGCGCTCGACGAAGTTGAGCAGGCGCTCGTTGGGAATTGTGATCAAGGTGTCGACGGCGCTCCGCAGCTCCTCGACGCCGCGCTCGGCATACTGGAGACGGCGCCGCCCTTCGAAGCCGAACGGCTTGGTGACCACCGCCACGGTGAGCGCGCCGATCTCGGCCGCCAGCGAGGCGATGACCGGCACGGCGCCGGTGCCGGTGCCGCCGCCGAGGCCGGCGGTGAGGAAGACCATGTCCGCCCCTTCGAGGACCTCGAGAATGCGGTCGGTATCTTCCAGCGCGGCCTTGCGACCCTGCTCGGGATCGGCGCCCGCGCCGAGCCCTTTGGTGAGCATGTGGCCGATCTGCAGCTTGATCGGGGCGCGGCACTTGGCCAGGGCCTGGAGGTCGGTGTTGGCGGCGATGAACTCGATGCCGCGCAACTGAGCGTCGATCATGCGGTTCACGGCGTTGCCGCCGCCGCCGCCGACGCCGATGACCTTGATACGGGCGGGCGTCGAGTCCGCGACCGTCTGAACGCGGAGCGGCTTGTCCTTGCCGAGATCCTGCGCGTCCTGGTCTTCGAAGAGAATCATGCTTACCCCCTTTTGAGTCAGTCCGATTCTAAAGCAGATCGGAGAACATACCGCGCAGGCTGCCGACCATCCCGCGCACGCTGAAACCCGACTTCTTCTGCACTTTGTTCTGGCTCTCCTCGGCGTTGCGCGCGTAGAGGAGAAGGCCGGAAGCGGTCGCCCACGTCGGGCTGCTGATGACGTCCACCAATCCACCCAGGCCGCGCGGCAGGCCGTAGCGCACGCCGGCGTCGAAAATCTGTTCGCTCATCTCGAGCAGGCCGTCGAGCTGGGCGCCGCCACCGGTCAGGATGACGCCGCCGCGCAGGCCTTCGTCCGAGGCGTGGCGCTTGAAATCCTCGCGGATCATCGTGAACAGCTCCTCGGCGCGCGGCTGCAGGATCTCGCAGAGCTCGCGCTTGGGAACGATCCGCGACGTGCCGCCGGCGACCGTGGGGACGGCGATCCCCTCGTCGTCGGTGACCATGCTCGGCAGGCAGCACCCCTGCTTGACCTTGATCCGTTCGGCCTCGGCGAAGGGCGTGCGGAGCACCATCGCGAGGTCGTTCGTGAAGTGGCCGGCGCCGATCGGGGCGACGGCGCTGTATTGGATCTCGCCCTCGCAGAACAGGGCGTATTCGGTGGTGCCGGAGCCGACGTCGATGAGCAGCGCGCCGAGCTCGCGCTCGTCGGGCGTGAGCACGGCCTCGGCGGTGGCGAGCGGCTCGAAGACCATCTGAATGACCTCGATGCCGGCGCGGTTGACGCTGGTCAGCAGCGTCCGCGAGCGCGTGATGTTGCCGGTCACCAGATGGACCATCACTTCCAGACGCGTGCCCAGCATGCCGAGAGGGTCGTCGATCCCTCCCTGCTCGTCGACGATGAACTCCTGCGGGATGGCGTGCAGGATCTCGCGGTCGGAAGGCAGAGCGGCCGACTGCGCCGCGTCGAGCACGCGCTGGATGTCCTGGCGGGTGATCTCGCGGTCCTTGCGGGCGACGCTGACCATGCCGCGCGAGTTGACGCTGCGAATATCAGCCCCGGCGACGCCGACGTAGGCGCGGGAGATCTCCACGCCGGCCATCACCTCGGCCTCTTCGCTCGCCGCCTTCAGCGCCTCGACCGTGGCCTCGACGTTGACGATGTTCCCCTTGCGAGTGCCGCGGTTGGGGGCCAGCCCCTTGCCGACGACCTCGATGCCCCCCTTGTCGTCGCGCTGGCCGATGAGGACCCCCACCTTGGAGGACCCGATGTCGATACCGACGAAGTAAGGTTCCGTTTTGGCCATAGCTGACCCTCTCGAAAAAAGTTGACTCTAAGCTCCAGCTCCGCCGGTCCCAACGAGGGGCGACGAAGCAGAATTTGCGGGTTGCACGACGATCCGCCGCGAGAAGCGCAGGTCGACCGCCTCGATCTTCGGATAGCGGCGCGCCAGCTCCGGCAGCAGCGTCACCAGCCGTTGCAGCTTGGGCGCCACCTCGCCCTCCTTCACCAGCAGCGGGAAGGGCAGGGCGTCGGTGCGCAGCCGGAAATCCTCCTCGCCCAGCACCTCGATCTGCGCCAGCTTCGCCGCCCAGTTCGGGTCCACCCTGCCGACCTCGGCCGCGACGTGGAGCGCGGCGGCCATGCCGTTCGGATGCGGCGCGCCGCGGAAGCTCACCACCAGCAGGCCGGCCTTGCGCGCCGCCTCCAGCTCGGCGGGCGTGGCGACCGGCGCGATCGCGCGGCCGTCAGCATCGGCGAAGACGAGATCGCTGCCGGCGAGCAGCAGCGCGATCGGCTTGCGCTCGGCGACGCGCACCTTCAGGCCGTGGGGGAGATCCTTGGCGATCTCCACCGAGGCGATCCAGGGGTTGCTCTGCACCCGCGCGGCCGCGTCGGCGAGCGACAGCCGCACCAGGTTCTTCCCCTGGAGCGGCGCCAGCGCCTCGCGGATCGAGGCCGCCGAGACGCGCTTCGCCGAGCCCTTGGGCTCGCGCACGTCGATGTCGCGCAGCCGGAAGAGCGGCGCGGTGAGCACCCAGACGACCACGCCGACCGGCAGCGCCACCAGTCCGACGGCGGCGGCGAACGGCTTCAGCAGCTTGACCAGCAGGCTCTTGCGGCGACGGCGCGGCGGCGTGCCGCGGCGGCGGAAGTCGAGCACACGGCCGCCGGCGCCGGGCGGCATCACGGTGGCGGAAAGGGTGCCAGTCATCCTCGCGCTCCCTCTTCCGCCAGCGCCTTGGCGAGCCGGTTGACGTCGCCGGCGCCGAGCGTGATCACGACGTCCTTTGGCCCGACCTCGTCGCGCAGCAGCGCCGGCGCGTCCTTCCAGGCCGGACAGAAGTGGACGTTGCGGTGGCCGCCGCGCTGCGCGGCGTCGACCACCAACTGGCCGGTGACGCCGGGGATCGGCTGCTCGCGCGAGGGATAGACGTCGTTGACGATCGCCATGTCCGCCCCCAGCAGGGCGCGGCCGAACTCCTCGGCCTGATCCTGGGTGCGGGTGAACAGGTGCGGCTGGAAGACGGCGAACACGCGGCCGTCCGGGAAGGTCTGGCGCGCCGCCTGGAGGGTGGCGTCGACCTCGGTCGGGTGATGGGCGTAGTCATCGACCACGGCGGCGCCGTGCCAGGTGCCGACCTGCTCGAAGCGGCGGTGCACGCCCTTGAAGCCGCCGAGGGCGCGGGTGATGGTGTCGAAGTCGATCCGCAGCGAGAGCCCGACGCCGACCGCCGCCAGCGCGTTGAGCACGTTGTGACGGCCGGGGATCGGCAGCTCGATGGTGCCGAGGTCGATGCGGCCGAGCAGGCGGTCGCCGCGCAGGCGCACGCCGAAGCGGCTGCCGGCGGCGTGCGGCTCGACGTTCACCGCCGAGAGGTCGGCCTGCGGCGACAGGCCGTAGGTGATGATGCGGCGGTCCGCCACGCGGGGCAGGACCTTCTGGACGTTGGCGTCGTCCAGGCAGACGATCAGCCGGCCGAAGAAGGGGACGCGGTTGCCGAACTCGACGAAGGCGTCCTGGATCGCCTCCAGATTGCCGTAGGTGTCGAGGTGGTCGCGGTCGATGTTGGTGATCACCGCGATCACCGGGGTGAGCCGGAGGAAGCTGCGGTCGAACTCGTCGGCCTCGGCCACCAGGTAGTCGCTCTTGCCCAGGCGGGCGCCGGTGCCGAGGAGGCGCAGCCGGCCGCCGACGATCACCGTCGGATCGAGCCCGGCCTCGGTCAGCAGGGTGCCGACGAGCGAGGTGGTGGTGGTCTTGCCGTGGGTGCCGGCGATGCCGATGCCGTACTTGAGGCGCATCAGCTCGCCGAGCATCTCGGCCCGCCGCACCACGGTGATGCCGCGCCGCCGCGCCTCGCGGACTTCCGGGTTGTCCTCGGCCACGGCGGAGGAGATCACCAGCAGCTCGATCCCCTCCAGGTGATCGGGCGAATGCCCCTGCTCGACGTTGGCGCCCAGCTCGATCAGCCGCTGCGTGGCCTCGCCCAGCGACTGATCGCAGCCGCTGACGTCGAGGTCGTACTCGAGGAGGATCTCGGCGATGCCGCTCATGCCGGCGCCGCCGATGCCCATGAAATGGATGCGCGAGAGGTCGGTGAAACGGTTGAACATCAGCGCCGCCCCCCCACTCCCTGTCCGAGCTCCTCGACGTGGTCGGCGATCTCGGCGACGGCGCGCGGACGCGCCAGGCTCCGCGCCGCCAAGCCCATGGCGGCGAGGCGGCCGGCGTCCGCGAGCAGCTCCTCCAGCCGCTCGGCAAGGCGGTCGGCCGTGAGCTCGTTCGATGGGATCATGCCGGCGGCGCCGGCCTCGGCGAGCAGCCGGGCGTTGTCCACCTGATGCCCGTTGGAGATCGCCAGCGGCACCAGCAGCGAGGCACGGCCGGCGGCGCAGATCTCGGCGAGCGTGATCGCGCCGGCGCGCGAGACCAGAAGGTGGCTCGCGGCCATGGCGCCGGCGACGTCGTCGAGGAAGGGCACGACCTCGACCTGCGGCGCGCCGACGCCGGCCGACGCATAGGCCGCCCGCGCCTCCTCCAGGTTGCGCGCTCCGGCCTGGTGGGTGATCCGGATCGCCGGGAAGCGCGCGGCGAGCCGCGCCGCCGCCACCGGCATCGCTTCGTTGATCTGCTTCGCTCCCTGGCTGCCGCCGAGCACCAGCAGGCGCGGCGCGGCGAGGGATGGCAGCTCGGCGGGGACGTCGAAGAAGGCAGCGCGCACCGGGACGCCGGTAACCCAGCAGCGGCACTTGAGGTCGGTGACCGTCTCCTGATAGCCGACGGCCGCGGCGGTGGCGAAGCGCGACAGCCAGCGGTTGGCGACTCCGGCGTGGCCGTTCGGCTCGAGCAGCAGCACCGGCCGCCGCGCCAGCCGC
>DATBAW010000420.1:0-41083 GCA_036271335.1 Thermoanaerobaculia bacterium
GAGCTCGGCCGTTTCTACGAGATGCTGCTCGGCCGCGGCTCGCGGCAGGGCCAGCGGCTCCTCCTGCCGCAGACCGTCGAGGCCTTCACCTCACCCCACCGGGTGGGGATGGTGGACGCCACCTTCAAGCACGTGCTCGACTGGGGGCTGGGGTTCATCGTCAACTCGATCCAGTACGGCGCCGAGACGGTCCCCTACGGCTACGGCCATCACGCCTCCGCGCGCACGTTCGGCCACAGCGGCTACCGCTCGTCGGCCGGCTTCGCCGATCCCGAGCGCGGCCTCGCCGTGGCGCTGGCCTTCAATGGCACGCCGGCGGCGGACGCCCACGAGCGGCGCGTCCGCGCGGTGCTCGACGCCCTGTACGAGGATCTCGGCCTGTCCGGGCCGGAATGACGTGAAGCTCCCGCCTCCCCGGACGGAGAGGCGGGAGAGAGGATCTCAGGCCGCCGGCTTCGCCGGGCAGGCGCCGCGGCTGGCCTCGCGGACGTTGGCCTTTAGCAGCTCACACTGGTTCGTGTAGGTCTTGCCATCACAGCCGCAGACCTGCACTCCCCCCTTGGGGCAGGTCGCGGAGATCTTGGTGCAGGTGCCGGAGAGATCGGCGACATTGCACATATTGCTCGGGAAGCGGCAGGCCTGCCCCTCCGGGCACTTCAGGCCGGCGATGCCACCGCACATGGCACCCTTCTTCATCGCCGGCGGGGTGCCGGGCTTGGCGTCCTGCGCCCATCCGGAGGCCGCGGCACCGACCAGCAGGACCAGCGCCAGCACCCATCCCAACTTCACGATCGCTCTATGAGCCATGTTTCAAGCCTCCCTCTGGAAAAAAACTGCGTTGGCGTTGAACAGCAGGAACGGTCGCTTTAAGGATAGCTCACAAAAGCAAGGATGAGATCCCCTGCCAGATCCACCAGAGGCCGACCAGCCGGAAGATCCAGAGCAGGTTGCGGACCCCGAGCAGAAAGAAGTTGTGGACCGGAAAGGGGACTTCGACGGGAGCGTGCTCGCGGGCGGCGAGGTAGCCGAGGGCGGCCAGATTCACGGTCACCCCGACGACCAGCTGGAACCACGCGGTGGCGAACGGGACGGGAGCCGGCTGCCCCATGGCGACGGCGGCCAGCGCCGTCAGCAGGAACAGGAGCGGCAGGAAGATCCCCAGCCGCAGCGGCCAGCGCCAAGTCTGCAGGAACGAGAAGAATTTCGCCGCCGGCGCCCGGTGTGCCGCGCAGCAGCGCGCCGCCAGCGCCCGGCCGCCGGACCGGAGCTCCAGCTCGGCCGGCTCGCGCGGGAGGACCCGGTTGCACCAGAGGCACTTGATTGCCCGCACCCGCTCCATGTAGGGGCGGGCGAGGAAGCGGTGGACGACGATCAGCGCCACGCCGGCGCCCAGGCTGAGAGCCACCGGCGCCGGGTGCCGCACGAACAGGAACAGCACCAGCGGGATGAACAGGAACAGCAGGACGCCCAGCGCGTAGAGGGCGAACCGGTTGGGCGCGGGTTGAAGGCTCGCCATAGGAGGGCGGATTATTACATGCAGGTCATGCCACGCCCCAAGCTTCCCTATGCCTTGCACACCCCCAGATAGCCCCCCGCCGGGAAGTCCGGGAACACTTGGCTCACCTGCGGATTGCCCAGCCGGCGTTCGAGGATCTCGCTCAGCACCGTGCGGTAATCCGTGGTCACCGCCAGGTCGCCGGGGTCGGCGAGCGCGTCCGGCGCCAGGGTGGGCCACGAGCCGTAGACCTTGCGGCCGTTGATGCCGCCGCCCATCAGGAACATGAAGCTGGCGGTGCCGTGGTCGGTGCCGCCGGAGGCGTTCTCCTGGATCCGGCGGCCGAACTCGGTCATCGTCACCACCGTGACCGTGCCGATGCGATCGTGGAGATCGGTGTAGAAGGCCTGGAGGCCGGCGCCGAGGTCGGCCAGCAGGTCGGGCATCTGGTCGTTCTCGGTGTCGTGCATGTCCCAGCCGCCGAGATCGACGCAGGCGACCTCCAGCCCGAGGTCGGCCTTGATCAGCTGGCCGATCTGCTTCATGGCGTTGCCGAAGTCGCTGTCCGGGTAGGTGGCGCCGTTGGCCGGAGCGTACTGGCCGGGATCGACGGCGGCCAGACGGTCGACGGCGCCGAAGGTCTGCAGCGCCTGGACGTCGAGGAAGGTGGTGCCGGAGTAGAGCGACGCCAGGGTCCCCTGGAAGCGGCTGACCTGGTCCTCGAACCCCTGGAGGTGGAAGTCGGCGATCGAGTCGAGCGCGGTGGCCGGGACCGTGCCGCGCAGCGACGCCTGGACCAGGTCGCCGAAACCGATGGCGCGGAAGGGCGAGGTGTTGGCGGGATCGACCGCCGCCAGGTGGCGTCCGAGCCAGCCGGAGAGGAGCACCCGCTCGCCCGGCGTGCCGCGCTCCATCCAGTCCATCGAATCGAAGTGCGAGTGGTTGTTGACCGGCATGCCGGCCGCCTGCACCACCGCCAGTCCACCGTCGTTCCAGACCTCCTTCAGGGCTCCAAGCGACGGGTGGAAGCCGAAGTAGCCGTCGAGGTCGAGAGCGCGGCCGGCGCCGGCGCCCGGCTCCTGGATGCCGATCGTCGGCCGGTTCTCGTAATAGTGGGCGTCGCCAAAGGGGACGACGACGTTGACGCCGTCGGCGCCGCCGCGCAGGAAGAGGCAGACCAGCGTCTCGCGCTGGGCGGCGGCGCGCCCGGGAGCGGCGAAAGCCAGACGGGGGAACCAGCTCGGCAGGGAGGCGGCGCCGAGGGCGCCGAACCCACCGAGAAATGCGCGTCGGGTCAGCTTGGGCATGATCTCATCTCCGCTTTCTGCGAGAAGTCCGCGCGCCTAGCGCCACTGGAAATAAGGCGAGCCGAGGAGCAGGGCGATCAGCCCCTGCGCCTGCTGGTTCAGGTACCACGCCGGCACCCGCTGCCGCCCCGGTCGCCCCTGCGCGACGTAGTCGATCAGCAGGTCGCGGTCCGGCGGATCGAGCGCCTGCTGGACCAGGAGCGCCGACATGGCGTCGACCAGCCGGGCCGAGGTCTTCGGGGCGGCCGCGGCGACGAGCCCGCGGACCGGCACCGTCACGCCGTCGAACCAGTTGAGCACCAGGGCCGAGGCGATGTTCCAGCGGTTCAGCATGCCGTTGGTGTTGGCCCAGGCGGTGCCGACGTCGGGATAGCCGTTGGGCGGCTCCCACTCGAACGGCACCTGGCCGAGCGGAGAGAGCGAGTAGATGAGCTCGTCGAGCCCGTCGGAGGTCGGCTGCGGCCCCAGCGACCGCAGGGCGGCGAGGAGGAACTCGTAGGGACGCCGCAGCTTAGCCCCCGCGGAGGCGAAGAACTCGTCCGAGAGGAGAATGGTGCGCAGCACGGCACGGATGTCGCCGCCGGTCGCGGTGAAGGTCGCCGCCGCCTTGGCCACCACCGAATCGGGCGGGACGTCGGCGACGAAGTGGCGGCAGAGCTTGGTGCTGATGAAGGTGGCACAGGCGGGGTGGCGGGCCAGGGTCGCCAGCACGCGCCGGCCGTCGAGGATCCCCGGATCGCCGCCGGCGATGGCGACGCCGAGGACGAGCTTCGGCCCCGGATCGTGGGAGTCGGGATCGAACAGGAAGTCGCCGTTCGTCCCCTGGTCGTTGTAGTCGACCGTCCAGCCGGTGAAGCAGCGGGCGACCTCGTGGACGTCGGTCTGGGTGTAGCCGGCGCCGACGCCGATCGTGTGCAGCTCCATCAGCTCCCGCGCGTAGTTCTCGTTGGGGCCGTCGGCGACGTTGGAGGCGTTGTCCAGATAGATCATCATCGCCGGGCTGTGCGCCGAGGCGGAGAGCAGGTCCTGGAAGGTGCCGAGGGCGTGGGCGCGGGAGACGTCGCGGTCGTCGATCGTCTTCAGCACCGAGACGTCGTCCTTGAAGTGATACATGCTGAAGTGGTTGTTCCAGAACTCGACCATCATTTCGTAGAGCTGGCGCTTGCTGAACAGGGCCCGGTAGACCATGGCCCGCTTGAGCTCCATGGCGACCGAATAGCCGCCGTCGTTCTGCTGGCTGGAGATGTCGAACAGCTGCTGCGCCGACTGGGTCAGCGTGGGGAAGAGCGCGGCGACCTGGGCGTCCACCGCGGAGTCGTCGATCGACTCCGGATGGAGCTGCTCGTCGAGCCAGGCCTCGTAGCCCATCTGGCGGGCGTAGTCGAGGTCGCCCGGCGCCACGCCATAGGTCGTCCGATGGAGCATGTGGATGGCCGGATCGGTCGTCGCCTTGACCCGCGAGACGATCTCCTTCAGCTCGGCGGTCGGCAGCCGCCGCGCTCCCGCCTTGGCCTCCAGGCCTCGAGCCGGCCAAGACCGCAGGAACGCCGCCGCCGCTCCGGCCCCCACCGCTCCCTTCAGCAATCCTCTTCGAGACACAGGCTCACTGCTCATCGCAACGCCCTCCTTCCCGCACCGGCTTTGGCTTCAGCTTCGTTGGCGGGATTGGAGCACGCCCGGCGGAGGGCCCGCTATGGAGTAGTTCACAGCCCTGCGAAGGGAAGGAGGAAAAAAGAGCCGGCCCGATCCGCGATCTACTCTTCGACCCCCGCGCCGGCGCGCGACGGCTCGATCCTCCAGATCCGCGCCGAGCTGGCAAACGCCGCCGGCGGCCAGGAGGCCTGCCACCGCGTGCTCTCCGAGGGGGACGTCCAGCTCCAGCAAGGTCTCAAGCTCTTCGACCGGGCGGCAACCATGCTCGCCCAGCGCGGGAGAAGGGGATTCCGAAGGTCGAGCAGAGGACGCAGACGAAGGGGATGTAGGGGAAACCTCAACGTCCCAGAGAACGGAAAAGGCCGGCGGTGACGCCGGCCTTTTTTATAGGCCTTATCGGCACTGCGCCTGGAACAGAGTGTCGGAGGTGGTGCAGGCATTGCAGTACGAAGGCTCCTGCGTGTTCCCGCCCGTATCTCTCTGAAAGATTCCACCTTCTGCGTGTAGAACCTGATCGGGATTCAGCTGGCGAAGGGTCTCGCTGGTAAGGTTGAGCTTTTTGATCTGCCGCCTTTTCATTGGCTTCTCCCTTTCCGAAAAGCTAGTTTCGGCGTCCGGTCCCCGCGCCGGGGATTCGATTGGGTAGGACGCCTATCCTCTATGCTCCTCGGGCCGGAAAGATTTCATGCGGCCGGGGGAAGAAGAGGTTACCTACTCCTCCACCCCCACACGTGCCCCATCGATCTCCTCGAAGTAGTCCGGCTTGACCAGGACCTCGCGCGGCTTGGACCCCTGGGCGGGACCGAGGAGACCGTCGCGCTCCATCATGTCGATCAGGCGGGCGGCGCGGGAGAAGCCGACGCGCATGCGGCGCTGGAGGAAGCTCGCCGAAGCCTGGCGCTCGGCGATGACCAGCCGGGCGGCCTCGTCGTAGAGCTCGTCGTCGTTGTCGCCTCCTCCACCGCCTGAGGCGCCGTCGCCGTCGGGGGCCTTGAGGACCTCCGGGTCGAGCTCGGGCTTGCCCAGCTTCTTGAGCCAGCGGATCAGCGCCGCCGTCTCCTGCTCCGAGATGTAGGCGCCGTGCAGGCGCATCACCCGCGACGATCCGGGGGGCATCATCAGCATGTCCCCCTTGCCGAGCAGCTTCTCCGAGCCCACCTGGTCGAGGATCGTCCGCGAGTCGTGGCGGCTGGCCGTGGCGAACGAGATGCGGCAGGGGAAGTTCGCCTTGATCGTGCCGGTGAGCACGTCGACCGACGGCCGCTGGGTCGCCACGATCAGGTGGATGCCCACGGCGCGCGCCATCTGTGCCAGCCGGGCGATCGAGGTCTCGACGTCCGAGGAGGAGACCATCATCAGATCGGCCAGCTCGTCGATCACCACCACGTAATACGGCAGCGGCTTCAGGTCAGCGGCGGTGAACAGGCCGTCCCCACCGTCGGAGAGCGACAGGCGCTGCTGGGTCTCGGGGTCCGAGATCGCCCGGTTGTAGTAGGCGATCGAGCGCACGTGCACCTCGGCGAGCAGGCGGTAGCGGCGCTCCATCTCGGCGACCGCCCAGCGGAGAGCGTTGGCGGCTTTCTTGGGATCGACCACCACCTCGCACTTCAAATGCGGGATGTCGGCGTAGACGCCGAGCTCGATCCGCTTGGGATCGATGAAGATGAACTGCACCTCGTCGCGCGTGGCCTTGTAGAGGATCGAGGTGATCATGCTCTGCAGGCCCACGCTCTTGCCCGCGCCGGTGGCGCCGGCGATCAGCAGGTGCGGCATGGTGGCGAGGTCGGCGTAGTAGGGCTCGCCATGGATGTCGGTGCCGATCGCCATGTTGAGCACCGAGGGTGATTTACGGAACCGCTCGTCGGCGAGCATGTTGCCGAGCCGGATGATCGAGCGCTCCTTGTTCGGCACCTCGATGCCCAGCGTCGAGCGGCCGGGCATGCGGTCGATGCGCACCGACTCGGCCTTGAGGGCGAGCGCCAGGTCGTCCTGGAGGTTGACGATCTGGCTGACCTTGACCCCCGGCGCCGGCTGGAATTCGAAGACGGTGATCACCGGTCCGGGCGTGATCGCCTCGACCGTGCCCTCGACGCCGAACTCGGCGCAACGGCTGCGGATCGACTCGCCCCGCCGGACCAGATCGACCTCGTCCTGGGCGCTCCGCCCCTCCCCCATCTGCAGCAGGTTGACCGGCGGCAGCGTACCCGGAGCGATGTCGCCCACGAACGGAAGCTCTTTCTGCGGCAGCGGCTTCGGGCGTGCCGGCGGCATGACCGGCGCCGCGGCCGACGGGGCCGACGGGGCCGCAGGCCGAGGCGGCAGGCTGGCGGGACGCGGATCGGCGGGGAAATCCTCGTCCGGCTCCAGGGCAAAGGCGGGCACCCGGCGGATCGCGAAGTCGGCCTCCCCCTTCTTCTCGGTCACCCGCGCCGGACGCATGGGAAGATCGAGATGGTCCGGCGGCGGCGCGCCGACCGACATCGCCGCCGCGGCCATCGACGGCCGGTGCGCCTCGGGAGCAGCGGGCGGCGTCTTCTTCTGCTTCTCCTGGGCGACCCGTTGCAGGTGCTTGGTGATCACTCGCCGACGGTTCCGCTCCTTCTCCCGCCGCTCGTGCCGGCGCTCGCGGGCGAGGGTCCAGGTCTGCCAGAGCTGCCGCGCGCGGTCGCGCCAAGCCGCCAACACGTCGCCCAGCGTCGACTGCACCGCCAGGGCCGCGCCGACGGCCACCACCGAACCGAGCACCACCAACGTCCCCGCGAAATTGAGCCGGGACTGGAGAAAGTCGGAGAGAAGCACTCCGAAGGCGCCCCCCGCCGCGATCGAGCCGTCGGTCCAGACCAGACGGCCGCAGCCGATCTGGAGCAGAGCCGGAGTCGAGGCGAGCAGCAGCGCCGCGCCGAATCCCCGTCCCACCACCCGCGCCGCGCCGCGCCGCCGCAACCGCCGCCAGCCGGCGACCAGCAGGAACAGGGGGATCAGGAAGCAGGTCAGGCCGAAGAAGCCGAACGCCACCGCCGAGACCTGCGCCCCCACCGAGCCTGCCCAGTTGTGAGCGTGCGCCGCCGCGGGGACGCTATGCAGCAGGCTGGGGTCCTGGGGATGATGGCTCCCCAGACTGAGGCTCAGGAACGCCGCGGCGGCGAGCAGCAGCAGGCCCAGCAGCTCGTTCCCCTTCTCGGGCGAAAGGGTAGGCCGCTCCGGGCTCGTGCTCTTCTTGCGGACGACGGCGACGGACATGGCTAGAAATTGGATGAGAGAAACACTCGCAACTAGCCATGAAGTCTAGCATAAAGCAGGTTTTCCCTCCGGTCGCATCAAGGACACCGTGCGACGAAGGCGGTAGAGACGTCCCCAGGTCATAAACGACACCCTTACGGAGGCCACGGGGACCGCGGGGCGTCTCCGGCGAAGGGCAAGCCGTCGCCAAGGGCAAAGTGGCCTGAGTAGGTCAAATTGGTACTTTGTGGCCTTCTCACCGTGGGCGGCAGGCGGAACGATATGACCTTCGAAGAGACGCCCCGCGGTCCCCGTGGCCTCCGCAAGAGTGTCGTTTATGACCTGGGGACGTCTCTACCGCCTTCGCCGCACGATTCTTTAAACCCCCTACCGCCCCGCCCGCTCCAACGCCTGCTGCATGAGCAGGTCCTGGCTGGAGCGCGCCTCCTCACCGTCGCTCGGCCGGCGCTGGACGTAGGAGCCGTCGGCCTGCATGTCCCAGGCTTTGACGTTGTCGGCGAGCTGGAGGTCGAGGATGGCCTTGACCTCTTCCTGGAGACGGGGGTCCTCGATCGGCACGGCCGCCTCGACGCGGGCGTCGAGGTTGCGGGTCATCCAGTCGGCCGAGCCGATGTAGGTCTCCGGCTTGCCGCCGTTGGCGAACCAGAAGATGCGGGCGTGCTCCAGGAAGCGCCCGACGATGCTGATCACGCGGATCGTCTCGCTCTTGCCGGGCAGCCCCGGCCGCAGCTGGCAGATGCCGCGCACGATCAGGTCGATCTCCACGCCGGCGGCCGAGGCCTCGTAGAGCGCGTCGATGATCTGGCGGTCGTCGAGCGCGTTCATCTTGGCGATGATGTGCCCGCCCTTGCCCTTGCGGTGATGCTGGACCTCGCGGTCGATCATCTCGAGAAAGCGCTGGCGCATGCTGATCGGCGCCACCAGGAGCTTCTTGAACTTCGGCCGGTAGACGAAGCCGGTCAGCATGTTGAAGAGCTGGGCGACGTCCTGGGCGATCTCCTCGCTGGCGGTGAACAGGCCGAGATCGGTGTAGAGCTTCGCCGTCTCCGGGTTGTAGTTGCCGGTGGCGATGTGGACGTAGCTGCGCAGCGCGTCCTTCTCCTGGCGCACCACCAGGGCGATCTTGGCGTGGGTCTTCAGCCCCACCACGCCATAGCAGACGTGAGCGCCGACCCCTTCCAGGGCCTCCGCCCACTCGATGTTGGCCGCCTCGTCGAACCGGGCCTTGATCTCCACCGTGACGGCGATCTGCTTGCGCGCCTCGGCCGCCCGGATCAGCGCCTGCATGTTGGGCGAGCCGGCCGAGGTGCGGTAGAGGGTCTGCTTGATGGCGAACACCGACGGGTCGTCCGCCGCCGTCTCGATGAACCGCTGGACGGAGGTGGCGAAGGACTCGTAGGGGTGATGGACCAGGATGTCGCCGGCGGCGACGGCGCCGAAGAGGCCGCCCTCGTCGTCCTCGAAGTGGAAGCGGGAGGGCATCACCGGCGCCCATGGGCGGAAGCGGAGCGACGGCAGCGGCGCCGAGCTGGCGAGGGCCATGAAGTCCTTCAGCGCCAGCGGCCCCTCCACCTCGTAGAGCTCCGACTCGCCGAGCTCCAGCTCGTCGAAGAGCAGGTCGAGCATCCAGCGCGGCATCCCCTTGGCCACCTCCAGCCGCACCACGGTGGCGAAGCGGCGCTCGCGGAGCTCTTCCTGGATCACCTCCAGGAGATCCTCGGCGGTCTCCTCGTTGCGGTGGACGTCGGCGTTGCGAGTCACCCGGAAGGGGTAGGAATCGACGATCTCCATGCCCGGGAACAGGCGGTCGAGGTGATGCGCGATCACCTCTTCCAGCGGCACGAAGCGGAGCGTCTTCGGCACCTGCACCCAGCGCGGCAGGACGTGCGGCGCCTTGACCCGGGCGAAGCGCGGCGCCGCGTCCCCCGGCGCCTTCATCGACACGGCGAGCGACAGGCTGACGTTCGAGATGAAGGGGAACGGGTGGGCGGGGTCGACCGCCAGCGGCGTCAGCACGGGGAAGAACTGGCGGTCGAACTCGTCCGAGAGATGGCGCCGCTCGCTCGCCTTCAAGTCGTCCCAGCTCACCACCTCGAGGCCGTGCTGGCCGAGGGCGGGGAGGAGATCGGCGTTGAGCAGCCGCCGCTGGCGCGTCACCATCGGCCGCACCTTGGCGTTGATCGCCGCCAGCTGCTGCTGGGGGGTGCCGTCGGTGCCGGGGACGAGCTCGCGGACGTTGCTGGCGAGCTGCTGCTTGAGGCCGCCCACCCGCTTCATGAAGAACTCGTCGAGGTTGGAATCGAAGATGGCGATGAACTTCAGCCGCTCGAGCGGCGGATTGGCCGGATCCTCAGCCTCGTGCAGCACGCGGGCGTTGAACTCCAGCCACGAGAGCTCGCGGTTCAGGAAACCGGTGGCCTCGACGATTTTTTCGATCGGCTCCAGCCGCGATGGGTTCGGTTCTGACACGGTGCGTTCGACCTCCGGCGCCTTGGGGGAAAAAGCCTCCCACCCGGCAAAAGGAACCGAAATTCTGTCATATCCCGGCGACGGCCCGGCGTGACCGCGGTGTGACAAAGCGCCCTCGGGCCGCTATTTCCAATCGTTACGTCGCCGCGACCGCGGCGTCACCGCGCCCCCATATGCATCTTTTACGCTCGGCTTCCGACGACGCCGGCGTTCGCCACAGACTCCTTTCTGGTGGAGGCCATGGCGTAGCAGGCAAAGGACCAAAAGGACCGCAGGGACTGCAAGGACCCAAAGACCGGATTTCGTCCTTGCAGGCCTTGCAGTCCTTTAGGTCCCTTGTGTCCTTGCGTCCCTTAGAATGCCCCCGTGAGCACGACACCCACCGTGGTCGTTCAGCCTCTGAAGTTCCCCGCGACCGGCGAGCCCGCCGTCCGCTATCCGCTGGGGATCGTGCCCGGCCGCCAGCGGCTGGCGGCGATCGACATCGGCTCGAACTCCTTCCACATGGTGGTGGCGGAGGCCGAGCCCAACGGCGGCTACCGGCTGCTGGGGCGCGAGCGGGAGATGGTCCGCCTCGGCAAGACCGGCCTGACCGAGGGGGCGCTCTCCGAGGAGGCGATGCTCGACGGCCTCGAGGCGCTCACCCGGATGACCACCCTCGCCCGGCTGCGCGGCGTCGAGCGCGTGGTCGCCGTCGCCACCAGCGCCGTCCGCGAGTCGGCCAACGGCGCCGACTTCCTGGTGCGGGTCAAGGCGCTGACCGGCCTCACCGTCCAGCTCCTCACCGGCATCGACGAGGGGCGGCTGATCTACCGCGCCGTCCGCGAGGTCGTCGACCTCGGTCTGGACACCGCCGTCATCGTCGACGTCGGCGGCGGCAGCACCGAATGGATCACCGCCGAGGCGGGCGAGCTCGAGCAGGTGGTGAGCCTGCCGCTCGGCTCCCTGCGCTGCGCCGCCGACCTCGCCGGCGATCCGGCGAGCGCCGCCTCCCTCGACCGCCTCCGCCGGAAGATCGACAAGCGCCTCGCCGAAGCGGTGCCGCGCGGCCGGGTCGAGCGGCTGATCGCCACCTCCGGCACGGCGGTCTGCTGCGCCGACCTGATCGACCACTTCGCCGACCGCCCGTGGAAGGAGGTCTCCGGCGCCCGCGAGGTGCGGGTGAAGGACCTCGCCGGGCTGGTCGACCGGCTGCGCCCGCTGAAGCGCCGCCAGATCGCCGACCTGCCGCCGGTGGGCGGACCGCGCTCGGACAGCCTGCTCGCCGGCGCCCTGCTGCTCCAGGCGCTGGCGGCCCACGCCGGCGTCGAGCGCCTGCTGGTCTCCGACCGCGCCCTGCGCGAGGGGCTGGTGCTCGCCGCCCTCGGCCAGCCGATTCCCGCCGCCGCCGCGCCCGAGGACCTGCGCCGGCGCCAGGTGCTCCAGCTCGCCGAGCGCTCGGAGACCGTCTACCGGCACAACGTGCAGAGCGCCAGGCTCGCCGTCCGCCTGTTCGACGTCACCGCCTCGCTTCACGGCCTCGGCAGCCGCGAGCGCGAATGGCTGGAGTACGCCGCCCTGCTTCACGACATCGGCTACACCATCCACTACAAGGGGCACCACAAGCACGCCTACTACCTGATCGCCAACGCCGTGCTCGACGCCTTCGACCAGCGCGAGATCGAGATCATCGCCCACGTCGCCCGCTACCACCGGGGCGCCACCCCGAAGCCGGGGCACCCGACGATGGCCGCGCTCAAGCCCTGGCAACAGCGCACCATCCGCAAGCTCGCCGCCCTGATCCGCGTCGCCGACGCTCTCGACCGCACCCACGCCTCCCGCGTCGACGAGATCTACTGCGCCATCCGCGGCCAGAAGGTCACCCTCGAGGTGCTCTCCCGCTACTCGGTGGAGCTCGAGCTGGAGGCCGCCCGCGAGCATGGCCGCTTCTTTGAGAAGGTCTTCGCCTGCCGCCTCCGGCTCCGCCAGGGACTGGAGGTCGCGGAGGATTAGCACCCTCTCTTTTTTACAGCCTCTTGTAAGAACCTCCCGCCCGCCGCCGGCCCTGACAAACCTCGTCACACCCCGGTAACATCCTTGGTCACAAAGAGTTAACAGCACCCTTGCACGGATTTCACACCGCGGCTGTGGAAAACTACACACACGCGATCTGTCAAGCGTTTTAAACGGGGTGCAACCCAGGCGAAAGTGTATTGTTCGCAGTGACTTACGTCGCACTGCACATCCTGATGGTCAAAGAGTTGAAAGGCTTGTAAACCGGGGCTTTGGTCCCGCGCCAGGGGCGTTTTCCACAGCTTTTTCCTCATCTTGTGTGGAAGACTCCATGGTAGCCTCTGGACCGATGGCACGAGAACGAATTCTCCTTATCGAGGACGAGCCCGACATCGCCGAGGTGTTGCAGTACAACCTCGAGAAGGAGGGTTTCGCGGTGGAGCTCGCCCACCGCGGGGACAGCGGTCTCGAAGCCCTCCGCCGCCAGGCTCCCGACCTGATCCTGCTCGACCTGATGCTCCCCGGCGTCGACGGCCTCGAGCTGACCCGCCTGCTGAAGCGCGATCCCGCCACCTCCAAGCTGCCGATCGTGATGCTCACCGCCCGCGGCGAGGAGGTCGACCGCATCGTCGGACTGGAGCTGGGAGCGGACGACTACATCAGCAAGCCGTTCAGCCCGCGCGAGGTGGTCCTGCGGGTGAAGGCGGTGCTCCGCCGCCTCCTCCACGAGGAGGTGGTCAGCGATCGTCTGGAGGTCGGCGGGGTCCAGCTCGACATCTCGGGCCACCAGCTGCGGGTGCGCGGCAAGGAGACGCCGCTGACCGCGACCGAGTTCCGGCTGCTCCGCCTGCTGATGGAGCGCGGCGGCCGGGTGCAGACCCGCGGCCAGCTCCTCTCCGACGTCTGGGGCTACGCCGAGGACATCGACAGCCGCACCGTCGACACCCACATCCGGCGCCTCCGCCGCAAGCTGGGCTCCGAGGCCGACCGGATCGAGACCGTGATCGGCGTCGGCTACCGGCTGAGGCCCTGAGCTGCCGTGCGGCTCCTCGGCCTCCCCCCGAAGCTGCGGCTCGCCCCGCTCTGGCCCGCCCTGACCGCGGTGGCCGTGGCGACCGTGCTGCTCGGCTCGATGCTCCCCAGCCTCCTCCAGCGCACCGCCGCCGTCCAGCTCTTCGACATGCTCGACCTGCTGGCGCCGATCGCCCGCGAGCGTCTCAACCAGCCCGGCCTCAACCTGGAGACCTGGGCCGTGCAGCTGGCGGCGGACAGCGGCATCCGCGTCACCCTCATCCGCCGCGACGGTGTCGTGCTCGCCGACAGCTCGGTCGAGCCCGACGAGGTGCGGACGATGCAGAACCATAGCGGCCGCCCGGAGGTCCGCGCCGCCCTCGCCGGCGGCCGCGGGATGAACGTCCGCCAGAGCGCCACCACCGGCAACACCTACGTCTACGTCGCCCGCACGCTCTCCGGCCCGCGGGGAGAGGTGATGGTCCTCCGCCTCGCCGAGCCGCTGGAGCAGCTGAGCGCCCTGCGCAGCCGGCTGGCGGCTGCCATGGCGCTCGCCATCCTGGCCGCCGGCATCGCCATCCTGCTCACCTCGCTCTGGCTCGACCGCCGCCTCTTCGAGCCCGCCTCGCGCCTGATCTCCGGCGCGCAGGACCTGGCGCTCGGCAGGATCTCCCGCGTCGCGGTGCCGGACGAGGAGGAGCTCGCCGCCCTGGCGCTCGCCCTCAACCGGCTCGCCGCCAGCGCCGAGCGGCAGTTCGAGGCGGTCAGCCGGGAGCGCGACCACCTCCAGGAGATCCTCGCCAGCATGTCCGAAGGGGTGCTGGTGGTCGACCGCGACGGCCGCGCCCAGATGATCAACGGCGCCTTCTACCGCCTGTTCGATCTGGTGGGAGACTTCAGCGGCCGGCCGGCGCTGGAGATCATCCGCCACCCCGGCTTCGGCCGCCTGATCGAGGACACCCTGCGCCAGGGGCGCCCGCAGAACACTCAGATCGTCCTCGCCTCCCCCGAGCGGCGAACCTTGCTGCTGACCAGCGCCCTCCTCTCCGCCGGCGAGCGCGGCGCGGTCGTGGTCGCCCGCGATACCACCGAGCTCACCCGGGTGGCCGACATGCGGCGCGACTTCGTGGCCAACGTCTCGCACGAGCTCAAGACCCCCCTGGCGGCGATCCGCGGCTACGCCGAGACCCTGCGCGACGGCGCCCTCGACGAGCCGCCGACCGCCCGCCGCTTCACCGAGCGCATCCTCAGCCAGTGCCGGCGCCTCCAGGAGCTGCTCGACGACCTGCTGATCCTCTCCCGTCTCGAGGGGGTCGACGCCGCGCTCGACCGCGAGCCGGTGAGCCTCGACGCCATCGCCCGTCATGCCGTCGAGCTGCTCGGGCCCTCGGCGCGCGAGAAGCGGGTGGAGATCGAGCTTCTGGAGGAGCCGGTGGCGCCGATCCCCGGCGACGCCAACAACCTCGAGCGGCTGCTCCTCAACCTGCTCGACAACGCGATCAAGTACAACCGGCCGGACGGCAAGATCACCGTGCGCGTCGCCACCTGCGGCGCCGAGGCCGTGCTGGAGGTGATCGACAGCGGCATCGGCATCCCGCCCGAGTCGATCCCGCGCATCTTCGAGCGCTTCTACCGGGTCGACAAGGGGCGCGCCCGCGAAGAGGGGGGGACCGGCCTCGGCCTTGCCATCGTCAAGCACATCGCCCAGGCCCACGGCGGCCAGGTGGACGTCGAGAGCCGCATCGGCCGCGGCTCGACGTTCCGGGTGCGCCTGCCGATTGCGGCGTAAGCAGCGGAACAGGGACGAGCAGGGACCTTCACGGACGAACACGGACGGTTGTCCGTGGTGGTCCGTGTCCGTCCCTGTTCGTCCCTGTCGCCCTACCCGCCGGCGATCAGGCGCAGGTGCTGGTGAGAGTGGTGATCTGGCAGCTGACGCAGGTGTGCTGGACGCTGCAAATCTTATTGCTCTCCTGGCACTGGACCGCGGCGCCGACGATCCCTTCGAGATTCCGGGCCTCCAGCGGCGCCAGGGTCTCCTTGGCCAAGCTCATCTTCTTCCGCTCACTCTTCTTCTTTTTCATGGATCGAACCTCCTGAGAAGTGGATGTTGAGGATATCACACCCATAGAAAAATAAACATTTCACGACTCCCGCTGGGCCTCCGCCTTGATTTCCCGGCGCGACAACCAGAAGCCGGGCGCCATCGGCAGCCAGTAGGTGAAGCCGCGGAGGAGGAGCGTGGCGGTGAGCGCCACCTCGACCGGCACGCGGAAGAGGGCGAGCATGGCGACCGCGCTCGCCTCGAAGGTGCCGAGCCCTCCGGGCACCAGTAGCACCGTCGCCGCCACCTGGGCGAAGACGAAGCTGGCGAACACCGCCGCCGGATGGGCGTGGTAGCCCACCGCGCGCAGGGTCGCCCAGAGCGTGGCGGCGTCGAGCAGGAAGATCAGGAGCTGGAGGCCGCAATCCTCCAGCAGGATCACGCGGTTGCGCACCAGCCGGCGGGGCGCGCGGGCAACCTGGTCGAGCAGGTCCTTGGCGCGCGGCACGAAGCGGATCCAGCGCGGCAGCTCACGCCGGTGAGCCTTGCCACCGCTGAGCCAGAGCACCGCCGCGGGGATCGACAGGGCGAAGATCGGGAACAGCCCGGCCAACAGGAGCACGAGGCGGTTGAGGTCGCGCAGCACTGCGACGATGATCAGGCTGGCCACCACGCAGACGGCGAAGGCCACGTAGAGCGTCAGCAGGTCGACCAGGATGGCGGCCACGGCGAGACCGGTGTGTACCTTCCGCCGTTGCAGCGCCTTCACCACCAGCAGCCGGCCGCCGAAGCCGGCCGTGGGCAGCACCTGATCGACGAACAGCCGCGCGACGGCGATCGGCACCAGCGAGCGCACCGTGCAGCGCCCCCGGCCCCGGCGGAGCACCCGCTGCCAGACGGCCGCCGCGGCCACGTAGGTCGCCGCTTGCAGCAGGGCCGCCACCAGGATCCAGGTCGGCCGCGCCGACTTGAGCTGGAGGGCGAACTTCCGCCCCTCGCCCAGATGGGAGACCACCGCCACCAGGCCGGCGAGGAGCAGCACTCCGGGCAGCCACGAGAGGACCCGCCGCCACTTATTCGTCTTGGGAGTCGCCGGCATCCTACCAGCCCCGCCCGTCACTTGCCGGCGCGGATCATCCCCACCACGCCCGCCCGGATCATCGAGACCGAGATCGCGGCCAGGAACAGGCTCGCCACCTTGGCGATCGCCCGCGAGCCGGCGGTGCCGGTGGCGCGGCCGATGTACGGGCTGGCGACCAGAGTCAGGAACACCAGGCCCATGTTGACGATCAAAGAGACCAGGGTGGGGAGATAGCCGTAAGCCTCCCGCGACACCAGGATCGAGGTGATCGCGGCCGGACCGACGATCAGCGGGATGCCGAGCGGGACGATGCCGACCGAGGCCATGTCCTCGCCCTCCTCCCCCTCGGTCGGATCGCGCCGGCGGTAGTCGCCGAAGATCAGGTTGGAGATGCTGAGCACCAGCAGGATCAGGCCGCCGCCCACGCGGAGGTCGTTGACGGTGATGCCGAGAAGCGAAAAAATCAGCTGGCCCGCGAACAGGATCAGCACCGAGAGCCCGACGGCGGTGAGCATCGCCTGCAGCGTCAGCCGGCGGCGGTCGGCCGCGGGGAGATTCTCCGTGACGCTGAGGTAGATCGGGATGATCCCCATCGGATTGATGGCGACGAAGAGCGGCAGGAAACTTTCGATGTAGGGGGCGAAATAGAGTCGCATGACCGGGATCCGGAAGGGGTCTCGAGGAAGCATATCGCGACGGCACGGCCCGGTGCGGTCAGGAGGGCGCTGAAATCGCGATATCAGAGATGGCTCGCTTCTTCGCCTCTGCGACACCACTAGACCTAGAAACCCCAAAATTCGTCGCGGGGGAGGGAGTGAAGACGTGCTGCGTGCAGGCAGAGCAACTGACCTTGGTGTCGCGGGTTCGACGATCGCCATCATGGCGATCCTGATGATGTTCCTGTTTCCGCTCCTCTCCAGATCCACGGAGACCGGGGTGCGGAAGCCGGCGGGAGCTTTCCCGCCGGCGGCGGCCGCGCCGGTGAAGCCGGCCGCGGCGGAGGTGCCCCAGCGGCCCCTCGCGGAGGATTCTCACCGCCGGGTCCTCCTGGAGACCTCCGTGGGCCTGACGCTGATCGTCGGCGTGGCCCTGATCGCTACGGCCCTCGGCTCGCGCGGGCGTCCCAGCTAGGCAAAATAGCCGGCGAGACATTCGCCGGAGCCGGCGGATGTCCTGAAATGCCCGGCGGGCTTTCCGCCGGGACCGGCGAGACGTTCGCCGGAGCCGGCGGACGATTTGAAATGCCCGGCGGGCTCTTCGCCAGGACCGGCGAGACGTTCGCCGGAGCCGGCGGACGACCTGAAATGCCCGGCGAGGCGTCCGTCGGGACCGGCGGACGACCCGAAATCGCCGGCGAGCTCCTCGCCGGACCCGGCGGAGCGCCCGCCGGCATTTTTTCGCTGTCCGCCGGAGCCGGCGGAGAGCTTGTCGGCTATTTTCCAGAACTCGCCGGGCACGCGGACCGCTCGTTCCTCGCTCCGTGTCGATGCGGAGCCTCGTTCTACACGCTGCCGCCCTACGCGCTGTATACTCGCGGCCATGGATCGGGACCGCTATCAGCGGGAAGCGTCGCGCCTGACCGCCATTTTGCGCGCCGAGCTCCAGAACAAGGGCGTCTCCATCCGCTCCCTGGAACAGAAGATGGGCGTGGGCAACTCGGTCTATCAGAAGCTCCTCGGCGGCAAGATCACGGTGACGCTGGCGCACCTGCTCCAGATCGCCGACGCCCTGGAGCTGGACTGGCAGGAGCTGTTCCGCCGCGCCTACTTCCCCGTCTCCGAAGCGTCCGAGGCGGCGCCGACGCCGGCTCCCGAGGACTTCGATCACAAGGTGATGGACGTGCTGCGCCGGCACGGCCTGCTGGGCATCCAGCCTATGGAGTGAACGCAGCGGGCTCGAAGCGCGCCCCGGGACGCCAGGGGAGCTGTTCCAGAAAGGCCCGGATGCGCTCGATCAGCAGCAGGTTGACGACCTGCGTCCGGCACGCCTCGCGCACGAAATAAAAGGCCTTCGCCGCCTCCCGTTCGACGCCCAGCTCGTCGAAGATCTCGAACATCTCCGTCGCCAGCTCCTGGACCTCCGCCGCTCTTCCCTGCCGCAACCAGACGGCCGCCAGCTCCATCCCTACGAGGGCGGCGTCGTAGAACTGCCCGACCCGCAGGAACTCCTGCCGGACCTGCACGAAGGCGCGTTCCGCGGTGTCCAGACGGCCGAGGCCGGCGTGGATTTTCCCCTCCACGCCTCGAAGTCTGAGCAGGTTGAGCGGCTCCTTCGCGAAGGCCTCACGAAGGCCGGCCTGCAGCAGGAGCCGGCTGGCCTCCCGGTATTCGCCACAGCTGGTCAGCGCATACAACAGGCCTTGCTGGGAAACCGAGATGAGCTGCGGGTCGCGAGCAGGATCCAACAGGCTCAGCCCCTGCTTGAAGAGACTGACGGCTTGGCGTGGGTGACCCAGATAGTGAACGTTGGTCCCCTTTTTGGTCAGCGCTCGTCCGGCAAGATGAGGATCACCGGCGTCCAAATAGAGCCCGTGAACCTGATCCAGAAGAGTGATCGCCTCCTCAAGGTGTCGCTGGCTACTTCGAAAAGACGCTTCGAGGTCCAAAACCCGCGCATTCAGCAAAAGGTCGCCCGTTCCCTGGTTTAGGAACTCCCTTGCCTTTGCGCAAGCTTCTTCGGCGTCTCTGAACCGTAGATTGAGTCGATACGCGTTGCCCAACTCCGCGAACGCCCGAGCCCGAAGATCGGCGACAAACCCAGGCCAGGGATATTTCTCCGACCGGATATGAGTCGCGACACTGGCGGCGCTCTCAGCGAGATTCAACATCCGCCGGGGGTCGCTGAAGCGTGCCTCATAACTCTTCCGGAGCAGGGCCTCACAAAGCGGCCAACCGTGGAGCGCCCGGGCCTCCCGATAAGGGAACCTTCGGTCTCCGAGACCGTCGGGGGCCTCGTCCAGCAGGACGAGCGCCCGCTCGAGCTTCGCGGTTTCCTTCTCCCATCGCTTCTTCAGAGACCGCGCTGTAGCGGTGGCACGAGCCAGAACGTCGTCGTAACGATCCTCCTGGACAGGCTCCGCTGCCAGCCACGGTTCTTCTCCCAATAGCGGTTCGAGGCGACGCCGGCAGAGGGAACAGCCCGACTTGAGGTGCTGGATCAGTCGGCGCCGGCCGGCCGCGTCCAACCGGCCGGCGAGGAAATCCGCAACCTCATCCTTCCCGAAATGCATCATCCCGGTGGTCTCCCCAGGCAACGAATTCATGTCAGAGCTATAGAATTGTCGCACATGGAGACGTTCCGGGGCAAACCCTCCTCCTAACCGCCTCCGACCGTGGAAGAGTTGCCGTCAGGGTCGATGCCGAGCCCATGGTCCTTCGTCGTCTTTACAAGGTCGGAATGGACCGGTGCGCGATGTACGGATCCGTGGGGTGGATGTGGAGCTTGTGCGAGCCCCATCCAGGTCAGGACTCGCGGCAGGAACCCGGTGGTCCAGTCAGGGAAATTACCCGAGACGGGCCAGCCGACGGCTCCGGCCGGTGCCGTCAGCACCAGGGCGAGCATCCAAGCGAGCGCGATCACTGCGACACGATTCCTGTTTTTCGGGAACATACCTCTCCTTCATTGTCGTGGCGCTCGCGAGAGCCTTCATTGGCCTCGGACGTCCACGGAAGCATGAAAACGGCGTGTCCCTAGTTTGCCCCAGTGGTGCCTTTCCGCATCGGTTGACTGCCGGACAAGATTCGAAGCCAGATGGGACCTCCTTTGAGGTCACGCCGGACCATTCGGATGCTCAGGCGACAATTTCACCCGTTTCGGGTTGACATGCCGAAGTTCTGCCGATCATCATGCTGCGCATGGATGGACGAGCTACAGTTTCGCCGGCCGGGAACGCCGAGGAAAACTTCCGGAGGGCACTCGGTTCCCGCCTGACACAACTGCGCCGGACCAAGGGATGGACGCAGCGGGAGCTCGCCCGGAGGGCCCAGGTCGATCCCGGGCGGCTCTCGAAGCTGGAGCGAGGCGTCCATCGGACCAGCCTGGACGAGCTCGTCCGGCTCTCCCTGGCGCTGAACGCCGGCCTCGACGAGCTGGTCTTCGGAGCGTCCACCCTCGAAGACTCCTGGCGGCGCCTGCTCCGGGAGCTCGAAGAGTCGGGAGGCGCTCCGGCCCTCGACTGCGCCACCCGCCTGCTGCGAGCGCTCGTCCACGAACTTCACGAGAAAGGACGGTCATGACCGACCCCGAAACCGCCGCCGAAACGCAGCTCCGCGACATCGCCGACGCCCTGGAAGCGCTCCGCTTCCGGCTCCTGGGAGTGCAGGCCAGCCTGCCCCCCTCTTCCCTGGAGAGGGATCCGCTTCAGGAGGAGGACGAGATGGACACCGCGACCGAGATCCGCGCCGTCGTCGGCTGCGTCCTGGAGGACCGGATCGAGCCCGCGCTTCAGGAGCTGCGGCGCACCATCGAGAGGAAGGAAGATTGATCACAGAGCTTGGTCGGAGGGCTTGTAGAGACGTGCCCAGCCCGTCCACGACAACCTCGCAGAGTCCACGGGGACGGCGGGACGTCTCCGCCGGAGCGGATCCTGCTCTGCCTGGCACCATCCCCAAACAATGAATCATTCATGAGAAAGGCGATCGCGGTACAGGCGACGACCTTGCCTCCGGCGGAGACGACCCGCCGTCCCCGTGGTCTGCGCAGGTTGTCGTGGACGGGCTGGGCTCGTCTCTACAAGCCCTGCGGCCAACGATCACGACCTGCGGATGAAAATTTCTAGCCAAACCGGCCGGTGATGTAGTCCTCGGTCTGCTTCAGGGCGGGCTTGATGAAGATCTTCTCGGTCGGGGCGTATTCGATCAGCTCGCCGAGGTAGAGGAAGGCCGTGTAGTCCGAGACGCGCGAGGCCTGCTGCATGTTGTGGGTGACGATCACCTGCGTGTACTGGCTCTTGAGGTCCTGCATCAGCTCCTCGACGCGGGCGGTGGCGATCGGGTCGAGGGCCGAGCAGGGCTCGTCGAGCAGGATCACTTCCGGATCGACGGCGATCGCCCGCGCGATGCAGAGGCGCTGCTGCTGGCCGCCCGACATCCCGAGAGCGCTCTCGTCCAGACGGTCCTTCACCTCGTCCCAGAGCGCGGCGCCGCTCAGGCTGCGCTCGACGATCTCGTCGAGGTCCCGCTTCTTGTTGATCCCCTGGATGCGGCAGCCGTAGGCGACGTTCTCGAAGATCGATTTCGGAAACGGATTCGATTTCTGGAACACCATGCCGATCCGCTTGCGCAGCAGGTTGATGTCGATCGCCGGATCGTAGATGCTGCCGTTCTCGAAACGGATGTCGCCTTCGACCCGGACGTTGTCGATCAGGTCGTTGAGCCGGTTGATGCAGCGCAGCAGCGTCGACTTGCCGCACCCCGAGGGACCGATGAAGGCGGTGATCTGTTTCTCGGGGATCTGCATGGAAATGTTTTTCAGCGCCTTCTTCTCGCCGTACCAGAGCGAGAGGTCGTCGATGTGCAGGATCGGGTTTTCGATCCGCGGCGCGAGCGCCTCCGCGCGTTCCGGGTTGAGGGGCGGCGCGGAGGGCTGCGAAAGGGTTTCTGTCATGATCAGTTTCTTTCCTCTCGCCGCCGCCTACACGGCGCTGCCGGCGTACTTGCGGCGCAGGTGATTGCGCAACAGGATCGCCACCAGGTTCATCAGCGTCACCACCAGGATCAGCAGCAGGGCGGTGGCGAAGACCAGCGGCGTGGTGGCCTCCACGTTCGGGCTCTGAAAACCGACGTCGAAGATGTGGAAGCCGAGGTGCATGAATTTCCGTTCGAGGTGCAGGAACGGCGGCCGGCCGTCGAGCGGCAGGGTGGGCGCCAGCTTCACCATGCCGACGATCATCAACGGCGCCACCTCGCCGGCGGCGCGCGCCATGGCGAGGATCATGCCGGTGAGAATACCCGGCGCCGCCGCCGGCACCACCACCCGCCGGATGGTTTCGAATTTGGTCGCGCCGAGCGCCAGCGAGCCCTCGCGCACGATGCGGGGGACCGCCGCCAGCCCCTCCTCCGCTGCCACGATCACCACCGGCACGGTGAGCAGCGCCAGCGTCAGCGCCGCCCACAGGATACCGCCCGTTCCGAAAGTCGGCGTGGGGAGCGACTCGGCGTAGAAAATCTTGTCGATCGTGCCGCCGATCAGATAGACGAAGAACGCCAGACCGAACATGCCGAAGACGATCGACGGCACGCCCGCCAGGTTGTTGACGGCGATCCGCACCATCCGCACCAGCGGCCCCTGCCTGGCATATTCACGCAGGTAGAGCGCCGCCAGCACGCCCATCGGCGCCACCGCGAAGGACATCAGGAAGACCATCAGCACGGTGCCGAAGATCGCCGGAAAAATCCCCCCCTCGGTGTTCGACTCACGCGGGTCGCCGGCGACGAACTCGCCCGACCGCTGAAGGTAAAGCCCCAGCTTGGAAAGGCTTCCCATCTCGTTCGGCCGGATCGCCCGCACCACCGTGCCGACCGGCATTTCCTTGGTCTCGCCGCCGGCGGTCTTCATCACCAGCGTCTCGGCCTGATAGCGTTCGCGCATCTGGGAGAGACGGGCGGCGAGCTGATCGTAGCGCCCTTGATCGACGGCGACTTGGCGCTCGATCTCCGCTTTGCGCCGGTCGCGCTCGGCGGCGGGGAGCCCTGAGATGTCCAGTTTTTTCTCCTGGAGGCGCTGGCGCTCGATGGCGTAGTTGACGTCGCCTATGGCCCCTTTCTCCAGTTTTTCGATCTGATGGAGCTCGCGCAGCTTGCTCTCGTGGAGCGGCCCGAAAGCCTTCCAGACGGCGTCGGGGCCGGCGGCGAGCACCGTGGTCCCCCGCCGGAGCTCGGCCATGGTGCCGTAGAAGTTCCCCCACTCGAGCCGTTCGAGCATCACCACGCTCTCGGGCCGGACGCTGCGGGCGATATCCTTGGCGTCGATCCAGACGAAGTCGAGGCCGTTGACGTCGCGATTGCCGATCTTCAGGCGGACGCGATCGATGGCGGCGGCGGCGCGGGTGCCGGTCTCGGCGGCCGACCGCTCCTGGCTCCAGACCTCGCCGAGGATGTGGCGGCCGTCCTTGAGATCGAGCTCGACCAGGTCCTTCTGCCAGAAATAGCTCAGGCCGTTGTAGGCGAGCAGCGCCATGATGGCGATCACCAGCAGGAGGTTGAGCGCCAGGGCGCCGCCGCAGAGCCAGGTCAGGGCCTGGCCGACGGCCCGCGAACGTCGCCGGTAGTCCTTGAAAGGGCCCATCGCGATCGGTTCTCCTCAGATCTGGGTATACCGCTCGCGCAGCCGCTGCCGCACGATTTCCGCCACGGTATTGATCAGGAACGTCATGATGAACAGCAACAGGCCGGCGAGGAAAAGGGTGCGATAGAGCGTGCCGCCATGCGGCGCCTCGGGGATCTCCACCGCGATGTTCGCCGACAGGGTGCGGAAGCCGTTGAACGGGTTCCAATCCATGATCGGCGTGTTGCCGGTGGCCATCAGCACGATCATCGTCTCTCCCACCGCGCGGCCGAAACCGATCATGATGCCGGAGAAGATGCCGGGCGAGGCCGAGGGGAGCACCACGCGGGTCACCGTCTGCCAGCGGTCGGCGCCGAGGGCGAGCGAGCCCGCCACCAGATTCGCGGGAACATTCGAGAACGCGTCCTCGGCGATGGCGAAGATGATCGGGATCACCGCGAACCCCATCGCCAGCCCCACCACCACGGCGTTGCGCTGATCGAAACCGAGGCCGGTGGCGTTCACCAGCCAGGTCCGGAAGTCGCCGGCGAAAGCGATCCGTTCGAAGCCGGGCGCGATCAGGAGGCAGAGGCCCGCTCCCGCGGCCAGCACGAAGACGAAGAGCAGGGCCTCGGTGCCGAGGGGGAAGCGGCCGCGGAATCCGCGCGGCAGGCGGTTCCAGAGGTAGCCGGCGAGCAGGATGAAGAGCGGCAGCGCCACCGCCATCAGGGCCAGCGCCGGCACCACCCGCTCGATCCGCGGCGCCAGCCAGAGCCCGGCCAAAAAGCCGAGCACGACGCTGGGGAGCGAGGCCATGATCTCGATCATCGGCTTGACGTACCGCTTGTACGCCGGATGCATGAACTGCGAGATGTACATCGCCCCGAAGACGCCGAGCGGAATGGCCAGCAGCAGCGAGTAGAACGTTCCCTTGAGCGTGCCCACCAGCAGCGGCGTGAGCGACAGCTTGGGCTCGAAATCGTCCGAGCCGCCGCTCGACTGCCAGACCCAGGCGGGCTGGGCGTACCCCTCGTACCAGACCTTGCCGAACAGCGACCGCGCCGTCACTTCCGGATGCGGATTTTGGATGTCGACCTCCGCTACCTGCGAGGCGCCGGCGACGTAGGCGCCGTCCGCCTTCGGCGTGTAGAAGAGGGCCGTGGCGTCGCGCACCGGCGCGGCGCCGGTCCAGAGGGTGCGGTCGGCGGTCGAGAAATAGAGGCCGAGGCGATCGCCGCTCGCGGCGAGAAAGCTGCGGTCGCGCTGCGAGGGGGCGATCCGGCGGATGGCGCCGGACTGGCGCGGGAACTCGTGCGTCCGCGCCAATCGCACGGTGTCGCCGGTCGCGTTGACCGGGAACCAGACGGAGAGCGCGCCGTTCTCCTGGCCGACGGCGAGCGAACGGCCGCCGAGCAGGAGGTTGAGGGCGGTGATCGGCGCTCCCGCGTTGGCGCTGTGGAGATCGCCCGGCTGGCCGTTCTGGAGGGTCCACCAGAGCAGGTCGCCACCGGCCGTGCCGGCGTACAGGTTCTTCTGCGCGAAATCGATCACCAGCGCGGTGATCCGGCCCGGCGCCTCCACCTCGGCGCGGCCGAGGGCCTCGGTGGTCTCGCCGGTCATCTCGTTCTTCTCGACGCCGCGATGGACCACGGCCAGCCGGCCGTCCGCCAGCGCCGCGGCGGCCAGGGCGTTGCCGTCGGCGTCGATCTGAGCGGCGAAGGCGCCGAGCGGCCGGTGGGCGGGATCGAGCTCGAGGAAGACCGGCGGCGTCTCGTCCGGCGTCACCACCCGCTCGCTCCCCTGGAACGAAACGCCGAAGCCCATGCTCTTCACCATCACCCGGCCGTCCGAGGTGGCGGCCGCGAAGGCGTGAGTCTGCGGCGGCACGCTGGCGGCCAGGAGGTTTACGTCCCTTTCCTCCTCTCCCGGTGAGGGAGGTTGGGAGGGGACGGGAGAGGGGGCCAGGGGGTGAGGGCTCGTTCCCAGGACATTCGAGGTGTAGACGACCTTGCCGTCCCGCATCCGCACCACCCGCACCGCGCCCTGCTCGTCGAGCGTGGCGACGTGGGAGCGGTAGTCGTCCGAGAGGACCGCCGCGATGGGGGCGCCGCCGGAGACGGTCACCTTGCGGCCGGCGTCGACCCGCGCCGCGAACAGCAGCGGCGCGACCTCGACCAAAATGAAGATCAGGATTCCCAGGATGCTGGCGATCACGCCGATGCCCCCCGCCGAGACGACCCAACGCGCGGCGCGGTCGGCGAGCAGGCGCCGCCGGGGGGTCTCACGGCTGCGTTGCCGCAGCGGCGAGCCCGCCGGAGCGCTGGGGGTGGAATCGGACGTCGTCGCCATGACCTGGGGAAGCCTTTCCGGTCGCCTAGCTTACTGGAGCTTCGCCAGCTCCTCCGACACGATCTTGCCCGGCAGCGGGATGAAGCCGTCCTTGACCACCGTCTGCTGCCCCTGCTGCGAGAGCACGTACTTGAGGTATTCGCGGACCAGGGGATCGAGCGGCTTGTTGGGCGCCTTGTTGACGTAGACGTAGAGGAAACGGGACAGCGGGTACTTGCCCGAGATCACGTTCTCCGGATCGTCGTCGATGCACTGGCCGGGCTTGGCCGCGACCGGAACCGCGCGCACGCCCGAGGTCTTGTAGCCGATGCCGCTGTAGCCGATGGCGAACTTGTCCTCGGTCACGCCCTGGACGACCGAGGCCGATCCAGGCTGTTCCTTGACGGTGTCGCGGTAGTCGCCCTTGCAGAGCGCGTGCTCCTTGAAATAGCCATAGGTGCCGGAAGCGGAGTTACGGCCGTACAGGCTGATCGGCTGGCTGCCCCAGCCCGCCACGCCGACGCCGGCTTGGCTCCAGTTGGCGATCGCCTTGCCGCCGCAGGCGTGCCCCTTCGAGAAGATGCCGTCGATCTGCTGGAGGGTCAGGCACTTGACCGGATTGTCCTTGTTGACGAAGACGCCGATGCCGTCCACCGCGACGCGGAGGACGGTCGGCTTGTAGCCGTATTTCTTTTCGAAGGCGTCGATCTCCGCGGCCTGCATGGTGCGGCTCATCGGTCCGAGCTGCGAGGTGCCCTGGATCAGCGCCGGCGGCGCGGTCGACGAGCCCTTCCCCTCGATCTGGATGCGGATGTTCGGATACTCCTTCTTGTACCCCTCGGCCCACAGCGTCATCAGATTGTTCAGAGTGTCCGAGCCGACCGAGCTCAGGCTGCCGGACACGCCGCTGGTCTTGCTGTAGCCGGGGATCCCGGAGTCGACCTTGGTCGCCTGCGCCGAAACGACGGCGCTGCCGCACAGGGCCAGGGCCAGCGCGAACGAGGCCGTCACGTGATTGGGCTTCATCATCTCTCCTTATCGAGGGTTGCCTGCAAAACTGATTGTCATTGGGGCGGACCGGTCCGCGAGCCACACTCTCGCAAAAAGGTTTGGCAGTGCGCCTACCTTGTCGTGACAGCCATGTGACAGTTACCTTCCCACCCATTCCTTATTCCGTATTTCTACAAAAAAGCCTGTCGCAGGCCTGTCACAGCGCCGTCGCAGCGTCGCTCACGCTGGTTCCTATGCTGTCCCCCGACTCAGATGAGTTTGCTATGCCGTAGCACGGTCCCAGCCGCGCGAGGCGATTTTCCATAACGATCAGAATTGATCTCAAAGGAGAGCAGGATGCGCAGAATGGCTCGATTGAAGGCCGGTTTGCTGGCGCTCGCCCTGGCGCTGCCGGCGGCCTCCGCCGCCCATGCCCAGGTGACGGGGCTGTACTACCAGGAGGTCGCGAAAGACGACCGCGTCTACGTCTTCAACACTCCCGAGAAGTTCCACGCCTGGGAGGCGAGCAACGACATGGGCGTCGCCGTCACCCTGGTCGGCCGTGGCCCCAACGGCGAGACCATCGTCGCCGAGAACGAGACCGCCCTCGACCTCTATCTTTTCAAGCACAACCTGCCGGCCTACGACCGGCCGACCCCGAAGGCCAAGTCGGCCTCCTCTTCCGACTATCCCAACACCAAGCTCGGCATCCGCGTCTACGCCGACGCCAGCTCGAAGAGCAACAAGGACCAGGCCACCGGCATCAAGAGCGCCGACAGCGGCGAGGGCGTCGACGTCAAGCGCACCTACTTCACCCTGACCCAGAGCTTCGACAGCATGTGGTCGGCGGTCTTCCAGTCCGACATCGGCGACCAGGGCGCCAAGCGCTATGACGTCTTCGTCAAGAAGGCCTACATCCAGGCCCAGGTCGCCCCGCTGGCCACCTTCCGCCTCGGCTCCGCCGACACCGCCTGGATCCCGTACGTGGAGGGCGTCTACGGCCTGCGCTACGTCGAGCAGACGCTCACCGATCACCTGAGCTTCGGCGCCTCGGCCGACTGGGGCTTCCACATCACCGGCAACAGCCCGATCTGGGGCTATCAGGTCTCCGCCGAGAACGGCCGCGGCTACAGCAACCCCACGCGCAGCAAGAGCGTCGACTATGAAGGCCGCCTCTCCTTCACGCCGATCGCCGGGCTCAACCTCGCCGTCGGCGGCTACACCGGCAAGCGCGGTCTCGAGACCGACGCCGTCGCGGCCAAGCACACCGCCACCCGCGAGGACGCCCTGATCGCCTACAGCACGGAGTACTTCAAGATCGGCGGCGAGTATTTCGAGGCCGACAACTGGAACAACGTCACCACCGTCGCCACCGACAAGTCGAACGGCTACTCCACCTGGGGACAGATCAACTTCAATCCCACCTGGTCCATCTTCGCCCGCTACGACGATTCCAAGCCGAGCAAGGACCTCAAGCCGGACCTCAAGTTCACCTACTACAACGCGGGTCTGCAGTGGACGGTCAACAAGGCCTTCGCCGCCTCGCTGGTCTACAAGTACGAAGAGGTCAAGGGCGGCACGCTGAGCACCGGCAACGGCACCATCGGCTCCGTCAATCCCAACGACAAGGGCAAGTACAGCGAGATCGGCGTCTTCACGGTCTACAACTTCTAAGCGCTCTGCTCCACGATGGATCTATCAGGGCCCAGGGCCGCCGCGAGGCGGCCTTTTTGTTTTGTGGCGGCAGGTTGCTTCACCACAATGCATGCGTTATGATGATCCCGAAGGAGAATCGACCATGCCATCGCTACAGATCCGTGACCTGCCTGAAGATGTCTATGAAGCCTTGGCCTTCCGTGCGCAGGCCGAGCATCGCAGCCTTGCGCAGCAGGCGATCGTGGAGCTCCGCAGAATCCCTGAGCTGACCGCCAGAGAGCGGCGGCTAGGGCTTCTCACAAAGTTGAAGAACAGGATGGAGGCCGAGCCGAGCCGCCGCTTGTCCCCCCCACCTGAGGACCTCATCCGCGAGGACCGCGAGCGTTGATCGCCCGCGCCATCCTCGACGCATCGGCCGCGGTCCATCTCATCCAGGACCAGGGGTACGCGTCACAGCTGGCGGCAAAGCTCGAAGAGGTCGTCGTCGTCACGGCTCCGGACCTCTTCTGCTCCGAATTGGCGAATTCACTTTGGAAATACGTGCGGGCGGGTCTGCTCTCATCAGACGTCGCCACCGCCAGGTTGGAGGAGGGGCTGAGTCTTGTCGACAGCCTGGTTTCCGAGCCTTTATTGGCCTCTGAGGCGCTCGTCGCAGGAATTCGGTACCAGCACAGCGTCTACGACATGATGTACGCCGTCCTGGCACGCCGGTCAGGAGGGATGGTGATCACGATGGACCGTTCGTTCTCTCTGCGGCTCCGGGAAATGGAGATCGAGAGTTTCTGTCCTCTGATCAAGTCTTGAGAGCGCTTCCCGCTAGTGGGGATTCGCTCTAGCTGACAATTCCCTTCTTCCACTCCGCGCACAGCTCCCGGGCCGCCACCGGCCACTCCGGGAATGCGAACGAAAAACCTTCCTGAAGCAGTCGGCCGGGAACCACGCGCCGGCTCTTCAGGATCAGCTCCGTCTCCGTTTTCAGGATCCGCGCGCCGATCTCCAGCATCCATTTCGTCGCGGGAAGGCCGATCGGGGTGCCCCACGCCTGTCGAAGGGCGCGCATGAATTCCGCGTTGGGCAGAGGATTCGGCGCGGCGATGTTGACCGGTCCTGCGATATCGTGATCGATCAGCCAGCGGATCGCCCGCGCGAAGTCCTCATGATGCACCCACGAGACGTACTGCCGGCCGTCTCCTGACCGTCCGCCCAAGCCACGCCGCACGAGCCCGAGGAGTGTGTCGAAAATGCCTCCCCGATCCGGGCTCAACACCACGGCCGCGCGGAGCTTCACCTTCCGCGTCCTCGGAGTGGCAACTGCGTCGAGAGCCGCTTCCCAGGCTTTCGCGACGGCGATGCTGAAGCGCCAGGTTTCCGGAGCTCCAGGTTCCGCGCCGCCGAGGATGCCGGTCGCTTCGTCGTTCGCGGCATCGTAGCGATGGGCGTAGATCGTCGCCGTGCTCGCCTGTAGCCAGACCCGTGGCGGGCGGGAGGCGGCGGCGATGGCCTCGCCGACCACCCGCGTGGAGTCGACGCGCGACGCCATGATCTCTTGCCGGTTCCTGGCGTTGTAACGGCAGTTGACGCTGCGTCCCGCGAGATTGATCACCACGTCGGCGCCGTCGATTTCGCGGGCCCAACCGCCGAGGGTCCGCGCGTCCCAACCGACGAACCGCCACGGCGCCGTGTTGGATGAGCGGCTGAGGATGACGACGTCGTGGCCTTCGCGATGAAACGAACGGGCGAGGATGTTTCCGACCTGTCCCGAGCCGCCCGGAATGACGACTTTCATTGCGCTCGCTTGATTTCGGCCAACGCGCTTTGCGCGGCGCTGGCGATCGAAGCGCAGAGGGGCTCTGAACCTGCGGGGCACCTTTGATCCGCGTTCTTTTTGACGGCTTCCAGATCATCCGTATCCACGGTCGCATCGATGTGGTGGAGGACGAACGCCTTGAATCGAGGCTCCGTCTTGATCTCCTGCCCGAGCTTGGGGAGATCCTGCCAATCCTTGGCCAGAGAGGACGTGACGTATTCGGCTACGTCATCCACCAGATTGCCGTCATCGCAATCGGCATAGTCCTTGAACCACCGGTGCAGGTCCGCCCAGGAGCTCACCTTGGAGAGGAGATGGTCCCCGGTGACTTTGCAGCGATTTTCGGCGTTCGCCCCACCGAGGGGAAAGAGCAGCGAGACGAGCAAGACCAGCAGGACGAGCCCGCGTCGCCGCCTCATGGCCTGCTGCTCCGGCCCATCTTCGGCGCGGGACTCTCACGGTTGAGCCGGGCGGCGCTGTCCACCAGTTCCCGCAAGCCTTCACGGCGGAGATCTTCGAGCTTGCGCAGCTTGACGTGCCGCTGGTTCTTGCCCGTTCCTTCGAGCAAACCTTTCGGATCGTCCAGGGACGTGCCGCGGGAGAAACCGAAGCCGATGTGCTTCGTCGCGACCATGACGTGGCACAGGGGGCCGTTCAGCTCGAAGGTCGGGATGCCCCAGGGATTCACCGTCTCCGTCACTTCGGGCACCACCTCCCGGACCAGCTCTCGCACCCCGCGGACGATCTTTCGCAGCTCGGAGTCCCGCGGTTGGACGGCCTTGACGATCTGCGCCTCAACGCTCGGGACCGCCGCTGCCGGCAGGACCACCGCTTTCGCGATCTTCCACCCGCCTCCGAGCAGGGGAACGGTCCCGCAGGCCGGACCACCGTCCTTGCCGGTTCCCGCGATGCGCGCCTCCAGAGTCCGGTCCGGAGCCGCCAGGGCCTCTTCGATCAGTGGCCAGGAGAGGCCGGACAGCGGGATTTTCGCCCGCCGGGTCCAGGGCGAATTCACTTCGCCCGCGCAGGTTCCCGAGTTGACGTAGACGAACCGGCCCGCCGGAGGTCCCTGCGTGAAAGGACCGAGCAGGTTCGGCTGGCCATCCGGCCGCTGGCCGACGCGGACGCTGAAATCGAAGGACAGGTCGTCGCCCGCCGAGCGGACGGGCGAGACGATCTCCGTCTGGCCGCTCTGCAGGCAGAACACCACGCCGCGGGGCGGTTGGAGGAGAGTGATACGGAGCGGTAGATTTCGTTCCATGGGATCTCGTTTGGGGTACCCGGCTCCAGCCGCTTTCTTTTATCCGGCCTTGCGGTGACCTTCGCTGAGCGGCGGCACCGCAGTCCCCAGCCGCGCATTCCGAGCCACCCAGTCTCGTTGCTCAGGGGTGTCCGGGACAGGTCTTCCACGGGCTTGCTCAATGCGACGGAAGGCTTCGTTCGGGGTGTCACCGGCGGCGATGAGCACGGACGCGGCCACCAGAGACGATCTGCCGATGCCCTGGCGGCAGTGGATGGCGACATTCTGCCCCGATTCCAGCGCGGTTTCCAGTCGGCCGACGAGCTCGACGAGGTCCGCCCGTGATCCAGGCACACCGTAGTCGGGAATTGGAAAGGAGTAGAAATCGAGCCCTTGAGACCGCGACTGAGTCTCCTCATCCTGAAGCTCGAATTCGGCGACTTCGTCCGGCGTCAGCAAGGATGTGACGGCGCCGAGGCCGGCAGCCTGCCAGGACCGCACCTCGTCCGCCAACCAGTCGCCACCTCGCGGCCGCGGCACGACTCCCAATCGACCCGGCCAGGGCCCTGAGATCCAGTAGACCTCGGCTTTCCTGGCAGGGGATCTATCCGCTGGGCTCATTCCAGAGTTCCCTCGGCAACTTGTCGACATCGATACCGCGCTCCTGAAGAACAAAGGCACGGTGGTGACCGTCCATTATAGTGCCGTCCGGTTTCGCCTTGAGGGCCCCGGATTCGCCCGGACGCAAGGAGTCGAGCAAAACCTCTGTTGGGAGCTTTCTCAGGGTCGCCAGCTTCGGCCGACTCAGCGAGCTCTCGGGATGCAAAGGCTTCAGTGGGACTCTACCCACGGTGCCTCCTTTCTGACCTTCCGGCCGGGGCTCAGCCCAGGCCATCTCCTGAAAGGAGGTCAATATATCGCCAACAGGGGCTCCGTCGCCTACATCCGCACCCGCAGGAACGCCATCCCCGAGACCGGGTCGTCGCCATAGACGCTCTTCAGCGCGTCCGGCACGATCGCGACGCTGCCCAGGATTCCGATCCCCGTTCGCCAGTTGTCGTGGTGCACGAAATCATAGATGTAGCCCAGGGAGAGCTTGCCCACGGTGAAGACCTGGCCGGCGCGGATGCCCGCGGGCGGCTCCTCCTCGCCGTCGTGGCCGAAAAGCTCGTCGTTCTGCTGGTGCTCGGCCCGTCCGAAGAGGGTATGACGGCCCTGCGTAACGGCGGATTCGAGGAGGAACGAATCCGTGGAGGTGCCGGGGCTGCGGTCGTTGCGTCCCCAGGCGAAGGTGGTCTGCCAGTTGCCGTTCGGCAACGGCCGGTTGTACATCGCCGACGCGGTGGTGCGGCGGTCGTCGATCTCCGGCTCCAGCTGCTCGGGACTGTGGAGATAGCCATGGCTCACCTGGAACGACCAGTCGCGCGCCGGCTGCCAGGAGGCCCGCAGGGACCACGAGTCCATCTTCGGGCTCTCGAAGTTGGTGCGGTTCTGGTCCGGCTCGCGGCCGGTGAAGACCGAGCCCTCGAGCTTGACGCCGTCGTGGATCCAGCCGAGGGTCGCGACGCCGAAGGTGACGTGCGTCGAGTCGAGCCAGTGGTGGCCGAGCGGCGCCTCCGGGTTGTCCATGCCGGAAAAGCGGTGCATGTAGGTGGCCGGACCCAGCGCGGGCTCGCCCGGCAGGCCGGTGTACAGAAAGACCGAATCGTGCTCTCCCACCGGCACGCTGTAGGTGCCGGCGAGCTCCATGAGGAGGTCGTGCGGGTGCTGGCGGTCGACCAGCGGCGTGACGCCGTTCGCGGTCTCGCCGGTCTGCAGGAGCAGCGGATACCCTTCGCGGCGGATGGTCCAGGGCTCGGCCGAGATCATCGCGCGCAGGCCCAGCCGGCCGGCGCCGAGGTCGCGGGAGGCCATCCCCATCAGCATGTTCTCGCTGAAGGTCTTCTCGCCCCCGCGGTCGCCGGACTGGTGATCGAAGACCAGGTTGGCGAAGCCGTGCGTCATCAGGTCCCAGCCGTCCCACTGGGAATGGACCCCCAGGTGCGGCGTGGATTCCGGCTGCCAGGCCGTGCCGGAGGCCTCGCGCGACATCGAGTAGGAACCGAGCATTCCCCGCATGGCGTGCATGCCCTGCATCCCTTCCATGTCCATGCCCGGCATGCCTTCCATTCCCTGCATGGCCGGGTCCTGCGCCGCCGCCGGCGAGGCGATCCAAAGCGCGAGCGCGAGGGCGCCCACGACGAACATAATCTTTCGATTCATGACCAGAAACCCCTGTGGAAAAACGTTCTGAGAGCTCCCCGACGCGGGGAGTCCCGGCAATCCGGACCGAGTCCGGGCTACGGCGAACGCTGGGGTTTCAGGCCAGGGGAACGTGATCGATCGCGAGCACGAACAGCGGCAGGGAGCGGTCCACCGGCGAGGCCGCCTGCGCGAGGAAAGGCAGGGCCGTGGGCGACAGCAAGGCGACCTGGAGAACGCCGGCCGTCTGGCAGGCGCTCTCGCACAGGGCGTGGTTCCCCTTGCAGCAGTCCCCCTCTCCGGGCAGAGGAGCTTTCGGAGCGTGCCCCGCGCCATGACAGGAGCCCGGCGTCATCTTCTCCGACGTCATCGCCCCCGACATCATTGCCCCCGACATCATTGCCCCCGACATCGCGTGGCACGGATGCGGCCCCGCGCCCAGCCGCAGGCTGAGGGCGAGCAGGAGCAGCAGGGCGATCGGGCGAAGCCTCATGACCAGGAGATCTTAGCAGGTCATCCGGGAACCGCCGGCATCGGGCTCATCGTCACCTCGATCAGCTCCCAGTCCTCTTGCTCTCTTTCGCCCGGCTTCTCGGGGTTCTCGCCCCAGCTGGTCCACTGAGCGAGGCGATGGAGCTCGAAGGCGCGATGATCGAGACGGCCGAGGTCCGCTGCCGCGAAGCGGGTCCAGCCGGAATCCCAGCCGGGCGCGATCAGAAAGACGCGCCGTTCCTGGCCGAGCCCTTCCGCCGCCAGATCGCGCTGCAGCCGCCACATTCCGAGCCGGGTCCGATCCTTCAGGAGCTGATAGAGCGCCCGCGCCCGCTCGGGCTGGAAGGTGCTCGGCGCGCGCGGATCCCAGTTCCCCATCCTCTGAACCCGCCGGGTGGCGAACAGGGTCCGGCTGTAGAGGCGGTAGTCGTCGCCCACGAACTGCAGATGGAGCAGCGCCTGCTGCGGACCGAAGAGCACCGAGCCGGCGGGAGCCATGGCGAGCGCGGCCTTCTCGGCGCTCCAGGCCGCGAGCTGGCCTTCGTGGCTCCCCTGGAGCAAGGGGAGGCTCGCGCGCAATCCGAACGCCGCGCAGGCCAGCACCAGGAGGGCCGCCATCGCCGGCTGCGCCCACCGCCGCAGCCCGTCCGGACCGGGGAGCGGCCTCGTCACCATCCAGGCCAGCCCGAGCGCCAGCGGTGGGAAGGCGGAGAGAAAGAAGCGCGAGTAGGCGACGTCGTCGGGCGCCCAGTAGTAGGACATGTAGAGCAGGAGGTTCGGCAGGGCCCAGGCCCAGAGCACCAGCCCCAGCCGGCGCTCGCGGAAGGCGAGGAGCGCCAGCCCCAGGACGGCCAGGGGGAACAGGAGCGGCAGCCCGAGCGTGCAGAGCTGGCGCAACGCCAGCCCCGCGTGCGCGCCGAAGTAGCCGAGCGAGAAGGCGGCGCTCTCGTGGGTCGCGTCGTAGCCGGTGAGCCGGTGGAGCACCCGCAGATTGAAGGCGACCTGGCCGGCGACCGGCAGCAGCCAGCCCGCCGCGAGCAGGACCACGGCCGCGACCGACCGGCGCTCCCACCGGCGGCCGAGCCGGAACAGCGCGACCAGTGCCATGGGGAGCAGGAGTAGCCCCTCGGTATAGCGGGTGATCGTCGCCAGACCGAGCAGGAGGCCGGCGAGCGCCGCGTGCCGGAACGCCCCCGAGCGCCACCAGCGGAAGAGCAGGACCATCCCCCAGACGGTGAAGAACACCGAGCTGGCGTGGCTGTCGGGGTCGTTGGTCTCGGCGAGCAGGGCCGGGCTGGTCGCCATCATCAGCATCCCCAGCAGGCCCGCGAGCGATCCCGCGGCGCCGCGGACGAGCAGGAAGACGCCGAGGAGCGCCAGGGTCATCAGGAGCGGATTGATCAGATAGGCTGCCCGCAGGCCGAACGCCTTGACCGTCGCCGCCACGAGGAGCGTCTCGCCGAGCGGATACTTGGGATAGAAGCGCCCTTCCGGCGTGCTGATCCACATCATGCCCACCAGGCTGTAGGGGTCGGGCGGCACGAATCCCGGCGAGCCGGTGCGGGCGAGCAGCTTGCCGGAGACGAGGTAGGCGTTCTCGTCGACGTCCGGGTTGGCCGGAGCGGCGTACCGGTGGGTTCCGATCAGGAACAGGGCGGCGACGGCGAGCGCCAGCGCCACGGCGACCAGCCGGCGGCGGACAGGCTCCTCGACGGAGCGCGGAAGGACGAGCGGATCGGTTTCCATGACGACGGCCGGTGGCTCACAGGAACAGAAAATTCTATAACGTTTCTTCTGAGATGCGTCATTGGTAGCCCCGATCGAGCAACATCCGTGCCCCCGTCTGATAACCGTTGGCGTCGGCCGTCTCGAAACCGAGCGAATCCGCCACCCGGTTGATCACGTTGAACAGGGCGCAGACGTGGATGGCGTCCGCGATCTCCTCGTCGGAGAGGCCGGCGGCGCGCAGGGGCGCCACGTCCTCTGGGCCGATCTCGTCCGGACGCAGGGTCAGCTTCTCGAGGAAGGCGAGCATCGCCCGCAGCTTCCCGGAGATCGGAGCCGTGCGGTAGTCGGCGAGCACCGCCTTCACCACCGCGTCCGTGCCATGAGCCAGCGACGCGACCGCGCCGTGCTGGTCCTGTCAGAAGAGACAGGCGTTGCAGCGGGACGTGAAGGAGGCGAAGAGCTCGCGCTCCCAGACGCTCCAGCCCGACGGCCCGCGCATCACGGGCTGAATCCAGCCGTTGAAGGCCTTGCCGAAGAATTTCGGCCGGTAGAGGATGGTGCGCACCACGTCCGGCACGCGGGCTTTGATCTTCCAGCTCATCACCGGCAGGAGCAGCCGCTTGATCCCCTGGCCGCGGTTCACCTTCTCGAGCCTCATCGCCGGCCGCCGTCTGGAGCGGCCGGTACGGCCGCGGCGTCCAGGGCGGCGAGGCCGCGCTCCAGACGGGCGAGGCCGCCGCCGACGGCGACGCTGATCGCGATCTCGAAGATGGCGTCCTCCGAGTAGCCCGCCTGCCGCAGAGCCTGGACGTCCTCGTCGAGGACGCGATAGGCGTGGCGGGCGGTCGCGTCCACGAACTCCCGCAGGGCGGCGGGGATCGCTTCCGCTTTCACCGGGGTTTCGGGGAGGCCGCCGAGCCGGGCGGCGTGCGCGGCCACCGCCTGGCGCAGGCCGGCCGCGGTCTCTCCCCTGCCGTTCAGCGCGGCGGCGCGCAGGCGTTCGGCCAGATCCACGTAGCGTCGCATGCGGTCCTCTCCTTCTCAGGGCTCCAGTCTCCAGGACCCTTCTACTTTACGGGTGCCTGGCGAGCACTTTACGATCCGCACTCGGGGAGGCGGAGGATCTGCGCGCCACCGCAGCCATTCTAGTATTACCTCCTGGTGCCTCCCGACCGCGGGTCGAAGACCGCAATTCACGGGTCGAGACCCGTGACCCGCGGGTCGAGACCCGTGACCCGCGGGTCAAGAACCGCGACCCACGGGTCAAGAACCGCGACCCACGGGTCAAGAACCGCGACGGGTCAAGAACCGCGACCCACGGGTCAAGAACCGCGACCCACGGGTCGAACACCGCGACCCACGGGTCGAACACCGCGACCCACGGGTCAAGCACCGCGACCCACGGGTCAAGCACCGCGACCCACGGGTCGAACACCGCAATTCACGGGTCGAGAACCGCGACCCAGGTCGGGTCCAGCAGACACCGTGGTAGGCTCGCCCGCCGCCGTGTTCCTTCTCGCCCAGCCCGACCGCCGCCAGATCGCCCGGTTCCTCGCCGCGCAGCGGAGCCGCACGTTTTCCTATCGCGAGGTCGGCGCGTCCCGGCGCGCGGCTCCTTCCGGCTACAAGGTCGACCACAACCGTGTCCAGCTCGGCGAGGGGCGAGCCGCCTTCGCCCGTGCGGTGGACGCGCTGCGTACCTGGAAGCCGTTCGATCTCGGCTGGGTCTCCGCCCACCCCGACACGGCGCCGCTCGAGCCGGGGATCACGGTCGCTGTCCGCGTCCGTCATTTCGGCTTCTGGTCGCTGAACGCCGCCCGGATCGTCTACACGATCGACGACGAAGGGCCGGTCGTCCGTTTCGGCTTCGCGTACGGCACCCTCCCCGATCATGCCGAGCAGGGAGAGGAGCGGTTCATGGTCGAGTGGCACCACGAGGACAACTCGGTCTGGTACGACCTGTTCGCCTTCTCGCGGCCGAACCATCCGCTGGCGCGGCTCGGAAAGCCCTTCGCCCGCAGACTGCAGCGCCGCTTCGCCACCGACTCCAAACGGTCGATGGCGCGCGCCGCCGCGGTGCAGTGGCCGCGGCCGGCGGAAGCGCCGGAGGAAACCTGAGGGGCGCGCGCCGAGGCCCGACAAGGGACCTAAGGGACGGCAAGGACCTCAGGGACGGAGGGCGTTTTCGTCCCTGAGGTCCCTGTTGTCCCTGCCGTCCCTTTTCAATTTCTTTCCTACCGGGTTTCCGCCCGCCGGGCGCCCGCCACGCCCACGGTCCCCGCGATCAGGCCGAGGACGATCAGGCTGAGGCCGATCAGCGACCGCAGGTGGTCCGTCGCGGCTCCCGACAGCGCTTCATGGACCAGCGTGGGGAGCCCGGCGTCGTGCGGGATGGTGAACAGGCCCACGGCGGCGAAGAGGAAGCCGAGGCCGGCCAGGTTCTGTCCCGGCGGCTTCGCCGGCCGGCCGCTCTCCTTCCCCACGACGCTGTGGGTGTAGCCGTAGGAGAAGTAGATCGACATCCCGAGGATCAGCCAGCCGATGAACCGCCACCAGGAGGTCGGCGGCAGGTAGAACATCAGGAAGACGCAGAACGCCGCGCCGAGCATCGGGATCAGCCAGGCGCCCAGCGGCACCCGGAAGGGACGCTCGCGGCCCGGATCCTTGTAGCGCAGGATGGTGATGCCGACGCAGACCAGGACGAACGCGAACAGGGTGCCGATGTTCGTCAGCTCCACGACCTCGTTGATGTTGGCGATCGATGCGAAGACCGCCACCACGATGCCGGTCAGCCAGGTGGTGATGTGCGGCGTCCGGTACTTCGGATGGACCTTCGCCGCCCACTGCGGCAGCAGGCCGTCGCGGGCCATCGAGAAGAAGATACGCGGCTGGCCCAGCTGGAAGACGATCAGCACCGAGGTGGTGGCGAACACGGCGCCGAGCGAGATGACGATCGTCGGCCACTTCAGCCCCAGCGCCGAGAAGGCGGTGGCCAGCGGCTCGGCGGTGTCGAGCTGCCGCCAGGGGAGCATGCCGGTGAGCACCAGCGCCACCAGGATGTAGATCAGGGTGCAGCCGATCAGGCTGGCGATGATCGCGATCGGCATGTCGCGCTTCGGATTCTTCGTCTCCTCGGCGGCGGTGGAGACGGCGTCGAAGCCGATGTAGGCGAAGAAGATGATGGCGGCGGCCGTGAACACCCCGTGATAGCCGTTGGGCATGAAGGGGTGCCAGTTGGCGGTCTTGACGTAGAAGAACCCCATGATGATGAAGAAGGCGATGATCGCCAGCTTCAGCAGCACCATCGCCGAGTTGAACCAGGCGCTCTCGCGGATGCCGACCACCAGGACCACGGTGATCAGCATGACGATCAGGAAGGCCGGCAGGTTGAAGACCAGCGGGAATCCGAGCACGTGGGGCGCCGAGGCGAGCGCGTGGGCCGCCTGGGCGACGGCGGCGCCGAGAGCCTGGACGGCGGCGGCCCCGCCCTTGGCCTGCGCCTCGGCGATCTGCTGCGCGCCTTGCGCCGCCGAGCGGTAATCGGTGCACAGCCAGTCCGGGAAATTGATCCCGACGTTGCGCAGCAGCTCCTGGAAGTAGCCGGACCAGGAGATGGCCACCGCCACGTTGCCGACCGCGTACTCGATGATGAGGTCCCAGCCGATGATCCAGCCCACCAGCTCGCCGAGGGTGGCGTAGGCGTAGGTGTAGGCCGAGCCGGAGACCGGCACCATGGCGGCGAACTCGGCGTAGCAGAGGGCCGCGAAGCCGCAGGTGATGGCGGTGAGGATGAACGAGAGGACGATGGCCGGCCCGGCCCCGGGGTGCTCGGCGCCGCCCGCCGCGGCGGTGCCGACGGTCGAGAAGATGCCGGCGCCGATGATCGCGCCGACGCCGAGCAGGGTGAGCTGGAAGGCGCCGAGAGAGCGCTTCAGCTGGGATTCCGGGTTCTCGGTGGAGGCCAGGATCGCATTCAGCGACTTGGTGCGGAAGATGCCTTGGAGCAAGGGTTTTCCTCCCCTGCGAGCCCTGCCGGCCGGCCCGCGTGCGTGGATTCGTGACAGCGCGGCGGGGAGTCTGACACGGCGGGGGGGAGGGGTCAACGGAAGCGGATTGGGCCCTGAGGCGAAGAAGCCCTTGCGGCCCGATGAAGCCTGGGGGTACTCTCAACCCGTGGGCTTCGAACAGCACATCACCATCACTCCTGGGGTCCGTAGCGGCAAACCCTGTATCGAGGGGACCCGGATCACCGTCTACGACGTTCTCGAATACCTCGCCGGCGGCATGACGGAAGCCCAGATCCTCGAAGACTTCCCCAGCCTTCGTCCAGAGCACATCCGGGCCTGCCTGGCTTTCGCCGCCGCTCGCGAGCGGCGCCTCGCCATCTCCCCCGCGGCGTGAAGCTCCTCTTCGACGAGAATCTGAGCCCGCGCCTCGTGCGCAGGCTTTCATCGCTCTTCCCGGACAGTCGACATGTGGACTTCGTCGGACTGCGGGGCCGAGCCGACGAGACGGTCTGGGACTATGCCGAGACTCATCGTTTCATCATCATTTCGAAGGATAACGACTTCCGGCAGATCAGCTTCTTGAAGGGACCGCCTCCGAAAGTCGTCTGGCTCTCGGTAGGCAACGCCGACGTGCGGGTGATCGGCGAGCTGATTCAGCGAAGCTACGACCGGATCGCTTCTTTCGCGGCGGACCCTGAGGAGGGCCTCCTCGTCCTCGACCTTGGTCCGGAGGGCTTTGCCTGAATCCACCGAACAGCGTCCTTCCGCCTGATTTTCCCCGGATCGCCGTCCGTAGTTGTCATCCACCGCGGTTTTCCTCTAGGATTCCGCCCCGCCTCATGGCCAGAACGAAACGGCGGTTTCACCCAAAGATTCCGTTCGCCAGCCTTCCCGGCTTCTTCGGGAGGGGATCTTCGCCCGCGCGCCGCCGGGGGGCCTGCCCGGCTCCCGGGGATCAGATGAAGTCGGTACAACTGTTGCATTGGGTCCGTACGGAGACGAGGCGCCAGGAAAGCACCCCTCGGCCAGCCCTCCTTCG
>DATBAW010000421.1:0-1908 GCA_036271335.1 Thermoanaerobaculia bacterium
TCCTCTTTCAGGAGGCGGCCCAGCGCACGGAGGTTACGGCGGCGATGGTGCGCGAGCTGGCCGGCCGGCTGGAGGCGGTCCGGCACGGGGGGACGGTGGAAAGTGCATAGGGTGCCCGCAGACGGAACCGTAACGCAGGCACTCTGGGAGCGCTTGGCTCGACGGGAGGCCTCCGGACAGGCTACGAAAGCCACATGGGAAGCTCCGTCAGGGTTTTGACACCAGCGCCATACCAGAAATAAAGCCGGTATCCACCGAATCCATACAATCCATCCAATTGGTATTCCTGGTACGTCAGGATCAGGCCCGGCGCCAAGGGAAGCGCGGCATAGGTGGCGATGTAGGGATGCTTGTCTCCTACGAGAGGAGATTTCATTGCCTTCAACCGCTTGTACTCGGAGATTTCCCAGGAAGTGCTCGCGGTCTGCACCGCGGGTCCGCCCAGAGCTGCCGTCAAGACATATCCGGCGACGAGGACCGCAACCGCCGCGCGATGAGCCCAGGTGCGCGGCGGCCAGAGCGCGTCCAGCCAGCCGCGACGCTTCAAGGCACGTCCCAGGAAGAGACAACCGAGCGCTGGAATGAAAATCGTTGCCCCCGCGAGCGCTGGGATGAGCGGCCGATCCATCCGGCCGAAGCTATGAGGCAGGAACGCCGCCACGAATACGGAGCCGGCAAACAGGACGGCGAACACGACCACGATCATGCAGACGCTGAGCAGCGCGCGAATCGAGGAATGGATCATGGGCGGGACATCGATGTGGCCCCGCGTCACCCCCGCCGCGCGTACTGCGATTCGTGGAAGGGCTTGCCCTTTTCGTGGCGGACGATCCGGCCGCGACGGGCGAGCCAGGCGAGGGCGACCGAGGCCTGGCGCTCGTCGAAGCGGCGGCGGAGGCGGTCGCCGAAGGTCTGGTTCACCTCGGCGGCGATGACCTTGGGGCCGAAGCGCTCGTGCGGCGCCTTGCGCTCCACCACGATCTCGACCAGCCGCGCCAGACGGAAGCGCTGGCCCATGTCGGGGATCTCCGGCGGTGGCGGCGCGGCGGCGACCTTCGGCACGGCGCGAGCCGTCAGCTCCTCCGCCGCCTCGGCCGCGGCCTTCAGCGAGTCCCGAGTGCGGGTGAGCCGCTCCAGTTCCGCCGCGTAGGTGCTCCGTTGGTCGCGGTGGAACGCCTCGTGGCCGGCGTGGAAAGCCTCGCGCTCGGCGTGGTGAGCGATCTGCTCGTCCAGCCGGGCCAACATCTCGGTCACCGACGGTTTCGAATCCATGGCTCCTCTCCTCGCGCGAAGCCCCGACCTGAAAATCGAGGCTCCGCGATCATTTCGCGGCCTCCGCCGGGAGTGGCTTGCGGCCGCCCTGGTCCGGTTTGCCGGCAAATGGAGCTGGCTCACCGGTAAATGGGCATCACTTGCGGACGAATGGAACAGGCTAGCCGTCGGCCTGAACCATTTACCGGCGAATCGGCTCCGGCTAACGAACGATAGCAGACAGTTGCCGGCGAGTCCAGAAGATTTGCCGGCGAATCATCCCGGATTGACCGATACTTGGTGGCATGTTGCGGACAAATGCGACCGGCTCGCGGTCAAATCGGGCGGCGGTGTCTGCGTGCGGAAGAGGTGCGCTGACCGCTTACCGGAACAGGTCGGCAATCGGACAGGAGAAGCCAGGAAGGAGGTCGCCGTCGCCGGCGAGGAGATCGCCGCGCTGAAGGATGCGGACGTCGGAAGGGGAACGGTAGGCGTGGACCGAGGCGGTCGCGGGGAACAGCATCCAGACGGCCCGGGCTCCGGCGGCGAACCAGTCGCGGACTCGCTCCTGAACCGGCTCCGCCCTCTCGCTCGGAGAGACGACCTCGACGGCGAGATCCGGCGCCAACGGCCAGAACTTCTTCGGTGGCCTCCCCT
>DATBAW010000422.1:0-3495 GCA_036271335.1 Thermoanaerobaculia bacterium
GCTGCGGCGGGGACGGAGAAGTAGCGGCAGCTCGATCGGCGTCCGTGGCCTGCGACCTCATCCCCTATCCCCTTCTCCTAGAGGAGAAGGGGGACGACTGCGAGGCGGCCCCCGTTGGGCCCTCCCTCTCCTTTAGGAGAGGGACCGAGGGTGAGGTCGCAGGCCACCAACGCCTCCCTCCTCTTGACATCCCACAGGACGTCTGCGAGTCTCTCCTCTGGGCAGCGCACAGGAGGCGATGATGGCGGAGAGCAAGGCGGACGGCAAGGCAGACAACAAGTCGGACATCCTTCAGGGCACCCTCGATCTGATGGTGCTCAAGACGCTGGACGCCATGGGGCCGATGCACGGCTACGGCATCGCGCGGCGCATCGAGCAGCTCAGCGAGGAGGCGTTGCAGATCAATCAGGGCACCATTTATCTCTGCCTCGTCCGCCTGCTGCAAAAAGGGTGGATCCAGGCGGAGTGGGGCACCTCGGAAAACAATCGCAAGGCGAAGTTCTACGACCTTTCGAAGGCCGGGCGGAAGCAGCTCGTGGCCGAGACCGAGAACTGGCAGCGGATCTCCGGCGTCATCGGACGGCTGCTGCAACTCGATCCCCGGAGGTAGCCCATGCTGACCTTGCTGCGGGAAACGACCGCGCGGACTCGCGCCTTCTTCCGGGTCGGCGACCTCGACCGCGACTTCGACCAGGAGCTCGAATCGCATCTCGAGATGCTCGCCGAGGACAACGTCCGCGGCGGCATGACCCCCGAACAGGCGCGCCGCGCGGCCATCCTCCGGCTCGGCGGCCTGGAATCGACCCGGCAGAAGCATCGCGACGCGCGCGGCCTGCCCGCCCTCGAAAGCGTGTTGCAAGACCTGCGGTACGCCTTCCGCACCCTGCGTCGGGACGCCGGGTTCACCACCTTCGCCATCCTCATCCTCGCCTGCGGCATCGGCGCCGCCTCGACGATCTTCAGCGTCACCCACGAGGTTCTCCTGCGGCCGCTGCCGTTCCGGGATCCCGGCCGGCTGGTGTGGATCCAGAACGGCACCGCGGAAGGGCGCTCCAGCCGCACCGTGCAGGTCGGCTACCTGCTGGCGATGCAGGAGAGCGCCGCGTCCTTTTCCGGTTTCGCGGCCTACAACGCGTTCTATGGCGTCGGGGACCTCAAGCTCACCGGCGACGGCGAGCCGGAGCGGTTGAACGCGGTGCCCGTCGCCACCAACTTTTTTTCGGTGCTCGGCGTCCGGCCGCTGCTGGGCAGAGAGTTCACCGCCGACGAGGGGCCGGCCTCCGAGCCGCGCTCGGTGATTCTCGGCAACCGTTTCTGGAAGCAGCGTTTCGCGGCCGATCCGAACATCGTCGGCCGGGCGATCACGCTCAACGAGCGGCCGGTGACCGTGGTCGGCGTGCTGCCGGCCTCCTTCGATTTCGCCGCCGTGCTGGCTCCCGGCACCCGCGTCGACGTCTATCTGCCCTTTCCCCTGACGATGGCAACCAATCGCTGGGGGGACACCCTCGCGATCATCGGGCGCCTGAAGCCGGGGGCCACCGTCCAGGGCGCGCAGGCGGAGAGCACGGTTCTGATTGATCCGGTCCGCCGCCAGCACACCGATTGGAATGGTTTCGAACCCCGGATGAGCGCGCTCGAGGAGCACGTCCGCGGTCCGATCCGCCCCGCCCTCCTGGTGCTGATCTGCGCCGTCGGCGTGGTGATGCTCATCGTCTGCGCCAACCTCTCGAATTTATTGCTGGCCCGCGCGGCGACGCGGCAGAAAGAGATGGCCGTGCGCGCGGCGCTCGGCGCCGGGCGCGGGAGGCTGATCCGCCAGCTGCTCACCGAAAGCCTCGCCCTCTGCGGCTGCGGCGCCGCGCTCGGCCTGCTGCTCGCCGTGACGGCGACGCACGTCCTGTCGCGCCTGAGCGTCTTCAGCATTCCGCTGCTCGGCAGCGTGCAGGTGGACCGGGTGGCGCTCGCCTTCACCCTGCTGGTCGCGGTGCTGACCGGGCTCGTCTTCGGCCTGGCGCCGGCGCTGCGAGTGCCTTCCCTCGCCGTCCACGATTCCCTGCGGGATGGCGCCCGCGGCTCGACCGGCGGCCGCGGCCTCTCCTGGATCCGCGGCGGCCTCGTGGTCTCCGAGGTCGCTCTCGCCTGCGTGCTCCTGGTCTGCGCGGGACTGCTGATCCGCAGCTTCCTCAGTGTGCTCAGCGTCGACCTGGGGTTCCAGCCGGAGCGGGCCGCCGCGGTCCGCGTCGACCCCAGCGAGCGCTATTCCACGCAGGAGAAACGGAACGCGTACTTCGACGAGGTGCTCCGCCGCGTGGCGGCCGTGCCGGGAGTCGAGACCGCCGGGCTGACCGACGTGCTGCCGCTCGACGGCAACCGGAGCTGGTCGGTCGGCGCCGATGAGCGGGTGTATGCGCGGGGGGAGAGGCCTCAGGCCTATGTCCGCGTCGTCAGCCCCGGCTACCTGAAAGCCCTGGGAATTTCGCTGCGCGCCGGACGCGACTTCACGATGGCGGACCGCCCGTTCAGCGAGAACGTCATCCTGATCAACGAAACACTGGCGCGCAAGCTCTGGCCCGGCCAGGATGCCGTCGGACAGCGGGCCAGGCTGGTCGACGGCCCGCGCCGCGTGATCGGCGTCGTCGGCGACGTGCGCCATCTCGCTCTCGAAAAGGAAGCCGGCGCCGAGATGTACCTGCCCCTCCGCCAGAGCAACTCCTATTCCGCCGTCGACCTGGTGCTCCGGACCTCGCTCCCTCCCGCGGTGCTGGCCTCGACCGTCCGCGCCGCGCTGCTTCCCGTCGAGCCGAGCCTGCCCGCCGGCGAATTCCGCCCCTTGCAGGAGATCGTGGACCAGGCGGTCTCCCCCCGCCGATTCGTGGTGATCCTGCTCGCCGGTTTCTCCGCCTTCGCCCTGCTCCTGGCGTCCCTCGGCATCTACGCGGTGATCTCCTACGCGGTCAAACAGCGCACGCGGGAATTCGGCATTCGCATGGCGCTCGGCGCCACCGCCCGCGAGCTCCAGGGGCGCGTCCTGCTCCAGACCCTCGGCCTCGCCGGAATCGGCCTGCTCCTCGGCCTCGCCGCCTCCTGGCTCCTCGCGCGCACCCTCGGAAGCCTCCTCTTCGGCGTCACCCCCGCCGACCCGGCCACGTATCTGGGGATGGTCGCGATCCTGACCGCCGTGGCCGCTCTCGCCGGCTACCTGCCGGCCCGCCGCGCCGCGAGAATCGATCCGCTGACGGCCATCCGCGCCGACTAGAGCGGGCCAGCGACGCCCGAGCCCGAGCCGCAAGTCTTGATAGACTCTTCCGGCGCCGGCCACCGGACAAGGCCGGGCGATTCAAGGAAAGGAGTTCCCCAGTAGTGTCCGGTTAGAAGTCGAACAGAATCAGTTGGTTAGCGGCGGTGCCTACTTCTCGCTGGGATCGTTCGAGCTGCAAGGCGCATGAAATCTCGGTTTTCTCGAAGACCGAGACCGACAAGATCTGTAGGCATGTG
>DATBAW010000423.1:0-6676 GCA_036271335.1 Thermoanaerobaculia bacterium
ATGGGCCGGATGTACGCGCCGGAGGAGATCTCCGCCCTGGTGCTGCGCAAGCTCACCGAGGACGCCTCGAAGTTCCTCGGCGAAAGGATCACCGAGGCGGTCATCACCGTGCCGGCCTACTTCAACGACGCCCAGCGGCAGGCGACCAGGGACGCCGGGCGCATCGCCGGCCTCGAGGTGCTCCGCATCATCAACGAGCCCACTGCGGCGGCCCTCGCCTATGGGCTGGACAAGAAGAGCAACGAGACCGTCCTGGTGTACGACCTGGGGGGCGGGACCTTTGACGTCAGCATCCTCGACATCGGGGAAGGCGTGGTCGAGGTCCGGGCCACCGCGGGCGACACGCACCTCGGTGGGGATGACTTCGACCGCCGCATCGTCGACCACCTGGCCGACGAGTTCCAGCGGGACAACGGCATCGATCTGCGGACCGACCCACAGGCTCTGCAACGCCTGTTCGAGGCGGCCGAGAAGGCCAAGGTCGAGCTGTCCTCGGTGACCCAGACCACCGTTAGCCTGCCGTTCATCACGGCCGACGCGTCCGGGCCCAAGCACCTCAACACCACGCTGATGCGCTCGACGTTCGAGCAGATCACCGCGGACCTGGTGGAGCGGACCACCGGCCCGGTGAGGCAGGTCCTGGCCGACGCCCGGCTGACGGACGCCGACCTCGACGAGGTGATCCTGGTCGGCGGGTCCACCCGGATCCCCGCCGTGCAGAGCCTGGTCCGGCGGCTGACCGGCGGCAAGGACCCCAACATGACCGTCAATCCGGACGAGGTCGTGGCCCTGGGCGCGGCGGTGCAGGCTGCCGTGATCAAGGGCGACGTCAAGGACGTGCTGCTGCTCGACGTCACCCCGCTGTCGCTCGGCATCGAGACGCTCGGCGGCGTGGCCACCAAGCTGATCGAGCGCAACACCACCATCCCGACGCGCAAGAGCGAGATCTTCTCGACCGCGGCGGACAACCAGACCTCGGTGGAGGTGCACGTCTTCCAGGGCGAGCGCGAGATGGCGCGGGACAACCGCACGCTCGGCAAGTTCCACCTGGTGGGCATCCCCTCGGCGCCGCGCGGCGTGCCGCAGGTCGAGGTGGCGTTCGACATCGACGCCAACGGCATCGTCCACGTCTCGGCGAAGGACCTCGGCACCGGCAAGGAGCAGAAGATCACCATCTCGGCGTCGAGCGGCCTCAACGACAGCGACATCGAGCGGATGGTCAAGGACGCCGAGTCGCACAGCGCCGACGACAAGGAGCGCCGCCAGCAGGTGGAGGCGCGCAACAAGCTCGACAGCCTGATCTACTCGACCGAGAAGACCTACGACGAGCACAAGGAGAAGCTCGGTCCGGACGAGAAGGGCGAGCTCGAGCGGGCGCTCGCCGAGGCCAAGAAGGCGTTGGAGGGCGAGCCCTCGGCCGCCGAGATGGAAGCGGCCGCCGAGCGCCTGTCCAAGGCCTCGCACAAGCTGGCCGAGATGATGTACCAGCAGCAGAGCGCCGGCGGTCCGACGGCCGGTGGCCCGGGTGGCGGCGCGGCCGCGTCGTCCGGCGCCTCCGACGAGGTGATCGACGCCGAATACGTCGAGAAGTAAGCCGTCGAGAAGTACCGTCGAGAAATAAGAGAAAGGTGAGCTATGGCGCCGCTCAAGAAGATCTACCTCGAAGAGCTGACCCGCATCCAGGATCGCATCAACAGCCTCTTCGAGCAGGCGCTGCTCACCTCGGAGTACGAGGGGGGCCTGCCGGGCACCTGGTCCCCCGCCGTCGACGTCCTCGAGACCGAGGACGCCTACCTTCTCTTCGCCGAGCTGCCCGGCGTGCGGCGTGACGATATTCAACTGCAGGTGCGGGACCGGCGTCTGGAGCTCTCCGGACGCCGGCAGACGCTCGGCGAGAGCCGTAACTTCCTCCGCATGGAGCGGAGCTACGGCCCTTTCCGCCGCACCTTCGACCTGGGGGAGCCCGTCGAGGTCGACGCCATCGTCGCCGCTTTCGAGGCGGGTGTCCTGCGCGTCCATCTCCCCAAGCGGAAGACCGGCGGCGTGCAGGTCGAGATCTCCGAGGAGGCAGGCCGATGAACAGCACCCGGCGCCGCAAGCCCGATCAGAAGTTCGTGATGATCAGCGTCGTGGCCGAGAAGTACGCCATCCACCCCCAGACGCTCCGCCTCTATGAGCGCGAGGGGCTGATCAAGCCGGCCCGCAGCGCCGGCAACACCCGCCTCTACGACGAGGAGGCGATCCGCCGCCTGGAGATCATCCTCACCCTGACCCGCGACCTCGGGGTCAACCTCGCGGGCGTCGAGGTGATCCTCCACATGCGCGAGCAGATGGAGAAGATGCAGGGCGAGGTGGACCGCCTGCTCGAGTTCGTCAAGCGGATGGCCGAGGAGCGCCGCGGCGATCCCGAGCGCCAGCACGCCCTGGTGCGGCTCCACGGCGGGCCGTTGAGCAAGCTGCGCTGACCGGTTTCCTGTCTGTCTCCCTTTCTTTTTCGTAGGGGCGCAGCATGCTGCGCCCGTCAGCCTTGCGCCGTGCTCAGGGTCACCTGGGTCGGGAAGTTGACGGGCGCAGCATGCTGCGCCCCTACATCCTCACCGCCATCCCCCATGCTACGATTTCCCGCATGCCGGCCTCAGAAGCGCGCGTCGATCCCTGCCCGGACTGTGGGGGGCGGGGGTGGGTCGTCGTGGCGGACGGCGGCGCCGGCACCGCCCGCGCCTGCGGCTGCCGCGAGCGCGACGTCATCCCCCGTCTGCTGACCGCGGCGGGCATTCCGGCGCGCTACCAGAACTGCAAGATCTCCACGTACCAGACCTCGGGCGGCGCGCCGCGCGAGCGGGCGCAGCTGATGAACGCCCGCGCCGCCGCCGAGCGCTACGTCGAGGAGTTCGTCCAGGAGGACGGCGCCTTCCGGCAGTCCGGGCTCCTGCTCGTGGGCCCTCCCGGCACCGGCAAGACCCACCTCGCCGTGGGCGTCCTGCGCCTCCTGATCGAGCGCTTCCGGGTCCATGGCCTGTTTGTCGAGTTCACCTCGCTGATCCACCAGATCCAGTCCACGTTCGACCCCAACTCGCCGGAGTCGAAGCGGCAGGTCCTCGATCCGCTCAACAACGCCGAGTTGCTGGTCCTCGACGAACTGGGCGCCCAGCAGCCGACCCCCTGGGTGCGCGACGTCCTCTACCTGATCATCAACACCCGCTATACCCGCCGGCTGCCGACGCTGTTCACCACCAACTACCGTCTCGACCTGCCGGTCGCCGCGGCGCCGAAGGCGGGTGCGAAGCGCCCCGCGACGCTCGATCGCGGCCGCGATCCCGAGGGCTCGCCGGCGTTCGACGAGACCGTGCTCCTCTCCTCCCGTCTCCCCGCGATGCTCGTCAGCCGCCTCCACGAGATGGCCCAGCCGGTGGTGCTCGACGCGGTCGAGGACTTCCGGCGCGAGCACGCGGTGCACGGGGCGCACCTGCGATGAGGCTGTCGACACTCGGCTGCCTGCGCCGCGGCTGGACGAACCTCTCGGCGAACTGGGAGCTGGTGCTCCTCCAGTGGCTGCAGGCGTTCGGGATGCTGGCGCTATCAGCCTTCGGCGCCCTCCTCGCGCTGCTGATCCTGGGCGTCAACCTGGCGAGCCTGGGGCGCGGGTCCTGGCTGCGCGCCCTCGGGGATCTCTCGCCGGCGCTGCTGCTCGCCCTGGCCGCCCTGACGGCGGTCTGGCTGGCGTCTCTGCTGGTCTACTGCTTCTTCCAGGCGGGGACCTATGGCGTGCTCGCCGCCGCCGACCGCCAGGCCCTCCCTGGCGCGCGGCGCCAGCGCGAGTTCTTCCGCACCTTCACCCTGCGTGATTTCCGCGGCTGGGGTGGGCGCTACGTCTGGCGCTACTTCGGGGTCGCCCTCCTCTTCGGGATTCTGCTCCTGGCCCTGAGCGGCGTGGCGCTGCTCTGGCTGGGCTTCGCGGCGGCGGGGAACGGCGAGTGGGGGAGCCCGGCGGCCCTCGCCATCGTCCTCGGCGGCGTGTTGCCGGTGGGGTTCCTGGCCCTCGTCGCCGGACTCGGCTTTCATCTCGCGCAGGCCGATCTGGCGCGCGAGGGCTCCGGCGTGCGGAGCGCCTGGCGCCGCGGGCTCGGCATCCTCGGCCGCCGCCTGGGCGCGGTGACCGCTCTCTTCGTGCTGATCGCCGCGGCCCTCCTGGCCCTCGCCGCACTCTTCCTGCCGCTGTCGACCGCGGCCGACGCCCTGCTCGCCGGCGCGCCGGGTGTACGGGCGCTGGTCCGTTTCCTCCTCGTCCTCCTGGCGAGCCTGCCGGACAACCTGCTGGTGACCCTCTTCGCCGGCGCCCTGGTGGCTCTGGTCCGCAGCGAGTCGCTCCCCGAGATCCGCCGTAACCCCGAGGTGCAGACCGCGTGAGATCGAAGCTCCTGCTCGCCGTCGCCGTCCTCCTGCTGCCGGTCGCCGGCTGCGCGCCGAGGAAGCCCCCGGTTACGGCTCCCAAGGCGGCCCCCAAGGCGACGGCCGCCAAACCGGCTCAGAAGGCTCGCCCGCAGGCGCCGCCCGCGACCCAGGCCCCCGCGCAGCCGGCGCCGAAGCCGGTGACGCCGCGCGAGCCTTTGCCGGCGCAGCCCGAAGCGCCGAGCCCGGCGCCGGGCCAACCGTCCGCGGGAGCGGCGGAGCCGCTGCTGGTCAAGGTGGGGCTGGCGAGCGACCTCGAGTCCGTGACCTTCCCCTGCTGCGAAGAGGCGCTGGACGCCGCCGTCGAGCGTCAGGCACTGCCGGCGACCGCGGCGCTCAAGGTCGAGCCCGCCGCCGCCACCGCCCAGGGCGGCTACTACCGCCTCCAGGTGGCGGCGCTGCGCGACGAGCGGCAGGCGCAGGATCTCGCCAAAGAGCTGGAGCGGGTCTCGGGCGAGCCCGGCGAGGCCTTCTTCGACGCCGGCATCGACCTCTACCGCGTCCGCATCGGCCGCTATTCCACCCGCGAGGCCGCCGAAGCCGACTCGCGACGCCTGGGCGCGGTGGGCGTCACCGGCGCCTTCGTGGTCAACGAGGGGGCCGCCGTCACCACCCCCGCGATCCGCATCACCCAGGGGGGGAGCGCGCAGGTCTATACCGGCCGCTGGCTGTCGGTGGCGCCGGTCGACGGGCCCAGCGTGCGGGTGCGCGGCAAGCGCTACCGCGGGCGGATGCTGGTCTATCTGAACGACCGCGGCTCGCTCAACCTGATCAACGAGCTGCCGGTGGAGGACTACCTGCGCGGCGTGGTGCCGAGCGAGATGGGGCCCGAGCTCTACAACCAGCTCGAGGCGCTCAAGGCCCAGGCGGTGGCGGCCCGCACCTACACCCTGCGCAACATGGGCGAGTTCGCCCGCGAGGGGTACGACATCTGCGCCACCCCGCGCTGCCAGGTCTACGGCGGCATGACCGTCGAGCATCCGTTGTCCGACCAGGCGGTGGCGGAGACCGCCGGCCAGGTCCTGCTCTACAAGGGCGAGCTGGTGAACGCCCTCTACAGCTCGACCTGCGGCGGCCACACCGAGGACGTCAACGTCATGTTCCCGCTGCAGAACGAGCCTTACCTGAAGGCGGTTCCCTGCATGGAGGCGGGGGTGGCCCACATCGACGGCGAGCTGACGCCGGGCGCCACCTTCCCGGCCGGCTTCACCCGCCGCCTGCTGCCGCCCCCGGCCGACGTGCCGGCCGTCGAGTCCCTGCGCGCCCGCCTGGAGCATCTCGCGCTGCTCTCCGGCCTCCCGGCGCCGCGCGAGCGCCTCGCCGGGCTCGACCGCCGCGAGGTGCAGCGCTACATCGCCTCCGCCTTCGACCTCGCCCTCGACGCCCGCCTTTTCCTGGCGCCGGAGGACGTCCAGTATCTGCTGAGCAATCCGCCCCCCGACTGGAGCCCGGAGGAGCGCCGGCAGGCGGCCTACCTCATGCGCAGCGGCCTGGTCAGCGGTCCGCTCGACCAGCCGCTCTCGGAAGGGGAGATCGAGCGCACGCTGCTGGCGCTCGCCGAGCTGACCCGCGTGGTGCGCCGCGAGGAGGTCTCCTTCCTCTCCATCGCCGACGGCCAGCTCACCGTGCGCTCCGGCAAGACGGACAAGACCTACACCCTCCCCCCCGGCCTCGCCACCTTCCGGCGCCAGGGGGACGGCCTCTACAGCTCAGCGCTCGCCATGGTGCCGGGGGACCTGCTGACCCTCTTCTGGCAGGGGGACCAGCTGGCCGCCGCCACCCAGGAGATCGACCTCGACGGCGTCGCCTTCGACCGCAGCAGCCCCTACAGCGCGTGGACCCGCTTCCGCACCGACTCGCAGCTCGCCACCCAGGTCAACACCCGCTTCCCGGGCCTCGGCTTCCAGAGCTTCGACGTCGTCTCGCGCGGGGTCTCGGGGCGTGTCGGCAAGATCAAGATCTACGGCGACGCCGGCAAGACCATGGAGGTCGACGGCCTCGCCGTGCGCTGGACCCTCGACGTGCCGGACACCCTGTTCACCGCCAAGCGGCTGGCCCCCAAGGGTCAGGAGCCCGGCTGGCTGTTCACCGGCCGCGGCTTCGGCCACGGCGTCGGCATGTGCCAGGTCGGGGCCTACGGCATGGCGCAGCGCGGGCACACCTACCGCGAGATCCTCCTGCACTACTACTCCGGCGTCGAGCTGGGGCGGGCGCGCTGGAAGAAGCC
>DATBAW010000424.1:0-26044 GCA_036271335.1 Thermoanaerobaculia bacterium
TGCACACCGAGCGTGCCCGCCATCCAGAGGAGGGCGACGGCGGCGTCCTCTTGGTCGGGAGGGAGGAGGTAGATACGGCGGAGATGGGGCATGGCGGCTTGGTTCCAGATCTTTGCTGTTTGGGCGGGGGATCGCCCTGGAGGGGCGGGCTCTGAAGAGCCTGGGGTTTCAACCCCAGGCGGGGGTGGCGGCGGTTTTCGGTGCGCGTTTGCCGTCGCCCCTTCGGGGCTCTGAATCATCGGGGTGCGCTCACCTGGGGCTCACGCCCCAGGCTACATGCCGGCACCCCTTCGGGGTGCTCTCAAACCGGCCCGTTCCGCCGCCGCCCCCGCCTGGGGTTGAAACCCCAGGCTCTTCAAAGCCCGCCCCTTCGGGGCGATCCACCACCCGATCCGACGCATGGGGGAGGTACCCTACGCAAACAAATTCTTCACCCGCTCGATCACTCCTTTGTCCTCCTTCACCGGGTGCCCGCCGATCTCGGCGAGGCGGCGCAGGATCTGGAGCTCCTCGGCGGAGAGGTCGCGCGGCTGGGGGACCGTGACTTCCACGGTGACCACGTGGTCGCCCTTGCCGCCGCCGTCGAGGCGGGCGATGCCCTGGCTGCGGAGGCGGAAGTCGCGGCCGTGCTGGGTGCCGGCGGGGACGTCGAGAGTCGATTTGCCGTGCAGGGTGTCGACCTCGATGGCGGTGCCGAGCACGGCCTGGGGGTAGCTGATCTTCACCCGCGACATCACGGTCGAGCCGTCGCGGCGGAACTGCTTGTGCGGCCGCACCTGGAGCACGACGTAGAGGTCGCCGGCCGGACCGCCGCGGCGGCCGTGCTCGCCCTCGCCCGAGAGGCGGAGGCGGGCGCCGGTGTCGACGCCGGCGGGGATCTTGACGGTGATCGAGCGCTCCTCCTCCACCCGCCCCTCACCGCGGCACTCGGTGCAGGGATCGCTGATCACCCGCCCCTCGCCCTGGCAGGTCGGACAGGTGCGGGCGACGGTGAAGAAGCCCTGCGTGTAGCGCACCTGGCCACGGCCGCCGCAGTCCTTGCAGACCGCCGGCGCAGCGCCGCTGGCGCTGCCGTTCCCCTCGCACTTGGGGCAGGTCTCCAGGCGCGGAATCTTCAGCACGGTCTCGGTGCCGAAGGCCGCCTCCTCGAAGGTCAGCGTGAGGTCGTAGCGCAGGTCGGCGCCGCGGGTCATGCCGGCGGGACCGCCGCCACGGCGGCCGCCGCCGAAGCCGAAGAGGTCGCCGAGGATGTCCGAAAAGTCGGCGAAGATCGTGGGATCGAACCCGCCGGCTCCCGCGCCCGACACGCCCTGGTGGCCGAAGCGGTCGTAGCGCGCCCTCTTGTCGGTGTCGGAGAGGACGGAGTAGGCCTCGGCCGCCTCCTTGAAGCGCTCCTCGGCCTCTTTGTCGCCGGGGTTCTTATCCGGATGGTCGCGCACCGCGATCTTGCGGTACGCCGACTTGATCTCCTGCTGGGAGGCGGTCTTGGTGACCGTCAATACCTCGTAATAATCGCGTTTCGCCATTTCCAACCCTTCTAACTGCCGAGCGATCCGAAATCGATGCCGTCCGTGCCCAGCCCGGTCGCGCGGGTGAGCATGACGTCGGAGAGCAGGCGCGAGACGGTGTTCAGATCGTAGATCGCGGCCTCGAGATCGGCGCGCCGCTCGTTGTTGATCGCCTGCCGCCCGCGGCTCAGCGATTCCTGGATGCGCCGGACGTCGGTCTCCTGGACCACGTCGCGGAATTGATTGAACACCCGGTCGTTGCTGTAGATCAGCCCCTCCAGGCGGTTCTTGAGCTGGCGGATCTCGCGGCGCTCGAGATCGGCCTGCGAGTTGCGGTCGGCCTCGGCGACGAGACGCTGGACCTCGCCCTCGGAGAGGCCGCCGGCGGGATTGAGCTGGATGCTCTGGGAGAGGTTGGTCGCCATGTCGCGCGCCGAGACGTTGACGATGCCGTTGGAGTCGATGGCGAAGGTCACCTCGACCTGCGGCACGCCGCGCGGCGCCGGTGGGATGCCGACCAGCTCGAAGCGGCCGAGCGACTTGTTCTCGGCGGCCAGCTGGCGCTCGCCCTGGAGGACGTTGATCTGGACGGTGCTCTGGTTGTCCACCACGGTGGTGAAGATCTGCGTGTTCTTGGTCGGGATCGTCGAGTTGCGCTCGATCAGCTTGGTGAACAGCCCGCCCTGCGTCTCGACGCCGAGGGAGAGCGGGGTGATGTCGAGCAGCACCAGGTCCTTGATGTCGCCGCGCAGGATGCCCCCCTGAATGGCGGCGCCCATGGCGACCACCTCGTCGGGGTTGATCTCGCGGTTGGGCTTGCGGCCGAAGATCCGCTCGACCGCCTGGGCGACCAGGGGGGTGCGGGTCTGGCCGCCGACCAGCAGCACCTCGTCGATCTCGTCGGCGCGCAGGCCGGCGCCGGCGAGGGCGTCGAGGCAGGGCCCCTCGGTGCGCTCGACGAGGTCGCGCACCAGGTTCTCGAACTGCCCCCGGGTGAGCGAGCGGGCGAGATGGCGAGGCCCGGTGCGGTCGGCCGAGATGAACGGCAGGTTGATCGTGGTCTCCTCGGTGGCCGACAGCTCGCACTTGGCGCGCTCGGCCGCCTCCTTCAGGCGCTGGAGGGCCATGCGATCCTCGCGCAGGTCGAGGCCGGTCTCGCCGCCGAACCCCTCGATCAGCCAGTCCATGATCCGCTGGTCGAAGTCCTCGCCGCCGAGGTAGGTGTCGCCGGAGGTCGAGCGCACCTCGAAGATCCCCTGCGAGAGCTGGAGGATCGAGATGTCGAAGGTGCCGCCGCCCAAGTCGTAGACGGCGATGGTGCTGGCGCTCCGCGCGGCGTTCGGCTGGTCGAGACCGTAGGCGAGGGCGGCGGCGGTGGGCTCGTTGAGGATGCGGACGACGTCGAGGCCGGCGATCTTGCCGGCGTCCTTGGTGGCTTGGCGCTGGGAGTCGTTGAAGTAGGCGGGGACGGTGATCACCGCCTCGCGCACCTCCTCCTGCAGCTGCTCCTCGACGAACTCCTTGATCTCGCGCAGCACCAGCGCCGAGATCTCCTCGGGGCTATAGTGGCGGTCGCGGATCTCGATCTTGACGTCGCCGTTGGACGCCTCGGCCAGGCTGTACGGAAGGACGACGCGCGCGCGCTCCACCTGCGAGTCGCGGAACTTGCGGCCGATCAGCCGCTTGACGGCGTAGACCGTGTTCTCCGGGTTGGTGATCGCCTGGCGCTTGGCGATCTGGCCGACCAGGCGGTCCCCCTCCTCCGAGAAGGCGACGATCGAAGCCGTCGTACGGCTCCCCTCGCGATTCGCCAGCACCACCGAGACGGTGGCCTCCACGATCGCGGCGCAACTGTTCGTCGTGCCCAGGTCGATGCCGAGGATCTTGCTCATAGTCTTAAGAGACGAAAACTGGCCCTATTGTACGTGGTCCGAGAGGAAATTCCGCGAAGCGTCTTCGTAGGGGCGGCCCTGCGTGGCCGCCCTGGGTGGGGGCTGGACAGATCGAGAATTTCCCCCACCCAGGGCGGCCACGCAGGGCCGCCCCTACAATTTCGGCAGACAGTGTCCTACAGCGCCGGCCCCTCGTCCCCGCCCGCCGGCCCCTGCGAGCCTTCCGAGCTGGCGGCGGCGGCTTCGGCCGGCACCGCCACCTTCACCATCGAGGGGCGCACCAGGCGGTCGTGCATCTTGTAGCCGCGCCGCAGCTCGGCGGCGACGGTGGGCACCTTGACCTCCCGGCTCTCCTCGCGCGACACCGCCTCGTGCAGGGTGGGATCGAACGGCTGGCCCACCGCCGACACCTCGACGAGGCCGAAGCGGCGGAGCAGCTCGGACATCTGGCGGTGGATCATCTCGACGCCGCGCTTGAGGTCGTCGGCCGACCCCTGGGCCGACAGCGCCAGGTCGAGGTTGTCCGCCACGGTCAGGAATTCACGCATCGGCTCCAGCAGGGCGTAGCGCCGGGACTCCTGGCGCTCGCGCTCGCTGCGCTTGCGGAAGTTGTCGAAATCCGCCAGGGTGCGGACCGCGCGGTCGCGCAGCTCGACGTTCTCCTGGCGCAGCTTCGTCAGCTCGTCGGGCGAGCCCGCCGCGGGGGTGTCGGCACGGGCGCCGGCATGCTTTCCTTCCACCCCTTCCACCGCCGCCATCGCGTCGCGCATGGCGGCCTCCAGATCCGTCGCCTGGTCCAGATCGAGCGCCACCTCGGGGGCGTCGCCCGCGTTCTTCCTGTCGTCTGCCATCGCCGTCCTCGCTCTCGTGTCCGGGTTCTATATAGATAAGGTAGAGAATCGTCGGTTCGGGGCTCGATTCCGAAAGGGCTATCTGCGTTCCGGCCGCCGCTCCGGCTCGCCGGAGAAGGCGTCGGCCAGCGCGCGGCTGAGCGTCTCGCCCAGGAAATGGACCAGCGGGATGACTGTCGAGTAGTCCATCCGCGAGGGGCCTACGATCCCCAGGGTGCCGAGCGGCCGCTCGCCGTGACCATAAGGAGCCGCGACGACGCTGAATTCCAGCTCCGAGGTCAGATCGCAGTCCTCGCCGATCAGCACCCGCACGCCGCCCCCCTGGATGCACCGGTTGAGGATGCGCACCAGGCGCGCCTTGTCGGCGAACGCCTCGATCATCCGGCGCACCCGCGCCAGGTCGGCCAGCTCGGGCTTGGCGAGCAGCATCGAGGTGCCGTCCACCACCACGCCGGGCGCGCCGCCGCCGGCCAGGCCGGCCTGCGCCAGCTCGATCGTCCGCGCCAGCACGCGGTCCATCTGCGCCTTCTCCTCGACCATCAGGCGCAGCAGCCGCTCGCGGATCTCCCCTAGCGTGCGGCCGGCGAAGTTCTCGGTCACGTAGTTGGAGATCCGCGTCAGCTCCTCGCGGGAGATCTCCTCCTCGGTCTCGATCACCTTGTTGTCGATGAACCCGGTCGCGGAGACCACGACGCAGAGGATCTTGCGGCCGGCGATGGGGACGAAGTCGACCGCCTTGAGCACCGTCTCGCCGATCGCCGGCGCGACCACGATCCCGACCTGACTGGAGAGCTCGGAGAGCAGGTGCGACGCCGTGCCCAGGAGCTGGTCGGCGTCCGCCGCCTTCCCCTTGAGGTGGTCCTGGATGTAGCGGCGCTCCTTGGCCGGCACCGCGCGCGCCTCCATCATCGACTGGATGAAGAGATGGTAGGCCGCCGCCGTCGGCACCCGTCCCGCCGAGGTGTGCGGCTGCATCAGGTAGCCCCACTCCTCGAGGTCGGCCATGACGTTGCGGATCGTCGCCGCCGAGAGGCCGAAGTTGTGCTTCGCCACCGAGCGCGAGCTGACCGGCTCGGCGTTCAGGATGTACGTGAGGATGACGTCCTTCAGGATCTCGCGATCCCGCGCGCTCAGGCCTCCCTGGTCTCTGACCTCTGGCATGGCGTGCCCGTCCCTGGCGTCCTTCCCGTGGCGTCCGGTGAAAGTTGGCACTCTCGACATGAGAGTGCTAACGCAGAATACCTCCCGGCTCTTCCCATGTCAAGGCGGCTATCCGCCCAAACCACTGATAAAACGGCACTTCTCTGCCTTGCCGGGCTCGGTGAACGGGGCTATTGTAACGTCTGTGAGCGCCCGGCGTACAAAGTTCTCGAAACCTCTCGCCGGCCTGCGCTTCTCCGTCGCCGGCCCCGGCCGGGTGGGGTCGAGCCTGGCGCGCTGGGCGGTGGCCGCCGGGGCCGAGCTGGTGGTGGTCGGCGGACGGCACGTCGGAGAACCGGCCTGGGAGAGGGGACCGTCCCAGGTGGCCCTGGCGGATCTCACGACGGCGGGCCAGAACCTGCTGCTGATCGCCGTGGGGGACGGGTCGATCGCCGAGGTGGCGGCGGCGCTCGCCGGACGGCCACAGGCGCGAGTGGCGCTCCACACCTCGGGGAGCCTGGACGCTTCGGCGTTGGCTCCCCTTCAGGCGGCGGGATCGAAAATCGGCTCGCTCCATCCGCTGAAGGCATTTCCTCAAGCCCTGCCCGATCCGGCCGAGGGAAAAAGCGTCTTCTTCGCCGTCGACGGCGATCCGGAGGCCAAAGAGCTGGCCTTCCGGCTGGCTGAAGCCTTCGGTGGGGTCGCCGCCGAGGTGCCGGCCTCAGCGCGGCCGCTCTACCATTTCGCGGCCACCCTGGCGGCGGGCGGCGTGGTGACCCTGCTCGCCGCCGCCGCGGAGATCGCCGGCGGCCTCGGCCTGCCCGCGGAGGTGACGCGCGGCTACCTGGAGCTCGCGCGCGGCGCCCTCAACGCCGCCGGCCACACCCTCGACGCGGATCGCCCGCTCGCCACCGCCATCACCGGTCCGGTGGCCCGCGACGACCGCGAGACCCTCCGCCGCCATCTCGCGGCCCTCGGCAGCCTGACCCCGGGAAAGCTGCCGCTGGCGATCTTTCTCCTGGCGGAGACGCTGCATCAGACGGGACGGGAGGAGGGGGAGGAATAGGGCTGAGGGTCGCTGAAAGACGCGAGATTTGACCATGAGCCGACGATCTTCCTATACTCGCTCCATGTCTGAGCCTGCCCGCAAGCCGCCGGCCTCCGGAGGATTGGACGACGATCCGTTCTTCTATGGATCGCGATGGCTCACTGTCCATCTGCCCAATGGCGAGGCCGTGCTGCGGCAGATCCCCTTGACGCCGGACGACCTTCTCGATCCCCAGCTCGGAGACGAAGTGACCCAGGGCGATCAGCACTTCGACATGATGATGTATCTGGTCGACCTCCTGAGGCGTCACTTCGCGGCGCAAAAGGACGTCTATGTCATCGGCGACCTGAAGATGCTCTGGCGGATTCCCGGCTTGCCGGGACCCGCGCCGGACGTCGCCGTCATCCCCAACGTCCGTGGCCGGGAGAACCGGGACAGCTTCGACGTCGAGCGGGAGGGAACCCGCCCCTGCCTCGTGATCGAGGTGGTCTCCTCCAGGGACGCGACGACCCGCCGCAACGACTACGAGAAGAAGGTCCCGATCTACGAGCGGGCGGGGATTCCGGAATACCTGATCTTCGACCCGCCGGCGCGGTTCACCCAGGATCGTCTCCTGCTGACCGGCTACCGCCTGGGAGTCGACGGACGTTACCAGCGGATCGAGCCCGATGGCGATGGATCTCTCCGATCCGAAACCACGGGTCTCCTGTTCGGCGTGGCGGAGGACCGCCGCACCCTCCTGGTGACCAACGCAGAGACCGGCGAACGGCTGCTCACCGCCAGCGAGATCACGGAGCAGCTCACTCGGGAAGCCGCCGCGCGGAAGGCCGCCGAGGAGGATGTGAAGCGGGAGGCGGACGGCCGGAGGGCCGCGGAAGCCGAGTTGGCCCGGCTCCGGGCGGAGCTGGAACGCTCGCGGAACGCCTAGACCGCTCAAGCGAGGAGCCAAACCGCGGTCTGAGGAATCCAAACCGGACTTTGAGAGCTCCAACCCGCGGTTTGACAACCCCAAACCGCGATCCGAGAGAGCCAAACCACGGTTTGGCAACCGCAAACCACGATCCGAGAGCTCTACATCGGGGTCTGACAACCGCAGATCACGGTTCGAGAGGCCTGCACCGCGGTCCGAGCTCTCCAAACCACGGTCCGACGACCGCAAACCGCGGTTTGCGAGGTCCACACCCTGGTTTCGGGTCTTCAAACCGCGGTCCGGAATCCTCGAACCGTGGTCCGGGACCCGCAAACCGCGGTTCGAGGACCCCGATTCGCGCAGGAGCCGCCGCCTCCAGCGCTCTCCCCGCCGGCGTCATTGACGCGCCCCCGGCAACGGGTGCTATGCTCCGATGTCCATTTCGGCTTGCGCTCAACCCCTATGGTTTTCTTCAATTACAGCACGATGCAGATGGCGGCCAAGGTCGTTTATTACGGCCCGGGTCTCTGTGGCAAGACGACCAACCTCCACTACATCTATCAGCACACCGTCGGGGAATCGCGCGGCGAGATGGTCTCTCTGGAGACCGAGACCGACCGTACCCTCTTCTTCGATCTGCTGCCGATCGACGTCGGCTCGATCGCCGGCTTCAACACCCGCATCCAGCTGTACACGGTGCCCGGCCAGGTCTTCTACAACACCACCCGCAAGCTGGTGCTGAAGGGGGTGGACGGCGTCGTCTTCGTGGCCGACTCCCAGCGGGCGATGCTGCAGACCAACGTCGAGTCGTTCCGCAACCTGGAGGAGAACCTCACCGAGATGGGGCTGGCGGTGGACACCCTGCCGCTCGTCCTCCAGTTCAACAAGCGCGACCTCAGCGACATCTGCTCCACCGACGAGATGAACGCCGCGCTGAACCGCCACAACTGGCCGTTCTTCGAGGCCTCGGCGGTGACCGGGATGGGCGTGTTCGAGACCCTCAAGGGAATCTCGCGCTTCACCCTGATGTCGCTCAAGAAGCGGCTCGGCCGCAGCGAGCCGGCGCAACGCCCCGCCGCCCCGGCTGTGCCCGGAGCGCCGAGGCCGGCAGCGCCCCCGCCCCCCGCTGGCGCGCCGGCGACCGCGCCGGTGCCGCCGGCGGCGCCCCGGCCGGCCGCGCCGCCGCCGTCCCCGCTGTCCGGCTCGCATCCTCAAATACCGCAGATGCCGCCGATCCAGCCGCCGCCCCAGGCTCCGGCGCCTCAGGCGGCTCCCCGCCCGGTCGCCGCCGCGCCGCCGGCGCCGCCACCCGGCGCTCCGCTGAGGCCGGCGCCGCCACCCGCTGCCGCCGCGACGGCCCCGCCGAAGGCGCCGCCCGGTGCCACCAGGGGGCGGACCATGGACGTGCTGGGCGAGCTCGAAAAGCTCCGCCGCGAGGCCGCCGCCGGTCCGGCCACCGCGCCGCCCCGCCCGACTCAGACCGGACCGCGCCCCACCGTCGCCCCCCCTGCTCCGTCGGCGGCCGCGGCGGCCAGCGGCAACGGCCGCGGCGAGCTGTCGCGCAACATCGAGCTGACGCTCCGCCGCGCCGACTTCCTGCGCGCCAGGCGGGTGCTGGTCAGCTTCCAGGTGGAGGACGACCAGCACCGGGTGATGGACGCCGTCCGCGACCTGGCCGTCGACATCAAGGACGCCGCGGGTCTGGAGAAGCTCCTCCTGCGCCTCAACATCGCCTTGAACGCGAAGGAGTGAGGGGGGCGCGATGAGGTGCCCCTTCTGCTCGGAGAATCGCGACCGGGTGGTCGATTCGCGGGAGAGCCGCGACGGCGCGACCATCCGCCGCCGCCGCGAGTGCCTGAGCTGCGGCCGGCGCTTCACCTCCTACGAGCAGATCGAGGACATCCCCTACATGGTCGTCAAGCACGACGGCACCCGCGAGGAGTTCAGCCGCAAGAAGCTGCTCGGCGGCCTGCTCAAGGCGTGCGAGAAGCGGCCGATCGCGCTCAAGAAGCTGGAGTCGATCGTCGACCAGACCGAGACCATGCTCAACGAGCGCGAGGACCGCGAGATCTCGACCCACGAGATCGGCGCCTTCATCATGGAGCGCCTGCGCGAGCTCGACCAGGTCGCCTACGTCCGCTTCGCCTCGGTCTACCGCCGGTTCGAGGACATCGACGCCTTCATGGACGTCGTCAAGACGCTGCTCAAGCCGGCTCCCGACCGGGAAGGTTGACGCGATGGCCGCGCGCTACGAATCCCTCTTCCTCATCTCCCGCTTCCAGGCCGAGCTCGACCGCCTGTTCCAGGAGGCGGCGCAGATCGGCGACAGCGACACGCCGCTCGGCGAGTGGCAGCCGGCGATCGACGTCGTCGAGACGCCGGCGGTGGTGCAGATCCTCGCCGAGGTCCCCGGCTTCGCCGCCGCCGACCTCAAGGTCGAGGTGCGGGGCACGCGGGTGGTGATCTCCGGCACCAAGTCGACCACCCTGCCGGACGCCCCCAAGGAGCGGATCCGCTTCCACTGCCTGGAGCGCGGCCACGGCCGCTTCACCCGCGAGATCCACATCCTGTCGCCGGTCAACACCCACAAGGGGACGGCGGCGCTGCGGGACGGCCTGCTGATCCTCGATTTCCCCAAGATCCAGGACAAACGGCAGGAGGCTCGCCTGCTGACGATCCTGGATGCCAAGCCGGAGCCCGCCGATGAGTAAGCCGCCAGGAGAGCCGCAGGACGAAGCGATCAAGATCCCCGACGTCCTCCCCGTCCTGCCGCTCAAGGACATCGTCGTCTTCCCGTACATCATCCTGCCGCTCTCGGTGGGACGGGACAAGAGCGTCCTGGCGGTCGACCGCGCGCTTTCCGAGAGCCGCGTGATCATGCTGGTCGCCCAGCGCGATTCCGCCAACGACAACCCCGGCGAGGCCGACCTCTTCGAGGTGGGCACGGCGGCGGTGATCATGCGGATGCTCAAGCTGCCCGACGGCCGCATCCGCATCCTGGTCCAGGGGTTGGCGCGGGCGCGCGTGCAGCACATCAGCCAGATGGAGCCTTATCTCCAGGCCAAGATCGAGCGCATCGAGGAGCCGGATCCGGCGGCGCGGTCGCTGGAGATCGAGGCCCTGGTGCGCAGCGTCAAGGAGAGCATGGACCGCGCCGTCACCCTCGGCAAGGGGATCTCGGCCGAGGTGATGGTGATCGCCGCCAACCTGGAGGATCCGGGGCGGCTGGCCGATCTCGCGGCGAGCAACCTGGAGCTCAAGCTCAGCGAGGCGCAATCGGTGCTGGAGACGATCGATCCGATCGAGCGCCTGAAGCGAGTGAGCGATCTGCTGGCGCGCGAGATCCAGGTGCTCAACCTGCAGCAGGAGATCTCCTCGCAGGCGCGCGGCGAGATCGACCGCAGCCAGCGCGAGTACTTCCTGCGCCAGCAGCTCAAGGCGATCCAGCAGGAGCTCGGCGAGGGCGAGGAGCTCGCCGAGGAGATCGCCAACTATCGCAAGCAGGCCGACGACAAGCAGCTCACCGACGAGGCCCGCGAGGAGCTGGAGCGGCAGATCCGCCGCCTCGAGCGCAGCCATCCCGAGAGCGCCGAGACGCAGATCATCCGCACCTATCTCGACTGGTTGACCGCGCTCCCCTGGAGCAACGTCTCGGAGGACGACCTCGACCTCACGCACGCACAGGAGGTGCTCGACGAGGATCACTACGATCTCGAAAAGATCAAGGAGCGCATCCTCGAATATCTCGCCGTGCGCAAGCTGAAGCCGGACACCCGCGGCCCGATCCTCTGCTTCGTCGGCCCGCCGGGCGTCGGCAAGACCTCGCTCGGGCGATCGATCGCGAGATCCCTGGGACGCAAGTTCGTCCGCATCTCGCTCGGCGGCGTGCGCGACGAGGCCGAGATCCGCGGCCATCGCCGCACCTACGTCGGCGCGCTCCCCGGCCGCATCGTGCAGGGGATCCGCCAGGCGGGGACGAGCAATCCGGTCTTCGTGCTCGACGAGATCGACAAGATCGGCGCCGACTTCCGCGGCGATCCATCCTCCGCGCTGCTCGAGGTGCTCGATCCGGAGCAGAACTTCAGCTTCGTCGATCACTATCTGGGCCTCGCGTACGATCTCTCGAAGGTGATGTTCATCGCCACCGCCAACATGCTGGAGCCGGTGCAGCCGGCGTTCCTCGACCGCATGGAAGTGATCCGCCTCACCGGCTACACGCAGGAGGAGAAGGTGCGCATCGCCCGTCTCCACCTGATCCCCAAGCAGACCCGGGAGAACGGTCTTACCGAGGAGCAGATCGAGTTCAGCGACGCGGCGGTCGGCGACGTGATCTCCGGCTACACCAAGGAGGCGGGGCTGCGCAATCTCGAGCGCGAGATCGCGGCGATCTGCCGCAAGGTGGCGGTGAAGGTGGCGCGCGGCGAGGTCGAACGGATGGTGATCGATCCGGCGCAGGTCGAGACGTTCCTCGGCGCTCGCAAGCATTTCGCGGAAGAGCTGCTGAACCGCGACCGCGTGGGCGTTGCCACAGGCCTCGCCTGGACGGCGGTGGGGGGTGACCTGCTGTTCATCGAGGTGGTCGCGGTGCCCGGCAAGGGGCTGCTTCTGCTCACCGGCCAGCTCGGCGACGTGATGAAGGAATCGGCGCAGGCGGCGCTCTCCTTCGCGCGCGCCTATGCCGCCACGCACGGGATCGGCGACGATTTCTTCGCCAAACACGATCTCCACATCCACGTGCCGGCGGGCTCGATCCCCAAGGACGGCCCGTCGGCGGGCATCACCATCGGCGCGGCGATCCTCTCCGTGCTCACCGGCAAACCGATCAACCGGCGGCTGGCGATGACCGGCGAGATCACCCTGCGCGGCGACGTGCTGCCGATCGGCGGCCTGAAGGAGAAGGTGCTCGCCGCCAAGCTCGCCGGCATCCAGCAGGTGATCGTTCCCAAGCTCAACCGGCGCGATCTCGCGGACATCCCGACGACGATCACCGAGGGTCTCAGCTTCCATTTCGTCGATCACATGGACGAAGTGCTCAAGCTCGCGCTGCTCGACGCCGATCAGCGGCAGCCCGACGTCACGCCTACCGGCGAGCCGGTGGCGATCGCCGCCGAGCTGCCGCAGCCCGCCACGGTGTGAAACCTTCCGCCCCAATCGAGGGCGGCGAAGACGCCCTGATCGATTGGCTCCGCCGCCGTCTCCGCCGGCAGCCCGGCGGCGCGCTGATCGGCGACGACGCGGCGATTTTGCCGGCCGACTCCTACACCGTCACGGTCGACCATCAGATCGCCGGCGTCCATTTTCCACCCGCTCTCGATCCCGCCATCGTGGCGCGCCGCCTCCTGGCGGTGAACCTTTCCGATCTCGCGGCGATGGGAGCTTCGCCCGCCTATGCCTTCCTGGCGCTCGCGGCGCCCGCGGGATTCGATCACCGGCGTTTCTTCACCGCGCTGCTCGCCGCCTGCCGGCGCCATGGGCTGACGCTCGCCGGCGGCGATCTGGCGCGCGGCCCGGCGCTCAGCGCCAGCCTGACCCTGCTGGGCAGAAAAGCGGCGGGCGCGCGCTGGCTCGAACGAAACGGCGCGCGGCCGGGACATACGCTCTGGCTGGGTGGAACGATCGGCGAATCGGCCCTGGGCAGGTTGCTGATCGAACGTGGCGAGGCGGGTGAAGCCTTTTCTTCTTCGTTGCGCGCCGCCGCGCGGCGAGCCGTGCGGCGCCATCTCGCGCCAGAGCCACAACTGGCGCTCGGACGCTGGCTCGGCGAACAGACGGCGGAAGGCGCGGCGATGGACGTCTCGGATGGCCTGGCGCGCGATCTCCACCGCCTCTGCCGGGCGAGCGGCGTCGGAGCGGACGTAGAAGCTGGAGCGTTGCCGTTCGCCGATCGTTTCGCCGATCTCTGCGCGGCGATCGGCGCCGATCCGCTCGCGCTCGCGCTCGGCGGCGGCGAGGACTACGTGCTGTTGTTCACCTTGCGGGAAGGCGTCGCACCGCCAAAGGAGGCGCGGCGGATTGGAAGGATCACGAAGAGGAAGCGCGTAGCGCTGGTGAACGGAAAGGAACGTTCGGATCTTCCCGCGATCGGTTGGGACCATCTGCTGTAAAACGAAAAACCCCGGCAGGGCCGCCGGGGTTTTCGCCGCAGGGACGGAGCGGATCGATCAGCGGAAGAGCTTCTGCAGGCTGTCGACGAACCCCTTGAACTTCTTTTCGAGGCTCTGCTGCGTCTTCTCGAGCTGCTTCAGGCGCTGCGAAACCATGCCGCTCAGCTCGTTCGACGCCGTCGCGATACGGCCACGGGCGGGCGCGGCCTTCTTCGCGGCGCCGCTCCCCTTCTTGCGGCCACCGCGGCCGCTTTCAGAACGGAGCTGACGGAACACGTCCACCGCCTGCGGATAGAAACGGCGAGCGCGTCCCTTGCCCTCGCTCGGCAGCTTGTCGGCGTGCATCCGCACGTAGCGGACGAGCGTGGGATAGGAGATGCCCGTCGTCTCGCTGATCTGGGTGAGCGTCATCAGACCGCCGGACTTCGCCGGACGGCCCGGACGGCGACCCGACGGCACGGCAGCGGCGGCGGCCTTCTTGGGACGGCCCGGAGCGCGCTTCGCGGCGGCGCCACGCGGCGCGACAGCCGCGGCCTTCGCGGCGGCGCGACCCGGAGGACGGCCCCGGCGCTTCGGCTCCGCGGCGGCGGGAGCCGCGGCAGCAGCGGCCTTCGCGGCGCGGGCGGGACGGCCCGGACGGCGCTTGCTGGCGGCCGCACGCTCCGGACGGGGAGCCGAGGGATCCTTGCGCGGACGTCCCCGCTTGCCGGCATTTTCATTCTTGATCTCATCGAAAACCGGCAGCGCGCTCTCGGGATAGCGCTGCTTGCGCCCCTGGCCCGCCGAGGGGATCCGGTCCTGGTACATCTTCTTGTAGCGCTGGAGGGTGGGCATCGAGATGCCGGTCTTCGAAGAAATGTCTGAGAGGGTATAGAGCTTCTCTGAATCGGTTTCGGCCATGTGGTTTCCTGCCTCCTCGTGGACTATCGAAAAAAGGACTGAATAAAGACGCGGTCAAAAAAACCGTGCTCATTATCAAAAAGATTAGCGGACGTGTCAATAGTTTCGGCGAAAAATCCCCTCAAAAGGAGCAAATCCGGAGATTGGGGGATGTGAAGGGCCATCGGATCACTGAAATCTTCACCGATTTCAAAGCTGCGGCGCCACCGGCAATTTCAGCGAAAGCTCCCGCTAACCGCGACGTGGCTTGCGTTTCGCTTCGAGCCCGAGCTGCCGGATGAGATAGGAAACCGACTGGCGCGAGACGCCGAGGCGGCCGGCGACGCGCGAATGATTGCCGTCGCATTCGGCCAGCGCCGCGGCGACGAGCCGCCGGCGCAGCGCGTCGATCTGCTGATGATAGGAACCCTGCACCCCGTCGTCGGCGCCGGGAAGCTCGAGGTGCTCGGGCGCGATCACACCGCCGCCGGCCAGCGCCGCGGCCACCGACAGCACGTTCTCCAGCTCGCGGATATTTCCCGGCCAGCGGTAGGCCAGCAGCCGCGTCCGCGCTTCGCGGGCGAGCCCCGCGGGCGGCCGCAGCCGATCGAGAATCCGCTCGGCGATTCGTAACAGATCATCGCCGCGATCGCGCAGCGGCGGCATTTCGACGCAGCCGACGCGCAGACGAAAGTAGAGATCGCGCCGGAAGCTCCCTTCCGCCATCATGCCGGCGAGATCGCGATGAGTCGCCGCCAGCACGCGAACGTCCACCCTTCGCGTCTCGCTCTCACCCAAGCGGCGGATCTCCCCTTCTTGCAGCACGCGCAGGAGCAGGCCTTGCGCGGCGAGCGGAAGATCGCCGATCTCGTCGAGAAAAACGGTGCCGCCATGAGCGCTTTCGAACACGCCCTTGCGATCGCGGTCGGCGCCGGTGAATGCACCGCGCACGTGACCGAACAGATCGGAAAGGAGCAGCGTCTCGGAGAGAGCGGCACAATTGACGGCGACGAACGGGCGACCCGTCCGCGGGCTGCGGCGGTGGAGGCGTCGCGCCGCCAGCTCCTTGCCGGTGCCGCTCTCGCCCAGGATCAACACCGGCAATCCGCCGGGAGCGAGACGGTCGATGCGATCGATCGCGGCGAGCAGAACGGGACTTTCTCCCACGATCTTCTCGCCACCGCCCGGCTCGAAGACCGGCGACGGCGATAGTTCACCGGCCGGCTCGGATTGCGAAACGCTTTGAAGCATCAGAGCGACCACAGCCCAGGGACCCCCATCGCGCGCTTCCAATCGTTCGGCGAAACCCACCGCGCCGAGGTTGCGAAAGGTTGCGATCGCCTCCCGCCGCCAGACCGCCGGCGCCGAGCCGGGGAGCAGGAGGTCGAGATCGAAAATCAATCGCGCGGCCCGATAGGAACCGAGCGCCGCCAGCGCCTCCCAGTCCCGCGCCGGCGGCGGACTGCCGGTCAGGAGAACCTCCCAGAGCGGCGCCAGGGGGGAACCGGCGGCCTCCCGGCGAGCGCCAGCGGAATCACCGGCCAGGGCCCGCAGGGCGGGGCGCTCCTCGGGCTCCAGCCCGGCGAGAGCCGCCGCCGGCACATCCGCCAGCTCGGCGGCGGCCTCCTCCGGTTCCCGGAGCCAGCCGAGGGCGCGGGCCGCGAGCAGCCGGAGCTCGGGAACGCGCCAGACGAGACGCTGGCATCCGAGGTCCTCGAGCGCGGCGCGGCAGACGGCGAGAGCCGCCGCCGGACGGCCCAGGGCCAGCTCGTAGCGGGCCCAGAGCTCGGCGTCCTGGGCGAGGCCGCGGAGGTTGCCGGAACGCCGGTTTTCGCTTTCCGAGCGGGCGGCGATCTCGCGGACGCCGGCCGTCCGCCCCTGACGGACCCGGATCTCGGCGAGGTTGTAGAGGGTGAGCGTCGATTTGCGCGGCCCGTCGCAGCCGGCCTCCAGCCGGGCGGCATGGAGGAAGGCGCGCTCGGCGCCGGCGAGGTCGCCGCGGCCGGCGCGGGCGAAGCCGAGATCGTTCCAGAGGCCCGCCGCCCGGCGCCGGGTCAGCCGCCGCCGCCCGGCGCGAACGGCGAGCGCCGCCGCCGTCGCGGCACCCTCGAGGTCGCCCGCGCCGCCGGCCTGCAGAGCGCGGAGCTGGTGCCAGCGCCAGGCGAGGTCCGCGTCGTCCAGAGCACCGCGAGAGGCCGCCAGAAAGCGCTCCAGCGCGGCGCCGTCCCCACGATCCCAGGCCGCCCCCGCCGCCGCGAGGCGGGCGAGGAGAGAGGCGCGTGGCGAGCCGGCGGTCTCGTCCAGCGCCCGCCGGATCCAGTAGCCGGCGCGTCCGGGCTTGCCATGGCTCGCATAGACCCGCGAGGCGATCTCCGCCAGCTCGGCGATCTCGGCCGGCGCCAGCGGCGCCTCCTCGAAAGCCTTCAGAGTGGCGCGCGCCGCGCCTAGCCGGCCGAGCTCGAGCTGGCAGCGGGCGGCCAGCGCACGGGCCGCCGGGGTGTTCAGACCGGCGAGAGCGTCCAGCGCCGCCTCCCCTCGCCCCAGGGCCGCCAGCGTCGACGCCCGCTCGATCCGCTCCGCCTCGCTCGCGGGAGGCTGGCGCTCCCACGCCGCGAGGGCCGCCCGCCAGCGCCCCGCGGCGGCCAGCTCGCGGGGCGTCCCCGCCTCCGCGCGCTCCCAGAGCGTGCGCGCCAACGGTCCGCCCAGCACCTCCCGGGTCTCGCGCAGGGTCGGGGCGGCGGCGGTCAGGCGGCCGCGAAAGAACCGCGGTCCGGCGACCCAGAGCCGGGCGGCCCCCTCGGCACCGACGATCTCGCCGGCGAGCGCCTGCCGGGCCAGGGCGAGATCCGGCCACTCCCAGAGGAAGGGCGCCGCCTCCAGAATCGCCGCCACCGCTTCGTCCGCGGAGACCGGCGCGGGAGCCTGGCGCCAGAGGTCGGCCAGCTCCCGGATGGCACGGCGCGCCTCTCCAGGTCCGACCGCCGCCCCTTCGCCGAACAGCCGTTGGAGGAGGCCGAGCAGGATCTCCTGTGCGGGCCTCGACGATCGCCCCGGCGCGGCACCGTCGGCCCCCATCACCAGCTCTCCCGTGGGCGCGATCCGCGCCGCGTCCCACTCCACGGCGAGCCGCCAGCCGGCGCGGTCGAGCAGAGAGAGCAGTCCGGCCGCCTCCAGCAGCACCGCCACCTTGCGGCGATCGGTCAGGCGCGCCTCGGCGAGCGCGATCGATCGCGCCGGTGCCGCGAGACACGGATGCACGACACCGGCCGCCCGGCGGGTGTCCGAGGAGAGGGTCATGGGACGGGAATTGTAGCGGAAAGACGGAATTCCTTCCATCTCGGTACTGCGGCGGTACTGCCTGGGGCGATCTGCGGCCCCAACGGCCAAGGGCCTTCAGGCGATCTTCAAGAAATCCCGCCAGAATCCCGGATACGACTTCGCCACCACCTCGGGGTGATCGATCACCACCCCCGGCCGGCGCAGGCCGACCAGGGCGCAGCTCATGGCGATCCGGTGGTCGCCGTGGGGATCGATGTGGACCACGTCGTCCGGTGGCGCGGCGGCCGCCCAGAGGCCGGGGAGCCAGAGGCTGTCACGCCCCTCGCGGGCATCGGCGCCGAGCTTCTTGAGCTCGGTCGCCATCGCCTCCAGGCGATCGCTCTCCTTGATCCGCAGGTGGGCGACGTTGTGGATCAGCGTCTCGCCCTCGGCGAATGGGGCCAGCGCCGCCAGGGTGGGCACCTGGTCGGGCATGCCGGAGAGGTCGGCTTTCACCCCCCGCAGCTCGCCGGTGCCGCGGATGCGCAGGTCCTCGCCCTTCCAGGAAACCTCGGCGCCCATCGCGGCCAGGAGATCGATGAAGCCGCGGTCCCCCTGGCGGGAGTCGGGCGCCAAGCCGTCGAGGATCACGTCGCCGCCGGTCAGCGCCGCCGCGGCGGCCGGATAGCAGGCCGCCGAATAATCCCCTTCGACGCGGGCGCGGCCGCCGCGCAGCACCGACGGACGGACGCGGTAGGCCCGCGGCCCGGCGCGCTCGATGTGGCCGTCGAAGGCGGACGCCGCGGCGATCGTCACGTCCACGTAGGGACGCGAGGTGAGCGACGGCACCTCGACCACCACCTCGGCCGGAGCGCGCAGAGCGGCCATCAGCAGGGCTGACAGGTACTGGCTCGACTCGCCGGCGTCGAGCGTCGTGGTGCCGCCGCGCAGGGTGCCCCCCTCGATCCGCAGCGGCACGTACCCCTCGGCGGTGAGGTACTCGATCTTCGCGCCCAGCCGGCGCAAAGCGTCGACCAGGGGGCCGACGGGGCGCTCCCGCAGGCGGGGGATGCCGTCGAGCCGCCAGCGGCCGGGGACCACGGTAAGGGTGGCGACCAGAAAGCGGAGCATGGTGCCGGCGTTGCCGCAGAACACCTCCACCTCGCCGTCCGGGCGACCGACCGGCGTCAGGCGGACCTCGTCCTCTCCCTCCTCGACGCGGAAGCCGCAGTGGCCGAGGGCGGCGAGGAACAGGCCGGTGTCCTCGGCGACCAGCGGCCGCTCGATCACCACCGGCGCGCCCGAGAGAAGCGCGAGGTTCAGGTAGCGGTGGGTGAGGCTCTTCGACGAGGGCACCCGCAGGCGCCCCCGCGTCCGCCGGCCGCTCGGCACGGCGACCGGTTCAGTCGGCGGGGTCGATCTCGAAAGCGAGTCCGTCATAGCCAAACTCCACTCCGGCAGGCAGGGGATCGTCGTGATCCACCTCGTGGGCCATATGGGTGAGGATCGTGCGGCGCGGCGCGATCCGCGCCGCAACCTCCAGTGCCTCGGCGACCGAGAAGTGAGTCGAGTGGGGTCGATGGCGCAGGGCGTCGAGGACCAGGATCTCGACGCCCGCGAGGAGCGCCAGGCTGGATTCCGGGATCCGGTTGCAGTCGGTGACGTAGGCGAACGGGCCGATCCGGTAGCCGAAGACCTCCATCTCGCCGTGCCCGACCGGGATGGGGACGAACCGGTGCCCGAGCACCTCGAACGGCTCGCGCACCTCGATCAGGTCGAGCTGCGGCTTGCCGCCACCCTCCTGACCCGGCTCGAAGACGTAGGCGAAGGCCCGGCGGATGGCGCGCAGGGTCTCGAACGAACCGTAGCAGGGGATCGCCGCCTTCTGTCGGAAATTGAAGATCCGCACGTCGTCGAGGCCGAAGATGTGGTCGGCGTGCGAGTGGGTGAAGACGATGGCATCGACCCGCGGCAGGCCGAACCGGAGCGCCTGCGCCCGCAGGTCGGTCGGGGTGTCGACGAGCACGATCCCCGCCTCCGTCTCCAGCTTCAGCCCCGGCCGCCAGCGCTTGTTCTTCGGATTGTCCGAGGTGCAGACCCGGCACGGACAGCCGATCACCGGGATGCCCGTCGAGGTGCCGCTGCCGAGCATGGTGACGCGCAGAGACATGGGATGAGGAGTTTAGCCTACCCCCGCAGCCACTCCACCGTCCGGCTCCTGAACCAGGCGTCCAGCAGGCGCACCTCGCCCCCTTCGACCCGCCAGATCCGGGGCTCGTGGAAGTGACCGAGCAGGAGGACGTCGTACCCTTCGGCGAGGCGGCGCGTCGCATACGCGCGGATGGCGGCCTCGGGGAGCGCCGCGCGATGCTTGAAGTTGGTGCGCGACAGGCGCGCCTCGGTCGAGTGGACCATGCGATGGGCGAGCCGGCGGGGAGTATGGCGGACGAGGTGACGGACCGCCGCGCTCTTCGACAGCCAGCGCCAGAAACGGTATTTGCGGTCGCGGTCGTTGAGGCCGTCGCCGTGCACCGCCAGGTAGCGCACCCCTCCCACCTCGAACGCGGTCTCCAGCGCCACGCGGTCAAAGGCGTCGGCGTACGGGCTGCCGGCGAGAAAGAAATCGCGGTTCCCCTCGACGTAGTCGATCTCGATCCCCTGCCGCCGGAGATCGCGGAGGGCGGCGACCAGGGCGCGGACGTCGGCGGTCTCGAAGCTCTCGAACCCCACCCAGGCCTGGAACAGGTCGCCCATCAGCACCAGCCGCCGGCACCCCTGCGCGGGGAGCGCCGCGAGCTGGTCGACCAGCGGGCCGGCCGGTCCGCCGGGTCCGCTCAGGTGGGCGTCCGCAACGATTGCAATGGACATTTAGACGATGGTCAGCCGGGGCTTCATCTCGTCCTGCCGAGCGACCTCGGCGACCACCGCCTGGGCGACGTCGCGGAAGGCGTCGCCGTGGGGACCTTTGGGATCGGCGACCACGATCGGTATGCCGGCGTCGCCGCCGAGCACGATCTGGGGATCGAGCGGAATCGCGCCGAGGAAGGCCGTGCCCAGCGCCTCGGCAGTCTTGCGGCCGCCGTCCTTGCGGAAGATGTCGGTGGTCTCGCCGCAGTGCGGACAGACGAAGCTGGACATGTTCTCGACGATGCCGATCACCGGCACGTTGACCTTGCGGAACATGGCGAGCCCCTTGCGGGCGTCGATCAGCGCCACGTCCTGCGGCGTGGTGACGATCACCGCGCCGGCGAGCTGGATGCGCTGGGTCACCGTCAGCTGCGCGTCGCCGGTGCCCGGCGGCATGTCGAGGATCAGGTAGTCGAGCGCGCCCCACTCGACGTCGCCGAGCATCTGCTCGATCGCCCGCATCACCATCGGGCCCCGCCAGATCACCGGCGTGTCGGTCTCCAGAATGAAACCGAGCGACATCAGGAGGATCCCGTACTTCTCGAACGGATAGATGCGGTTGCCGATCACCCGCGGCTTCTGGGTGATGCCGAACATCGTCGGCACCGAGGGGCCGTAGATGTCGGAGTCGAGCAGGCCGACGCGGTAGCCGAGCTGCGACAGCGCCACCGCCAGGTTGGCCGCCACCGTCGACTTGCCGACGCCCCCCTTGCCGCTGGCGACGGCCACGACGTGCCGGACCTCGGGGATTAGATTGGGATCCTGGGCGATCGCCTTCTGCGCCGCTTCCTCGCGGGCGGGAGGCTTGGTGACGTTCATGTTGACCCGTGCCTCGACGACCCCGGGGAGGGCGCGGACGATCCGCTCCACCTCGTCGCGCACCTTCTCGCCCGCCGCCGGATTGTGGGTGGACATCTGGAGGTCCACCACCACCGCGCCGGCCTGCGCCTGGACCTGGTGCACGAAGCCGAAGGAGACGATGTCCCGGCTCATGCCCGGGAACTTCACCGTCTTCAGGGCGTCCCACACCGCGGATTCGAAATCGTTCGCCATGCTCGAAAGCCTACCATTTCGGCGGCGAGCCTAAATCTCGGCCACCTCTCCCGCGTCGAGCCCGGCCGGGCCGGCGATCTGCCGGCGCACCTCGGCGGTGAGCTCCTTCTTGCGCCGCAGGCCGTAGGCGGCGGTATCGATCGGCGCGCCGTAGGTGATGACGACGGTGCCGGGATGGATCGCGAAGCTCTTGCTGTGCTGGATGGCGCGGGTGCCGCGGATGCCGACCGGCACGATCGGCAGGCCGCTCTTCAGGGCGAGCAGGAAGCCGCCGCGCTGGAAGGGGAGGAGAGCGTCGTCGGTCGAGCGGGTCCCCTCGGGGAAGAGGAGCATCGAGGTTCCCTGCCGCAGGTGGGAGAACGCCGAGGCGAAGGTCCGGGTCGCCGTGCTGCGGTCCTCGCGGTCGACCGAGATGAAGCCTCCCGCCCGCAGGGCCCAGCCGAAAACGGGGATCTGGAACAGGGCCCGCTTGGCGACCATCCGGAGCTGTCCGGGAGAGGTCGCGATCACCACCGGGATGTCGAACAGGCTCTGATGGTTGGCGAGGAAGACGTAGCTCTTCCCCGGCTCCAGCTCCGGCGCGGCGTGGACCTCGACCCGCACCCGGCTGGCCGCCAGCACGCCGTTCGCCCAGATCCGCATGACCCCGAACGACCAGGTCCCCCGCGGCGGGATCCAGGCGACCAGGATGGTCACGACCGCCAGGATGGCCGAGCCGACGACCAGGAACAGATTTCCCGTGAAGGTGGCGAGGGCGGTCAGCCAGGTAGGCTGGGAAGGTGGTCTGGAGTCGGATTCGGGCACGGCTGTAACTCCGTAGAAGCGCCGTCGAAGCGCCGTCGAAGCGCCGTCGAGACGGCTCGTCAAGAGGTGATATCATTTCACGCGCGGCCTCCGCCGTAACGACTCTCACATTCCGCCCCTGCGCGTGTACCGAATAAGGAGATTCCCTTGAGCCGTTTTCCAGGCGTCGATCTGCTGGAGCTGGACGCGCTCCTCACCGAAGAGGAGCGATTGGTGCGCGACACGGTTCGCGCGTTCGTGGACGACAAGGTCAAGCCGATCATCGAGGAGTGCCACCGCGATGCCCGCACTCCCCTCGAGCTGGTCCCCGAGATGGGCGCCCTCAACCTCTTCGGAGCCAGCATCTCCGAGTACGGCCTGCCGGGGCTCCAAGGCGTTGCCTACGGTCTGATCATGCAGGAGCTGGAGCGGGGGGATTCGGGGCTGCGTAGCTTCGTCTCCGTCCAGAGCTCGCTCGTCATGTACCCGATCTACACCTTCGGCTCGCAGGCCCAGAAGGACCGCTGGATTCCGCCGCTGTCGACCGGCGAGGCGATCGGCTGTTTCGGCCTCACCGAACCCGATTTCGGCTCCAATCCCGGCGGCATGCGGACCACCGCGAAGAAGGTGGGCGACGACTGGGTGCTCAACGGCTCCAAGCAGTGGATCACCAACGGCACGCTCGCCGACGTCGCCGTGGTCTGGGCGAAGACGGACGACGGCGTGCGCGGCTTCCTGGTCGAGAAGGGGACGCCCGGCTTCACCTCCTCGGACCAGCACGGCAAGTTCTCGCTGCGCGCCTCGACCACCTCCGAGCTCGGCTTCCACGACTGCCGCGTTCCGGCGGACGCCCTGCTCCCCGGCACCTCGGGTCTCAAGAGCCCGCTGATGTGCCTCAATCAGGCGCGCTACGGCATCGCCTGGGGCGGCATCGGCTCGGCGATGGAGACCTATTACACGGCGCTCACCTACGCCAAGGAGCGCATCCAGTTCAACGGCCAGCCGATCGCCTGCCACCAGCTCGTGCAGGAGAAGCTGGCCTGGATGGCGACCGAGATCAGCAAGGCGCAGCTCCTCGCCTACCAGCTCGGCAAGCTCAAGGACTCGGGGCGGCTCAAGCCGTTCCAGATCTCGATGGGCAAGCGCAACAACATCTGGCTCGCCCGCGAGTGCGCCAAGCTGGCCCGCGAGATCCTCGGCGCCAACGGCATCGTGGACGACTACCCGGTCATCCGCCACATGCTCAACATCGAGTCGGTCTACACCTACGAGGGGACGCACGACATCCACGGCCTGATCATCGGCGAGGCGATCACCGGCATCCCGGCCTTCAACGCGCCGGAGCGCTCGGCGCCGAAGGTCAAGAAGCAGGAACAGCCCGCCACCGCCGGGAGCGTCCGCTGATGGCGGCGGTCATGGATCACCTGCTCGAGCAGGACTTCATCCGCGTCACCGAGGAGGCGGCCATCGCCTCGGCCAAGACGATGGGCTTCGGCCAGCGCAAGTACTCCGACCAGGTGGCGGTCGAGGCGATGCGGCGCGAGATGGACGGCATCCAGATGGACGGCCGGATCGTCATCGGCGAGGGCGAGCGCGACAAGGCGCCGATGCTCTTCGTCGGCGAGGAGCTGGGGGCCCAGCGCGGCAAGCACGGCGCCGTGCAGGTGGACATCGCCGTCGATCCCCTGGAGGGGACCAACCTCTGCGCCACCGGCTCGCCCGACGCCATCACGGTGCTCGCCGCCGCCGAGCGCGGCGGTCTCCTCTATGCTCCAGACGTCTACATGGAGAAGCTCGTCGTCGGCCCCACCGCCCGCGGCGTCACCCACATCGACGCGCCGGTGGCCGAGAACCTGCGCAACATCGCCAACGCTTTCAAGCGCCAGGTGAGCGACCTGACCATCGTAGTGCTCGACCGTCCCCGCCACGACCAGCTGGTCGCCGACATCCGCGAGGCCGGCGCCCGCATCCGCCTGATCCCGGACGGCGACCTGTCGGCCGGCATCTCGGCGGCCGTGCGCGGCACCGGCGTGCACGCCGTGATGGGGATCGGCGGCGCGCCGGAAGGGGTGATCACCGCCGCCGCCATGCGCTGCCTGGGCGGCGAGATCCAGGCGCGGCTGAAGCCACAGGACGCCGACAACGAGAAGAAGGAAGAGCAGGAGGCGCGCCTGCGCGCCCTTGGCTTCCACGACGTTTCCAAGATTTACAAGACCGAGGATCTCGCCCCGGGCGATCAGATCCTGTTCAGCTGCACCGGCGTCACCGATGGCGAGCTGCTCCGCGGCGTCCGCTTCTTCGGCGGCGGCTCGCGCACCTCGTCCCTGTTCATGTCGCTCTCGCGCAAGATCATCCGCTTCGTCGACACGATCCATCGTGAGCAGGTGACGACGCCGGTCCGCTTCCTGTAGAGACGAGACCGGCGATGATCAAATCCGACCGCTGGATCCGCGAATGGGGGCGGAACGGGGGAGTCACCCCTTTCGAGGAGAGCCAGGTCAATGCCGCCAGCTACGACGTCCGGGTCTCCGACCACTGGATCTGCCCCACCCGCGAGCCGGAGGAGTTCCGCGCTCCCCACATCAAGCTCTTCCCCGGCGAGGTCGTGCTCGCCTCGACGATGGAGTACGTGCGCATCCCGCGCATCGTCGCCTGCGACCTCAAGCTCAAATCCACCCTCGGCCGGCTCTGGATCAACCACTCGCTGGCCGGCTGGTGCGATCCCGGCTTCGAGGGGGAGATCACCCTGGAGCTCCAGAACCTCGGTCCGCATCCGTTCGTCCTCGAGGCAGGCAGGCGAATTGCACAGCTCATCTTCATCGCCATGGAGTCCGAGCCGGAGGTGGCCTACGGCGAGCCGGGCTCTTCCAGTCACTACCAGGGCCAGAGGGGGACGACTCCGGCCCGAAGATGAGGTTCTCCTCCCATGCGGAGCGCACTGGCAGCCCGGACTCTCCAGTTCTTACATAGCACTCCGTATTTACATAGACCTATAATCGGCCCAGTCATCATGGGCATCGTCGGCAACCTCAGAACGATGCAGCTCGAAGAGCTGCTCCAGTGGCTCTCGCAAAGCAAGAAGAGCGGGACGCTGGAGATCGTCCATGGCCGGACCGAAAAGAAAATCTTCTTCAAGGAGGGGCTGATCCTCTCCTCCGCCTCGAACAAGCCCGAGGAGTACCTCGGCCACTTCCTGATGAGCCACGGGCTGATCAACGAGGGGCAGCTCAACCGCGCCGTCGAGCTGCAGGAGAAGAGCCGCATGCTGCTGGGGATGATCCTGGTCAACAACGGCGCCATCGCCGAGCGCGACCTCGCCCGCATGCTCCGCCTCAAGGCCGAGGAGAGCATCTACGACATCTTCTCCTGGTCCGAGGGGGACTTCCGGTTCCTCGACGACATCCTCCCCGAGAGCGCCATGGTGCCGATGCGGATGGATGTCACCGGCATCGTGATGGAGGGGGTCCAGCGGGTGGACGAGTGGCGGCGCATCCGCCAGATCATCCCCAACGAGCAGATCATTCCGGTGGCGATCTCCGACCTCTCGACCGTCCCTGGCCTCGGTCCCGGCGACCAGCGCATCGTCAGCCTGATCAACGACGAGCGCACCATCGAGGAGATCCGCAAGCAGACGCACTCGACCGAGTACCAGACCTGCAAGCTGGTCTTCGACCAGTGGCAGCTCGGCCGCCTCAAGCTGGTCAAGCTGCG
>DATBAW010000425.1:0-2565 GCA_036271335.1 Thermoanaerobaculia bacterium
CGAGCTCAACGAGACCCTCCAGATCAAGGACCGCGGCGTCAAGCAGGCGCCCTTCCGGGTGCTGAAGGGCGCCACGATGCCGGCCGTGCTCGTCGAGCTCGGCTTCATCAGCAATCCGGAGGAGGAGAAGAAGCTCCAGGACCCCGCCTACCGCGACCAGCTGCTGGAGGCGCTGGTCCGCGCCGTCGCCCACTACAAGGCGACGGTGGAGGGGACGCCCGCCGCGGCGCCGGGAGGCGTGCCGGGAGCGGCAGGCGCTCCTCCGGCGGCCGGAACGCCGGCTCCAGCTCCTCCCGCGGCCGCCGCGCCGGCGCCGCCTCCGGCGGCCAAGCCGGCGCCGAAGCCGCCGGGCAAAACGTCGGGGAAGATGGGTAGACAGGCATGAGCCGCCGCGCGGCGAGCTTCGTCATGGGCTTGGCGCTGGCGCTGCTCCTCGGCGGCGCCCTCTGGTGGTGGCTCGGCGGCCACGGCCCGCGGCGGCTGGGCGCGGGAACGCCGGAGGCGGCGGCACCGAAAGGCGAGCCGGTGAGCTTCAATCTCTACTTCCCGGCGGACGGCGGCGACCTGCGCCCCGAGACGCGGGCGCTTCAAGTCTCCGCCGATCCCAAGGACCGCATCCGCAAGGTGATCGAGGCGCTGCTCGCCGGTCCGAAGGCGTCCGGCCTCGCCCGCCCGTTCCCGGAGGGGGTGACGCTCGGCGCCGTCCTGCTCAGCCCGGACGGCACGGCGTACGTGGATCTGCGCTGGCAGGACCATCCGGATCCGCCGACGGGGGGCTCGACCGAGGAGATGCAGCGGATCTACAGTCTCGTCGACTCGATCGCCCTCAACGTTCCGCAGGCTCCGCGCGTGGTGCTGCTCTGGAACGGCGTGCAGCGGGAGACCTTCTCGGGCCATCTCGACCTCACCGGCCCTCTCGTGCCCGACCGCGAGATCCCTGGTCACTGATCTGATGGACGCGATCGGCGTGTTCGATTCGGGGGTGGGTGGCCTCACCGTGGTCTCGGCCCTGCGCCGGCGGCTGCCCGGCGAATCGATCCTCTACCTGGGCGACACGGCGCGCCTCCCCTACGGCAGCAAGTCGCCCGACACGGTGACGCGCTACACGCGGAAGAACATCGAGTTCCTCACCGGCCGCGGCGTCAAGGCGGTGGTGGTGGCCTGCAATACCGCCTCGGCGCTGGCGCTGCCGAACCTCGAGGTCCAGAGCGTGCCGACCTGGGGGGTGATCGAGCCGGGCGCTTCGCAGGCGGCGAAGGTGAGCCGCGGCAGGATCGGGGTGATCGCCACCGAGGCCACCGTGCGCTCCGACGCCTACCCGCAGGCCCTGCGCGCCATCCGGCCGGACCTCGTGATCTTCAGTCAAGCCTGTCCGCTGCTGGTCCCGCTGGTCGAGGAGGGGTGGCACGACGATCCCGTCACCCTGGAGGTCGCGAAGCGCTATCTTCACCCGCTGCTTGAGGCCGGGGTGGATACCCTGGTCCTCGGCTGCACGCACTATCCGCTGCTCAAGAGGGTGCTTCAGCAGGTCGCCGGGCCGGAGGTGACGCTGGTCGACTCCGCCGAGGCGGTCGCGGAACGGGTCGCCGCGGGACTCGCGGAGAAGGGGATCGAGGCCACCCACGAGCCGCGCCACGACTTCTGCGTTACCGACTCGGGCGAGACCTTCCAGCGCCTGGCGCGGACGATCCTGAAGGACGACGAGGTGGTGCTGGAGTGGGTGGAGGTGGTGTAGGACGCCCTGGGACCGCCGGCGTCCCGCCGGCAGACTAACTAAGTAAGTAGCCGGCGGGACGCCGGCGGTCCCAGGGGGCTCTCCGTCGATCTTTAGTGCGACATCCCCTGTGCTTCCACCACGCCGCAGGCCAGGCGGTCGCCGGAGTTGCCGGTCGGCTGGGTGGTGCAGTCGTCCTCGCCGGTGTGGAGGATGATCGCCTTTCCGGCCACGCCGTTGGCGCCGCTCAGCGAGATCTGGCTGGAGGTCAGCTCCAGGTGGCCGGTGCCGTCCGAGGCGACGTCGATGTTGCCGAAGTCGCCGGCGTGCCGGGGATCGGTGGGCGGGCAGGCGTGCGCCACGTTGGCGGGGTTGAAGTGGCCGCCGGCGGAGGAAAAGTGCTTGCCCGCGGGATCGTCATGGGTGCACTGGCCGTTGGCGTGGAGGTGAAGGCCGTGCTTCCCCGGGGGAACGCCCTTGACGTCGGCCACCAAGCGGACGCCGTTGGCGGTGGGGGTGAAGGTGACGGTGCCGGAGAAGCCCGTGACCTCCGGGCCCGCCTGCAGAGTGGCCACGGCGCTCAGCGGCGAGGCTGACGCCATCTGGTCCTTCGGCATCGGCGCGGGCTTCATTTGATCCTGCTTCTTCGAGTCCTGCTTCATCGGGGCGGCCGGCGCGGACGAGCTCATCGGGGCGGCGTCGGGGGCGGTCTTGGCCCGCGAGATCTTGGGGCCGCAGCCGGCCAGGACGACGAGACCCACGAGGGCGATGCTGCCGGTGTTCCTGAATCGATTCATGCGATTCCTCCTGGAAGGCTACTGCAGTGATTTCAATTCCAGACGCACGTCGGC
>DATBAW010000426.1:0-15411 GCA_036271335.1 Thermoanaerobaculia bacterium
ATCCACTGAAACGCCGATTCCAGCCAACTGGAGCCTGGAACCGTCGACGTCGTCCGGCCCGCGGCGTATGCGGGAGCGGCGAACGCGACGACGGCCGTCAGCGCCAACGTCGTGACGCCCCGCCGGATGCCTTTTTGAGTCATCTCTCCTCCTGGATCGCGGGCTGACCGGACGCCGCCATGGCGTCACGCCGCCCGCGGACGCAACGTCCTGCCGTTGCTGATGCCTCAGTTTGGCATGCCTCGACAAGACTTCTCGCCGGGATCTACGTTCAAAATCGGCCGATCTCCGCGGGAGACGACGACGGCACCCGCCGTATCGGCAAGGCGATATTTCGACACGATGAGCAGGAAAAGTCAAACAAAGTCAATTTTGGTCGCAGAAATGACTAGACAAGGCCACCGTAACTGTGTAGTCTCCACTACGTCGGAAACAGACAACGATGGTTGGCTGTAACTGATGATCCGTAGGCAAGTTCAATCTCCCGGGCCACGAAGGCCCGGAAGCTCAGCGAAAGGAGAAGGGTATGTACACGACGCAGACGATGGGGACCTCGATGGGATTGCCGTTCCGCCTCCGGCGGCCGCTGCATCTGGGCGGCGGGCTGGTGGCCGAGCTCAAGCCCGAGCGCGTGCAGGAGTGGCTGACGGCGCGTCCGGACTGGCGGCTGACCCTGCGGGGCAAGGGGCTCACGCGGGTGAAGGAGCTGTCGACCGTGGGCACCGCGGCGTTCTACGGCACCCTGGTGGCCCATCTCGCGGAGGCGGCGTCGCTGCCGGCGAAGGTGGTCCTCGACGGCTGCCGGGTGGGGATCACCCTGATTTCCGGGCGCCACCACGACGGCCTCTATCCCCTTACCGAAGCCGTGCTCGACCTCGCCGGCCAGATCGGCTGACCGGCGGACCGTGACAGAAACCGCATCCTCAAACGAACGAAAGGAGACAAGGTCATGAACAACAATTCGTACGCCGACGTGATCCGCAACTGGGAGAAGCTGCTGGACGCCTGCAACCAGAACGCCGCGGCGCTCCCCGGCTTCGAGCCGTTCCGCGACGCCCTGGCGAAGCTGCTCTCGGACACCAAGGAGCTGAAGAGCGAGCAGGACAACTTCGCCGGCAACCGCCAGGCGACCACGCAGCAGGTGAAGAGCTCGATCACCGCGGGGTGGAAGGTCGCCCGCCAGCTGCGGGCGTTCGTGAAGGCCCATCTCGGTGCCGACAACGAGCACCTGGTGCAGTTCCAGATCCAGCCCATCCGCGAGCGGCCGCGCAAGCCCAAGACGATCGAGGTCGCGGAGCCCACCCCCGAAGCGGCGCAGCCGCACGCCGAAGCGACGCAGACCCACGACGAAGCGAAGTAGCTCAACCGGATCGAACGGAAAGGAGAAGAGAGATGAAGAAGAACAGATTCAGCGATCCTCGGGCCGCGAAGCCGGCCGGGGCCCACAGGAATCCCACCGCACCGTGAGGTAGTCGGCAGACCGCGACCGGGGGCGTCGGTTCGGACGCCCCCGGTGTTTCCTGGACGCGCAGGACGGCTCTTTGAAAACTGAAGGAAAACACGCTACGCCCCTTGGGGCTCTCCCTTGTCGCGTTGAGGGGGAGCCTCCTCATTTTTATTTCTGTATTCAAGCACGAAACATTTTAAAGCCGGCATCCATACAGTCTGTACGTTCCTGATTCAGAAAGAGGTCCCATGCGAAACCTGCTGCCGTCCCTGTCGTTCCTGGTGTCTCTCCTCCTCGCGGGGGCCGCGCTCGGTCAGGAGAGCTCCGCACCGCCGGCGCCCCAGCTCAGCTTCGAAACCTCGGCGGTGGTGGCGACCGGCGGCCTGACGCCAGGCCGGCCGGTGATCTGGTTCGGCGTCGAGTATGGGCTGGATGCCGAATTCTCGACCAACATCCAGGAGACCAACGCGGTCGGCACGGTGGCGGCGGACGGCACGGCGCGCCTCGACCTCGACCACCCTTTGGCGCCGCGCTCGATCTGGGTGGCGGTGGACCAGGACAGCGGGCACTACACCGTCGCGGGAGCGAACGGCTTCCGGATTCTCAAGCCGGATCAGGCGTCGCAGCTGTTGGTGGGGGATGACACGAAGGCCGACGCGCTCGTCGACCAGCGGCAGTATCTGATGGGCGTGGCGGTGCGCCCCGGAACCGGCGCCTGGTCCTTTTCCGGCGGGGATGGCGGCCCGCGCGACCAGGACGGCCAGAACGACGGCCATCTCAGCTTCGCGCTCGATCAGTTCGATCCGCTCGACGGCAGTCCCGCGGCGCCGGCCCGGGCGGCGGCGGGCGATCTCTGGTTCGTGATCGATCCGTACACCATGTCGATCTCCGTCAGCTTGGACGGGGTGGCGCAATGAGCCGCCGCGGGCTTCGCTGGCTGTGGTTTTTCGCCCTTGCACCCCTGGCGATTGCGCCGGCGCGGGCGGACGTGCATCCGAACACGGCGCCGGGCTTCCCGGTCGAGCAGGCCTTTCATGTCGGCGACGTCGACAGCGTCAACCTCTTCAACGGCGCGCTGACGCTGACCATCCCGATCGGCTCCACGTATCCGGTCAACAGCTTCTCCTACTCCCTGAAGCTCACGTACAACTCGAGCCCCTGGGAGTTCAAGACGGTCACGCGAACGGTCCAAAACATGCCCAAGGATCTGATCCAGGCCATTCCGAACCGCTGCTCGAACGCCGGGTTGGGGTGGCGGGTATCTTTCGGCCGCATCAATCCGCCCTGCCAGGTGCTGCCGGACGGCATGGGGCCGCCGAACCCGCCGATCTATGAGGACGAGAACGGCACCGACCACATCTTCTATCCGACGCTCCACAAGGACGATGCCGAGGACGCGCCGATCATCATCGGGACGTCCGACATCGTGTCCGACATCGAGTACACCCGCGACGGCAGCTATCTGCGGATGAAGGTCCATACCGATACCAATAACTCAAATAAATCTGTCATTTACAGAGAGATCGAGTATCCGGACGGCTCGGTGCGGACATTCAATACGGCCGGAATGCCGACCGAGATCCGCGACCAGTTCAGCAACAAGCTGATGATCGACTACAACACGCCTAATCAATGGATCTTGACGGATAGCCTGGGCCTCGGCGCGAAACGGACCCACACGATCTTTTTCCGCACGGACCTGCTCCCATATGCGCAGACGATCGATCGCATCCAACTGGCCGTCCTCGGCGCGAGTACCCCGCTGACCTACGCGACCTATACCTTTCTCTATGCAAGGCCGACGATCGGCGTCGCTTGCCCGAACAACGACACCGATACGAGCGACTCGGTCTCAGTGCCGCTCCTGACCGGCGTGCTCCTGCCGGACCTTTCTTCCTGGTCGACCTCGGCAAGTGGCTACGTGACCGCGATTCCGGCAGCCGCTCACGGCGGCTGCACGTTCAATGGCGGCAACCTCACGGCGTGGACCCTGCCGACACTCGGCAGTCTGAACTGGACCTGGCAGACGGTCTTTTTCCCGACCGGCTCGACCCCGAAGCCGGCCTTGCTGACCAATCCCGCTGTGGCGACGCGGGTGATGATGAATCCGGATCAATCCGTGCAAGGCACCTGGACCTATGCTTATTCGCCCACTCTGCCGGTCGGGAATGAGGGCAAAGAGCACACGACGTCCGTCACCGATACGCTCCACCACAGGACGGTCAACTATTTCTCGATCGCGGTCGACCCCAGCTACACCGCCCCGAGCCAGTACGACTACAGCCTGCCATTCACCCCCGACTCGTTGTCGGTAATAACAGGCTCTGGAGGAACTTTGCTCCACCTCTCGCGGCAGACGTTCGACGATTCGAGCGGCAACCCAGTCCTGCTGCGCTCGGAATACGTGGCGTACGAGCGGGACGCGATCTTCACAACGGTCGTACCGGATCTCTACAACATCAACCGGCGTCCCGTGCAAAGCCGCACGGTCTACAACGACGATTGCCCCTCCGGCAACTGCATGTACAGCGAGATGATCAGCTCGAATTTTGACGGGCTGGGTCACTATCGCAGCCAGCAGACGAACGGAAATTTCGCCGCCGGCAACAACCTACGCTCCCACTTCGCCAACTACAATGCGGCGCAGGGGACCTATACCGTCGATCCTTCCCACACCACCGGCTCGGGCTTCACGGTCTTCCCGAGCTCCTCGCCCTGGGTGCTCGAGGCGCCGTCTTCGATGTCGGACACCGAGGCGGGCGCAACCTCCCAGGTCGATCTCTGCTACCAGCCGGGCACGGCGACCGTGACGCGCAAGCGGGTCCACCGCGCGGACGCCGCCACCACCACGATGCAGGATCTCGTCACGTCGTATGATCTGGAAATCCTTTCTTCTCCCGCACCATCACACCCGAGCGGCAACGTGGCCGCCGAGAAGTCCTATGGCGGCGACGTCGCGGCGAGCCGGGTCGACACGGGCGACGTCTGCTCGCTGTCGCTGCCGGCCCCCGAGGTGGAGATCGATCACACCTATGCCTCGGGAGTGCGGGTCAGCTCCAAATACGCGAACACCGGATTCTTCTTTCTGAAGTATCCCTCCGTCGACCCGAGCTCCGGCCTGCCGCTCAGCAGCCTAGACACCGCCGGCCTGGAGACCGACTATGAATACGACGCCTTCGGGCGGCTGCTCTGGTCGAAGCCGCAAGGATCGGGGCAGGGGGGATGGACGCAGTACATTTACACGCCCGCCAGCGCATCGATCTCACCCAACGTCCTGGTCCGTCGGCGTGCCAACGGCAGCAAGACTGCGGCGGTCCTCGCCGTCAACCAGGTCGTCTTCGACGGCTTCGGCCGCGTCTTCCAGGAGCTGAAGACCCTGCCGGACAACATATCATCAGCAAAGCGCCAGACCACCTACGATGCCGTGGGCAACAAAAAGTCCGTCTCGGAGTGGACGGCTGGGTCGCCCGGGAACCTCACGAAGTATTCCAACTACGATCCCTTCGGCCGGCCCGGGACGATCCAGCCACCGGACGGCGCGGCGCACGACGTCACCATGACCTATCAAGGCGTGCGGCAGGTGGCCCGGAAAGTGAAGATCGCCACCACCACAGGGTCCGAAACCACGGCCACCACGACCGAGATCTACGACCGGCAAGGGCGTCTCCTCTCCGTCACCGAGCCCTCCGGGACCGGCGGCGCGAACGTGACGACCACGTACGGCTACGACGTCGGCAACCGGCTCGCCTCGGTCTCGACCCCAGCCAACGTGGCGGGGACTCAGGTGATCCAGACGCGGAGCTTCAACTATGACCGCGCGGGACTGCTCAAGTTCGAGATGCACCCCGAGAAGGGGGCCTCCGGCAATGGCACCGTCTTTTATCCTCGCTATGACTCGCGGGGCCACGCCCTGCAGAAGACGGACGGCCCGAACAACCTCGACTTTGTCTACGATCCCGCCGAGAGATTGACGACGGTGAAGGAGGACCCGGCCGTCGGAAACCGGATCCTGAAGATCTTCACCTACGTCGACTTCAATGGCACCAACGACTGGAGCCAGGGGAAGCTCAAGCAGGCCGTGCGGAACAATTACGTCAACGTGAACGGCACCATCCTCACCGTGCCGGTGACGGAGACCTACACCTACGGCGGCCGGGACGGCCGGGTCTCGCAGCGCGACACCCTGGCCACGACCGGCGGATCGACGTCGGCCTCCTTCACGCAGGGGTTCACCTACGACGACCTGGGGCTGGTGAAAACGCTCAGCTACCCGCTCTGCACCCATGCGGGTTGCACCGCGGCGGCCGTGTTCGCGGACGTGCCGCAAGGCGCTCCCTTCCAGCGCGAGATCGAGGCGCTCAAAAGTGCGGGGGTCACCGCCGGCTGCAGCCTGACCCCGCTGGACTACTGCCCCAACGACAACATCACTCGCGGCCAGATGGCGGTCTTCCTCCTGGCGGCCAAGGAGGGGCCCGGCTACACGCCGCCCGCGTGCGTGCAGCAGATCTTTGCCGACGTCCCCTGCGCGGCCCCATACGCGGCCTGGATCAACGAGCTCTCTCGCCGTGGGATCACCGGCGGCTGCTCGACGAGCCCGCCGATGTACTGCCCCAACGACAACGTCAGCAACGCCGTGATGTCGGTCTACGTGATCGCCTCGCTCGGCGTCTCGCCCCCCGCCTGCTCGGCGGCGCCGTTCGCCGACGTCCCCTGCAGCGCTTTCGCCTCGCAGTTCATCGCCGAGGAGGCGCGCCGGCAGATCACCACCGGCTGCGGGGGCGGCAACTTCTGTCCGAACGCCCTGGTCACGCGGGCGCAGATGGCGGGGCTGCTGGTCCACACATTCGACATCCCGGTGGCCACCGACCCGGCCACGCAACGCAGCGTTCAGTTCGCCTACACCCAGGGGCTGCTGACGGGCGTCTCGAGCGGTGCGCTCACCTATGGCACGCTTTCGTACTACCCGAACCTGTTGGTGAGCCAGGTCGTGCACCGCAACGGCGTGATCGAGACGCAGGGGAACGATCCGAACGAGATCCGCCGTCCCTCCTCGCTGGCGGCTTCGGGTCCGTTCCCCGGCTGGAGCTCGGGCACCTACGCCTATGACGGCGCCGGCAACATCAAGACGATCGGCAACGCCTCCTTCACCTACGACGCGGTGAACCGCCTGGTCGGCTCGACCCAGTTCGACGGTCCAATGGGCACCGGCACGCCGAAGCAGCAGGGCTACACCTTCGACGCCTTCGGCAACCTGACCAGCATCACGGGGACCAGTGGCAGGAACACCCCCACGGACCCGCAGACCAACCGTCTGACCGGCAGCCCCCTCACGATGTATGACGCGGCGGGAAACCTGACCGGCTGGAATGGCGCGACCTACCAGTACGACGAATTCAACCAGATGGTCCACATGCAATCGCCGCCCGAGAACTGGGCCTACCTCTACACCGCGGACGACGAGAGGCTCTGGTCCTACGATCTGGCGAGGGGCCTCTCGCACTGGACGGTGCGGGATCTGGGAGCCAAGGTGCTGCGGGACTACCTGAACATGGGCGGCACCTGGAGCGTCGCGACCGATTACATCTACCGCGACGGCCTCCTGCTGGCCGCCGAAACCCAGACCGGCCAGCGCCACTTCCACCTCGACCACCTGGGCACTCCGCGCCTGATTACCCGCGCCGGCGGCGAAAAAGTCGCGTATCACGTCTATTATCCCTTCGGGGAGGAAGCCACGGTCTACAACCAGGACGCCGAGCGCATGAAGTTCACCGGCCACGAGCGGGACCTCGCGAACCCAGGCGTGCCGGGGGACGACCTGGACTACATGCACGCGCGGCATGAGAGCCCGGTAACGGGGCGGTTTTTGAGCTTGGATAGCGTAAGGGGTAAAGCCACACAGCCGCAGAGCTGGAACCGCTACGTCTATGGGTTCGACAATCCAATAAAGAACGTCGACCCTAACGGTCATGTGGCTATCGAAGCCGCCGTCGTAGTCGGTGCCGCGGTCTTGCTGGCAGCAGCTACTGCGACGGTTGTCCATGCGCTGAGAATGCAGACCGATCCTCAATATCATCAGCGCGTTGTAGATGGGGCACAGCGTGCCGCGGAGCTTGTAACGACAGCCGCATCCTCGATTCTGAGCAAGACAACCAAAAAAGACAAAAGTGAAAGAGACTACGACATCGTCGGACCTCTTCCCAACAAGGACAGCAAAGGAGGCGGCCGTGGCCGATTTCAGACGTACGAAGATGCGCTCAATCAGTTAAAAGACATTATGGACCAACAGGAAAAAATTAGAAAGGGTCAGGCGGGCGGAATTATTGACTCAGTTGAGAAAAGCATTGATCGGGTGGAGAACGCTTTCAAAGATCTGGTCATGCCCTCGGATGCCGACGTAGACGCCAAGGATAAGTCGAACAATGAACAAACCAAAAAGCAACGCACCCAAGGATCTCCTCCTTGAAGCCAAGCGGGTTTCCGGTAAAGGTGCTCTTGAAGATGCCGCAATACTGCTCGCGGATCTGGCGTCGGATTATCCCGACGATACGGATGTCCTGTTAATGTTCGCTGGAGTGCTCTTTCGACTTAAACGTTACGCCGAGGCGGCGCCCTATTTCGAGCGCATTCTAGAGGACCTTCCCGCCAACGAGTGGGCGTCGCTTGGGTTGTTTCATTCACTGTGGAAGACTGGGAGGCAGTATGACGCCATTGATGAAATAAGGCGCTTTCGCGACTCAGGAGGAGATTCAATGGAGTACAGAAGATTTTTCAAGGATTTAGGTCGATCGCGGCAGTCAGAGTGATGTGTTTCGGCAATCTCTATAATTTTGACTACCCATTCTTAGACGAAGCTTTAGCCTTCACCCAAGGTGCATTAAGTCGGCATAACGTTGGTGCGGCAGTCATAGTGGGGTGAGATTATGAAAATCATCTGTGCAATGCTGGCATGTACACTGCTGCTTGTGAGCGCGCATCGAGGAGGCGGTGGCACTCGGTGATCCACCCGCATGGGTTGTTTTCCTTTCAAGAGGCGTGGTTGCTGGTAGATGCCAAGGGGCGAGTTGTTGCTGTAACTGTCCACGAACAGCCGTAAGAGCGTCTACTAGAATGGAGGAAGCTTCGGGAGAACTCTCAGTGGAGGCGCAGGCCCAAGGAGGCGAGCCGTGTTTATGTATCGAAGCGTTAAGTCCTTCCTCTTCGTCGCGTGTTGGTTGCTTTTTGGTTGCCACGGTCTGGCATCAGATTCGAAGGAGGGAAAGGTTCCAGCTAGCAATGGGGGTCTTGTATTTAGGGTTTTAGGAGGCCAGGAACGCGTTGCTGTCCAGGGGGCTGCTCTTGTACTTGTAGATAAGATGGGGGGCATCGAAACCCTGGCACGCACGGATGACCTAGGAAGGGCTGTAGTGCCAAAGGCTAGGCTAAGGACAGGACGAGTGCTCCTCTTCTGCCGAGATGGCTACTTCTGTGGAGCGTTGCAGCTGTACGACAAAGAATCTAAATACCTTGACTATGATGAACTATTCATAACGCTGTCGCCGTTTAGCCTGCCATGAATACTGTCGAGTTGCAGGCGTCTAAGAGCCGGACCTTAAAACGTGGAGGCTAGGATTGGGTCACTGCCTCCATTGGGACGAATCTTCCAAAATGGCCAAGGTACGTGCGCTCTGTGTTGCCAGGCGTTCCGAGGCCGGAAAGGTCGGACTCGACCTTTCCGGGCCGAAATAACTTCAGTGGCAGGTGGTGTTGAGCGCCACGTAGCTGGCGTTGTAGGCGCCGGCGCAGGCGACGGGGGAGCCGAGGACGGGGCCGGCGATGCGGCTGGCGCCGACGTAGACGGGCGTGCCGGAACCGTAGATGCTGTCGGAGGTGCCGGTCACCTCGGATTGATTGAAGCTGATTCCGCCGGTGGAGCCCGACGAATAGAAGCCGTAGGAGGAGGCGCCGGTGGCCTTCAGATAGGACGTCTTGACGTTGAAGACGCCCCCCGTGTTGCCGTAGAAGACGATGCCATAGTTATAGGTGGCGCCGCTGGCGTTCACGGTCGAGCCGGTGAGCAGGAAGGTCTGGCCGGAACCGGAGCCGTCGACGTAGAAACCGAAGTTCTCGAAGCTGCCGCCGGTCACCGAGATCTCGAGGTCGCGCAGCTCCTGCGGCGCCGCGACGCCGTCGCTGAAGAGCCCGTACGCATAGGTGCCCACGCCCACGAGGGTGATCACGGTGTGCTTGATGATCGGAGTGGCGTAGGAGCTGGTGGTGCCGATGCCATAGGACTGAGCGCCGTTGACGGAAACGTTGATCGTCACGTTCTGGATGCTGGGGCTCGCGCCGATGCTGCGGATGCCCCAGTTGTTCGCGGCATTGCCGGCCAGGACGGTCACGTCGCGGATGCTGGGGTTGGCTCCCGAGGGCACGTAGATGCCGACCGAGGCGGTCTGCCCGTAGCCGGCGCTGGACACCGAAAGATTGCGCAGCTCGGCCTGCGGCGCGGCCTGGACGATCGCGGTCAGATAGCTGGTATCGCCGTTACCGACTCCTTCGATGTACGTCGCGCCCTGCCCGGAGCCTTCGATGTCGACGTACGGCTTCATGACCACCGGAGTGGAACCTACATAGTAGCCGGCGGGATCGAGCTTGAGCACGTAGGGTTTGAACGACGTGGCGTCGGTGATCGCGGCGAGAGCGCTGAGCAGAGCCGTGCCGCTCGCCGTGGGATTCCCGGAGACCGGGATGACGTGAACCGTGGTCTGAGCGATCGCGGCGGCCGACGTCAGCAGAAGGAGAAGAACGAGACCGTAGACAGGCTTCTTGAACATAAAGCGATATCTCCTTGGGAGAAAAGTTGATCGGAAGGCTTGACCTTGCCTTCCTGTCAGGAGATGCGTAACGATGACGCGGAGGGGACATGCCCCTGACGTGCGACGAGACGGCAAGGAGGTCAATCGATGAGCAAAGGCGGGTTTTCGGCGGCGCGGCTCGGGCGCGCCCGTGAAGTCATGGCCGGATATGTGGAGCGCGGCGATTTGCCGGGGCTCGTCACGCTGGTCAGCCGGCGCGGCGAAGAGCACGCGGAGGCGATCGGTACGCAGGCGGTGGGCGGCGGCGGGCCGATGCGGCGCGACACGATCTTCCGTATCACCTCGATGACCAAGCCGATCACGGCCGTGGCGGCGATGATCCTGGTGGAGGAGTGCAAGCTGCGGCTCGACGATCCGGTCGACCGCCTGCTCCCCGAGCTGGCGGACCGCAGGGTGCTGAAGCGGATCGACGGGCCGCTCGATGAGACGGTGCCCGCGAACCGGCCGATCAACGTGCGCGATCTGCTCACCTTCCGTCTGGGCTTCGGCATGTTGATGCGGCCGTCGGGCTCGACTCCCATTCAGCGGGCGGAGGTCGAGCAGGAGCTCAGGACCATCGGACCGCCGATACCACCCATACCGCACGCGCCCGACGAGTGGATGCGCCGTCTCGGAACGCTGCCGCTGATGTTCCAGCCGGGTGAGCGGTGGCTCTACAACACGGGGATGCACGTGCTGGGAGTGCTGATCGCGCGCGCCTCCGGCCAGCCGCTGGAGACCTTCTTCCGCGAGCGCATCTTCGAGCCGCTCGGCATGAAGGACACGGCCTTCAGCGTGCCGGCGGCGAAGCTCGACCGCTTCGCGAGCTGCTACGGGACGGATCGTGAGACCGGCGGGCTCGCGCTCCAGGACGGCGTCGACGGCAGCCAGTGGAGCCGGCCGCCGATCTTTCCGGACGGCGCCGCGGGTCTGGTCTCGACGATCGACGACTATCTGGCGTTCGGCCAGATGATGCTGAATCAGGGGACGCTCGGCGGCGAGCGTGTCCTCTCCCGGCTCTCCGTGGAAGCGATGACGACCGATCAGCTGACACCCGGTCAGAAGACGGGGAACGAATTTCTTCCCGGCGATGGCGCGGGATGGGGGTTCGGCGTCTCGATCGTGAACCGGCGCGACAGCGTGTATACGGTGCCCGGGAGCTACGGCTGGAGCGGCGGCTTCGGCACGGACTGGTTGTCGGATCCGGCGGAGGGCATGGTCACGATTCTGATGACTCAGCGAGCCTGGGACACGCCCAGCCCGCCGGAGATCCTGCGCGACTTCCTGACCTCGGCCTACCAGGCGATCGGGGACTGAAACGAGGCCGTCGAAAAAAAGTTCGGCTGCCGTGTCGATTCAGGTCCTCCTCGTTCGACGTCTTGGTAGAGCCAGAGATTTTCGCTGGTTCCCAACCATCAAGGAGACACGACGATGCGATTCATGGTGATAGTCAAGGCGACGAAGGACTCCGAAGCGGGCGTATACCCCAGCCAGGAGCTGATCACCGCGATGATGAATTTCAACGAGGAGCTGGTGAAGGCCGGCGTGCTTCTGGCGGCCGACGGGCTCCATCCGAGCTCGAAGGGAGCGCGGGTCAAGTTCTCCGGCGACAAGCGGACGGTGGTCGACGGTCCTTTCGCGGAGACGAAGGAGCTGGTCGCCGGTTTCTGGCTCTGGCAGGTGAAGTCGATGGAAGAGGCGATCGAATGGGTCAAACGCTGCCCCAATCCCATGGAGGGAGAGAGCGAGCTCGAGATCCGCCAGGTCGTCGAGATGGAGGACTTCCCGGACGTCACCCCCGAGATGCTGGAGCAGGAGGAGCGCATGCGCGCGGAAGTCGCCGGACAGCAGAAAAAGTAACCCTCTCGTTATCTTGCCGCCTTTTGGGTTGCGCCGGCGGATCGGGGGTGGTCTGATCGGGAGCCATGACGGCTCCCGATCCTCATCGCGACACCCATCGCACGATCGACGCGGTCTGGCGGATCGAGTCGGCCCGGCTCATCGCCGGCCTCGCGCGGATCGTGCGCGACGTCGGCCTCGCCGAGGAGCTGGCACAGGATGCCCTCGTCGCCGCCCTCGAAAAGTGGCCCGAATCGGGCGTTCCGGACAATCCGGGCGCCTGGCTCATGGCCACCGCCAAGCATCGGGCGATCGACCAGCTGCGCCGGGGGCAGCTCCTGGAGCGCAAGCACGCGGAGCTCGGCCGCGAGCTCGAAGAGGCCAGGGAGGCGGATCTGGTGGCACTGCACGCGGCGCTCGACGACGACATCGGCGACGACCTCCTGCGGCTGGTCTTCACCGCCTGCCATTCCGTGCTTTCCTCCGAGGCGCGGACGGCGCTCACGCTCCGCCTGCTGGGCGGGCTCACGACCGAGGAGATCGCGCGGGCATACCTGGTGCCCGAGCCCACCATCGCCCAGCGGATCGTGCGCGCCAAGCGGACGCTCCGCGACGCTGGGGTGCCGTTCGAGGTCCCGCGCGGCGCCGAGCTCGCCGGCCGCCTGGAGTCGGTGCTCGAGGTGATCTATCTCATTTTCAACGAGGGGTACGCGGCGACCGCCGGCGACGACTGGATGCGTCCCGGCCTCTGCGAGGACGCGCTCCGCCTCGGCCGGATCCTCGCCGGTCTGCTGCCGAAGGAGCCGGAGGTTCATGGGCTGGTGGCGCTGATGGAGATCCAGGCGTCGCGGTCGCGGGCACGGATCGGTCCGAAGGGAGAGCCGGTGCTGCTGCTCGATCAGAACCGCGGGCGCTGGGACCGGATGCTCATTCAACGCGGCCTCGCGGCGCTCGCGCGGGCCGAGAGCCTGGGCGGCGCACGAGGATCCTACGCGCTGCAGGCCGCCATCGCCGCCTGCCACGCGCGGGCGCTGACGCCGGAGGCGACCGACTGGACGCGCATCGCGACGCTCTACGCGACGCTCGCGGAGGTGGTGCCGTCGCCCGTGGTGGAGCTGAACCGCGCGATGGCCGTCTCGATGGCGTCCGGTCCGGCGGCGGGCCTGGAGATCGTCGATGCCCTGGCCTCGGAGCCGGCGCTCGCTGGTTATCACCTGTTGCCGAGCGTCCGCGGCGATCTGCTCGCCAAGCTCGGCCGCTTCGCGGAGGCCCGGGCGGAGGTCGAGCGCGCGGCGTCGCTGACCCGGAACGCCCGCGAGCGAGAGTTGTTGCTGGCGCGAGCGGAAGCGTTGTCGAAATCCGAAGGCCCCGAACGACTACCTGGCGTCAATGGTTCCGTAACGGGTTCCGCAACGCAAAGGAGAACGCCATGAAATACCTGTGCCTGGCCTTCGGTGACGAGCAGAAGTTCAACGCGATGTCGAAGAGCGAGCTGGATGCTCTCATCGCCAACTGTCAGACCTACGACGCGGAGCTTCAGAAGAGCGGCCATCTGGTCTCCGGCATGAGCCTCGGCTGGGCCTCCACGACGCTGCGGCTGCGCGGCGGCAAGCTCACGATCACCGATGGGCCGTTCGCCGCGACCAAGGAGGTGGTGGGTGGGCTGGTGATCATCGAGGCTCGGGATCTCAACGAGGCCATCCAGGTCGCCTCGCTCCATCCGGCCGCGCGGATGGGCGAGGAGCTGGGCTGGGGCGTCGAGGTGCGGCCGATCGAGGAGATGCCGCCTTGCAAGCCGGGACCGGACGAGCGAGGGTGAGCGGCTGATGGTCGAGGAGGCGGGCGGCCACGAAGGACGGATCGAAGCCGTCTACCGCGCCGAGTCGCGCCGCGTCCTCGCCACGTTGATCCGCCTCCTCGGTGACTTCGATCTCGCCGAGGAGGCGCTGCACGACGCCTTCGCGGCAGCCCTGGAGCGCTGGCCGCGAGATGGGACGCCGGCGAATCCCCGGAGCTGGCTGGTGTCGGCCGGCCGCTTCAAGGCCATCGACCGCATCCGCCGGCGAGCCCGCTTCGACGCCTATGTGGCGGAGCTCGCCGAGCGCACCGAAGCCGCGGACGAAGAGGATCTCCAGGAGCTGGAGGACGACCGGCTGCGGCTGATCTTCACCTGCTGCCATCCGCTGCTGCCGCCGGAGGCCCAGGTGGCGCTGACGCTGCGGCTGGTCTGCGGCCTCACCACCGAGGAGATCGCGCGCGCCTTCCTGGCCGGCCCGTCCACGATCGCCCAGCGGATCGTGCGTGCCAAGGCGAAGATCCGCGACGCGCGCGTTCCCTACGCGGTGCCGCCGCTCCCGGAGCTGCCGGCGCGGCTGGACGCCGTGCTCCAGGTCATCTACCTGGTGTTCAACGAGGGCTATTCGGCGTCCTCCGGCGACGAGCTGACGCGCGCCGATCTCTCCGGCGAGGCGATCCGCCTGGGACGCCTGCTGGCAGAGCTGCTGCCGGAGCCCGAAGCGTTGGGACTGCTGGGCCTGATGCTGCTCCACGAGTCGCGCCGCGCGGCGCGCACCTCGGCGGACGGAGAGCTGGTGCTGCTGGACGATCAGGACCGGGCGCTCTGGGATCGCGCGCAGATCGCGGAGGGAGCGGCACTGGTGGAGCGCGCGCTGCGGTCGCGCCGATTCGGCCCGTACACGCTGCAGGGCGCCATCGCCGCCGTCCACGCCGAGGCGCCCGACGCCGCCGGCACGGACTGGGCGCAGATCGTCGGCCTGCACAACGTGCTGGCGCCGGCGGACCGGTCTCCGGTGGTCGAGCTGAACCGCGCCGTGGCGATCGCCATGCGCGACGGTCCGGCAGCGGGCCTGGCGCTGATCGACGCTTTGCTGGCGCACGGCGAGCTGGAGGACTATCACCTGGCCCATGCGGCGCGAGCGGATCTGTACCGGCGCTTGGGGAGGACGGTGGAAGCGCGGGCGTCCTACGAACGGGCGCTTGGACTGGCGCGGCAGGAGCCGGAACGGCGATTTCTGGCGCGGCGGCTGAGGGAGTTGGGCTTTTCCCTGGGACCGCCGGCGTCCCGCCGGCTCTAACTAAAAACTAACCAAAAGCGGAGTTAGGGCCGGCGGGACGCCGGCGGTCCCAGGGAAAGAAAAAAAGCCGCCGCCCCCAGCGGAGGCGGCGGCTCTGAAGGCTGAACCGGCCGGGAGGCCGGTCCGGCTCAGTGCGGGATGCTGGTGTAGGGGCCGTCCTCGAGGGGCGCCTCGAAGAGGAGGCGTCCCTCGCGGT
>DATBAW010000427.1:0-26501 GCA_036271335.1 Thermoanaerobaculia bacterium
CCCTGGCTGGCGTAGCCGCGCGACAGGATGCAGACGGCGATCCCACGGTCACGCAGGTGAGCGGCGATCGCGGCCACCAGCGGCGTCTTGCCCGAGCCCCCCCAGTGCAGGTTGCCGACGCTGACCACCGGCCGCGGCAGGCGCCGGGCGCGCGTGCGGTACCACTCCCGCCGCAGACGATGGGCGCCGCCGTACAGCAGCTGCCAGGGCGAGAGGGAGGGGGACGGCGCCTTCATGCCGCTGCCACCGCCTTCAGCACGTCCCCCAGCATCTCCACCGTCCGCGCCAGCGCGCCGCGGTTCTCCTCGACCAGCCGGAGCGCGCGGGCGCCGGTCTCGCGGCCGGTCGCCGGGCGTTCCAGCCAGCCGCGCCAGACGGCTCCCAGCTCGCCCGCGTCCGCCACCCGCCGCCAGGCGCCGGCGCGGTCGAAGGCCTCGGCCATCTCGCGGAAGTTGTGCATCGCGGGGCCGACGGCGAGGGGGACGCCGAAGCGCGCCGCCTCCAGCGGGTTGTGGCCGCCGGTGGGCACCAGGGTGCCGCCGATGAAGGCGGCGGCGGCCAGGCGGTAGAGGCCGGCGAGCTCGCCGAGGCTGTCGAGCAGGATCACCGCAGGCATTCCGGACGTCGGCAGCGCCGTTCGACGGACGGCACCCTCGCCGCGCGAGCGCAGCAGGGCGTCCACCTCGTTCCAGCGCTCGGGATGGCGGGGCGCGAGGACGAGCAGCGCGCGCTCACCCCCTCCCAAAGCGGCGAAGGCGTCGAGGACCTGCTCCTCCTCCCCCGCCATGGTCGAGCCGGCGAGCAGGATCGGCCTCTCTCCGGCCAGGCGGCGCAGGGCGTCCTCCAGCTCCGGCTTGCGCGCCGGCTCGGGGGTCTCGTACTTGAGATTGCCGGTGACGGCGACGCGGCGAGCCTCGATGCCGAGCGCCAGCAGGCGGTCGCGGTCCTGGCGGCTCTGGACGCCGAAGCGGCCGACGCCCGCGAAGAGGGGCGCGAGGAAGTGGCGCAGGCGGCGCATCCGGCCGAAGCTGCGGTCGCCGACGCGGCCGTTGACGACGGCGATGGGGAGGCCGCGGCGGCGGGCCTCGCGCAGCACCAGCGGCCAGTAGTCCCCCTCGATCAGCACCAGGGCCCGCGGCCGGTGGCGGCGGAAGAAGCGCTGGACGGCGAAGCCGAGGTCGAAGGGGAGGTAGGCGACCTCGGCGCGGCCGGCGAAGGCGGCGCGGGCGCGCTCCTGGCCGGTGGGGGTGATGGTGGTGACCAGCAGCGGGATCTCCGGCGGCAGCGCGCGCGCCAGGGTCGCCGCGACGCCGACCTCCCCCACCGACACGGCGTGCAGCCAGAGCGCTCCTCCCGGGGTCGCCGCGGCGGCCGGGCTCGCCGCGCGCCCCAGCCTCCCGGCGATCGTAGGGAGGTAGTGGCTCCCCCGGCGGACCAGCAGGAACGGGCCGGCGGCGAGCAGGGCGACCGCGGTCGCCAGCTGATAAAATACCCGGAAGAGCGCACGCATCTCGCGCCGCAGTATAGCGACTGGCTGTAAATTGCGGCAGCGTAAGGAGCGGCTGTATAATGTCTCGTTCGTAAAGCAAGGCCGCGTTCGCCGACGACAGGGATCTGGCCCGCATGGACGACCCGGAAGACACCAAGGATCTGGAGGAGCGCCTAGACGGCGCGGCGAGCTCGCCCGTATATAGAACTGACATGCTCAAGCTCGTCTACTCCGATCATTCGTCCAACCCGCTGCCGCTCCGCGCGCCGTGGGCCGAGGTGTCCGACCGCGACCTGCTGATGGCGGTCCGCGACGGCGAGGAGGCGGCGCTCAACGAGCTGATCCGCCGCAAGACCAAACCGCTGCTCCAGCTCTGCCAGCGCATCCTCGGCGATACCGAGGAGGCGCGCGACGTCGTGCAGGTGACGTTCTTCAAGGTCTGGGAGAGCCGCCGGAAGTTCGACGACCGCTGGAGCCCGAACACCTGGATGTACCGGATCGCCAGCAACCTGGCGATCGACCACCTGCGGTCGCGCCGCAGCCGCGAGCGGAGCGTCGAGCCGGTGCGCCAGCACCTGCTGCACGTGGCCGACGGCCGCGCCAGCCGCGACCTGTCGCGCCTGCAGGCGTCGGAGGTGGCGATGATCTTCCGCGACCTGTCGACCGGCCTCTCCGAGAAGCAGCGGATGATCTTCCTGCTGCGCGAGGTCGAGGGGCTCTCCAGCCCTGAGGTCGCCGAGATCCTCGACTGCCGCGAGTCGACGGTGCGCAACCACCTGTTCAACGCCCGCAAGTACCTCCGCAAGGAGCTGCTGGTCCGCTATCCCGAGTACGCCGGCAGCTGGGGCCTGGGGGAGGAGGGGGAATGAGCGCTTGCCCCGACTGGACCTCCCTGGTGGCCGCGCGGGAGCGCACCGATCGCACCGACCGCATCGACCGCACCGACCGCATCGACCGCGAAAAGGACGAGGCCGGCAACGCCGTGCCCGCGGAGTGGACGGCGGCGCTGGAGCACTTCGACGCCTGCCCGCGCTGCCGGCGGCAGGCGATGGCGGCCGATCCTCTGCTGGTCTTCCGGCGGCTGCCGGGCGCGGAGATGGCGCCGGCCGCGGAGCACGCCGAGGCCGAGTCGATGGTCCAGGCGGTGGCCGCCATGCGCGCCGCCGAGCGGCTGGAGTCGCGGCGGCGCTTCACCGGCTGGCGGCGGTGGGCGGCGGCGGCGGCGCTCGCCCTGGTCTCGCTGTCGCTGGGGCGCGACAAGGCGCCGCTGCTCGCCACGGCGCCGCCGGCCGTCGCCCTGCCCGCGGCGGCGATCCCGGCGGACAATGCGGCCAACGGCGCGGCGACCCTCGAGCGGCTGGACCGCTCCGACGCCCGCGTCTACCAACTGACCGGCAAGGACCTCTCCGTCTTCATGATCGTGGACAAGAAGCTCGATGTCTGAGCGGTGCCAGGATGCCTCGTTTTTCTCTCTTCGCCGGAGCCCGCGGCAGCCGTGCCGGCGGCGGTAACGTCCCGAGCTTTGCCGTGCCCCTGATGCGCCGTTTCGCGTTGAGCCTGTCGTGGGTTCTGATCCTGCTGCTGACCGGCACGGTGCTGTCGGCCGCGGCGCCGGCGGCGCCGGACGCGCGGGACATCGTCGTGCAGGCGTACACGTTCAAGTACCAGCGGGCGAGCGAGGCGGTGGCGATGGTCTATCCTCTGCTGTCGCCGCGCGGCACTGTCGAGCTGCAGCCGAGCGGCAACACGCTGGTGATCCGCGACACGGCGGCGGCGATCCGCAAGGTGATGCCGATGCTGCGGTCGTACGATCATCCGCCGCACGCCCTGCGGCTGGAGGTCTACGTGGTGCGGGCGAGCCGCTCGGTGGTCTCGCCGCAGGTGCAGCACTCGGACCTGCCGGAGGTGCTGACCAAGCGGCTGCGCGGCCTGCTGGCCTACGACAACTTCGAGAAGGAGGCGCAGGCGCAGCTCACCGGCGCCGAGGGGCAGGCCGTGGGCTACGAGCTGGGGCCGGACTACAAGGTGAGCTTCCGCTTCGGCGCCCTGGGGGACGACCAGCGCGTGAAGCTCTCCGGCTTCCTGATCTCCCACCGCGCCGAGGGGCGGCCGGAGATGAGCCTGCTGCACGCCAATCTGACCCTGGCGCTGGACCGTACGACCAGCCTGGGGCTGGCGCAGAGCGAGACCAGCCCGGAGGCCCTGATCCTGGTGCTGACGCTGCGCGACGCCGGAGTCGCGCCGCGCCAGCCGGGTGGATGACGATGGAATGAGGACTCGATAAGGAAACCGCGATGCAGTTCATCTGTCGAATCGGAACGCAGGACGGCCGGGTGCTCGAGGAGGTGTTCACGGCGAGCGACGAGACCGCCCTGCGCAGCGACCTCGGGAAGCGCGGCTATCACCTGTTCGAGGTGAGGCGGCGCGGCGGCGCGCCGACCATGGGCATCCCCTCGCTGCTGCGCGGCGGCCGCCGGGGGCGCATCCCGGTGCAGGAGTTCCTGGTCTTCAACCAGGAGCTGGCGGCGCTGCTCAAGGCGGGCCTGCCGCTGCTCCAGGCGCTCGACCTGATGCTCGAGCGGATGCACGCCGGCACCTTCCGCTCGGTGCTGACCGAGGTGCGCGACAAGATCAAGAGCGGCACCGACCTCTCGGAGGCCTTCGGCGAGTACGGCGAGCTCTTCCCGCGCCTCTACCCCTCGTCGCTCAAGGCGGGCGAGAAGAGCGGCGACCTCGAGCTTGTGATCCGGCGCTTCGTGCGCTACATGAAGCTGGTGCTCGACGCCCGCCGGCGGGTGTTCTCGGCGCTGACCTACCCGGCCGTGCTGGTCGTGCTGTCGATCCTGATGATCGCCGTGATGACGATCTACGTAGTGCCCCGCTTCATGGGCTTCTTCACCGAGCTCGACGCCGACCTGCCGCTGATCACCCGGATCGTGCTGGGGGTCTCGACCTTCATGCAGGCCAACTGGGTGCTGATGCTGATCCTGATCGCCGGCGCCTGGTTCGCGTTCCGCTCGTGGGGGCGCACCGAGCTGGGGCGCAACACGATCGACCGGCTGAAGCTGCGGGTGCCGTTCCTGGGGCCGGTGCTGCACCGCTTCGCGCTGTCGGAATTCTGCCGCTCGCTCTCGACGTTGCTGGCGGGTGGCATCCCGCTCGTGCCGTCGTTCGAGATCGGCGTCGCCTCGGTGGGCAACGCCTTCGTGCGCGGCCGCATCGCGCCGACGATCCAGATGGTGCGCGAGGGGAAGCCGTTCTACGCGGCGCTGGAGACCAGCGAGATCTTCACCGACATGTCGATCGACATGGTGAAGGTCGGCGAGGCGACCGGCTCGCTCGACGAGATGCTGAACAGCGTCTCCGACTTCCTGGACGAGCAGGTGGAGACCCGGATGCAGCGGCTGCTGTCGCTGATCGAGCCGCTGATGCTGGTGTTCATGGGCATCATCATCGCGATCCTGCTGATCTCGATCTACCTGCCGATGTATTCGATGCTCGGTTCGTCGAAGATGTAGCACTCTGTTGTTGGACCCCCAGCGGGGGTGAAGGAGCTGTGGAGATGGCAGTCATTACCGGCAACCGCCCGATGGTGCGCGAGAAGGAAGCCGAGGCGGAAACGATCGAGCAGGCGCGGGAGCGCCTGGCCCGGGAACGGCGCGAGGCGGAGACGTTCGCCGCCCGCTACGGCCTGGAGTTCGTCGACATGACGCACTTCCGGATCGACAACGACCTCTTCCGCCGCGTCCCCTTCGAGCTGATGCTGCGCTACGGGTTCATCCCCGAGACGCAGCTCGACGGCCGCCTGAGCGTGGTGATGGCCGATCCGTCGAACGTGGTCAAGATCGACGAGATGGAGCTGCTGCTCGGCCAGCCGGTCGAGGTGAAGGTGGCGGTGCGCTCGGCGATCGACGAGATCCTGCAGAAGTCGGAGAGCGCCCAGCGGGTGCTCGACGAGGCCTCGGAGGACTTCCGCATCCAGCTCGTCCAGGAGGACGAGGAGGGGCAGGAGATCCTGTCGATCGACCGCATCACGGCGGACACCTCGCCGATCATCAAGCTGGTCGACTCGACGATGTTCAACGCCATCCAGCGCCGCGCCTCGGATATCCACATCGAGACCCGCACCAACGAGGTGATCATCAAGTACCGCATCGACGGCGTGCTCTACCAGGCGATGGAGCCGATCGACAAGCGGCATCACCAGACCATCATCAGCCGCATCAAGGTGATGAGCGAGCTCGACATCGCCGAGAAGCGGATCCCCCAGGACGGCCGTTTCAAGCTCCGGCTGGTCGGCCGCACCATCGACTTCCGCGTCTCGATCATGCCCTCGGTGCACGGCGAGGACTGCGTCATCCGGATTCTCGACAAGGAGTCGATGAACAAGGAGTTCAAGAACCTGAAGCTCGACATCCTCGGGTTCGACGACGAGACGATGCGCAAGCTGCGCAAGTTCATCCGCGAGCCCTACGGCATGGTGCTGGTCACCGGGCCGACCGGCTCGGGCAAGACGACGACGCTCTACGCCTGCCTCTCCGAGATCCAGTCCTCGGAGGACAAGATCATCACCATCGAGGACCCGGTCGAGTACCAGCTGCGCGGCATCACCCAGGTGCCGGTCAACGAGAAGAAGGGGGTCACCTTCGCCCGCGGCCTGCGGTCGATCCTGCGCCACGACCCCGACAAGGTGATGGTCGGCGAGATCCGCGACGAGGAGACGGCGCAGATCGCCATCCAGTCGGCGCTGACCGGCCACCTGGTGTTCACCACCGTGCACGCCAACAACGTGGTGGACGTCATCGGCCGCTTCCTGAACATGAACGTCGACCTCTACAACTTCGTCTCGGCGCTCAACTGCGTGCTGGCGCAGCGCCTGGTGCGCAAGATCTGCGACCATTGCCGGCAGCCGATCAAGCTCACCCCCCAGCTGATGGAGGAGAGCGGCCTCGACACCGCGATGTATTCGGACTTCACCTTCTACGAGGGGCGCGGCTGCATCGAGTGCAACGGCACCGGCTTTCACGGCCGGGTCGCGGTCTCGGAGCTGCTCGACCTCTCGGATCACATCCGGGAGCTGATCCTGGACCGCCGGCCCGCCTCGGAGATCAAGCGCGCGGCCAAGGAAGAGGGAATGACCTTCCTGCGCGAATCGGCGCTCGAGATGGTCTTCCGGGGAGTGACGACGCTACGTGAGATCAACAAAGTTACCTTCGTGGATTGAGCGCACGCTCGGCGTCGAGCCGGTGCCGTCGCCGCCGCACGTCTTCGCGCTCGACGCCGAACGGCTGCGCTACGGGCAGTTCGTCAGCGACCGCCACGGCTTCCGCCTGCGCGCCTTCCGCGAGGCGGCGCTGCCGCGCGATCCGTTCCAGCACGGCCCGCTGGGCGGGCCGCTGCGCGATCCGGCGGCCTTCAAGGCGCTGGTGGGGGGGCTGGTCAAGGCGATCCCCGGCGGCGTGCGCGAGGCGTCGCTGGTGCTGCCGGACACCTGGCTGCGCGTCACCTTCACCGAGAGCGGCGAGCTGCCGAAGACCGCCGACGCGCTCGACGAGGTGCTGCGCTGGAAGCTCCGGCGCCTGGTCCCCTTCCGCGTCGACGAGCTGCGCGTCAACGCCACCGAGGTGGCGCCGGTGCCCGGCCAGGAGGAGCCCCGCCGCCTGCTGCTCGGCTTCGCCGTCGAGCAGCTGCTGGCGCAGATCGAGGACGCCTTCGCCGCCGCCGGCGTGCGCATCGGCCAGATCTCGAACACCAGCCTGTCGCTGCTCGCCGCCGTCGCCCCCTCCGTCGGCGGCGCCTTCTCGGCGCTGGTGCTGGTCGGCGACGAGGGGTACACCCTGATCTTCTCGCGCGGCGGCGAGCCCCTGCTCCACCGCTACAAGGGGTTCACCGGCAACCTGCCGGAGGCGTCGCGCGCCAGCTTCGTCGGCCGCGACCTCAAGCTCACCCGCAACTTCCTCGACGAGCACTACCCCGGCGCCGTGATCGGCGCGGTGCTGCTGCTCGCCGCGCCGGAGCTCGAGCCGGTCTGGCTGGAGCGGCTGGAGGAGGGGCTGGGCGCGCCGGCGGCGGCGGTCGACGGCCGCCACCTGCCGCCGCTGCGCGCCGAGGAGGCGAGCGTGCCCCCCTGGCGCAGCCTCGCCCCCATGCTGGGCGCCGCCCGGCAGGAGGTCGCATGATCCCGCTGACCCCGGACGACGATCAGGATCCGCGGCAGGAGGGGGTGCAGGACCTGCCGTTCACCCCCGCCTTCCGCCCGGCATCGCTGGCGGCGCCTCCGGCGCGCGTCGACCCGCTCAACCTCGCCCGCCGGCCGTTCCTCAACAGCCGGCCGGTGGTGCGGGCGTCGCTCCTCCTCTGGCTGCTCGGCCTGGCGCTGCTGCTGGGCAACGTCTCGCTGTTCTGGAACTACCGCCAGCGGTCGGCCGACAAGCGCGAGCAGATCTCCCGCGGCGAGGCCGAGATCGCCAGCCAGCAGGCGGCGGCGGCGAAGCTGCGGCAGCAGCTCGAAAGCTTCAATCTCGACGAGCGGAACCAGCGGGTCGACTTCCTCAACCGGCAGATCGCCCAGCGCACCTTTTCGTGGAGCGACCTGCTCGACCGGATCACCGAGCGGCTCCCTCACGACGTGCGGCTGAACAAGCTGGCGCCGCTCACCGGCGAGAAGGCCGAGAAGGAGATTCAGGGGAGCTCGGGCAGCTCGCGGCGCCGCGAGCGGACGAGCGACCAGGTGAGCATCGAGATCACCGGCGAGACCCGGAATGACGATCAGCTGCTGGCGTTCGTACAAAGTTTATTCAGGGCGCCCTTCGCGGACCCCGACCTCACCCGCGAAGAGAGACAGGAAGATGGCACGACTTCGAAATTCGAGATCAACGTTCAATACCGGCCCAACACGTTCTCGGCGGCCGACGCCGCGGCCGCCAGCGCCGCCAGTGCCGCCGACAACGCCGCGGTGGGGATTGCCGCCGGGACCACCTCCGATGCCGGGAGGAGCCCGATGACCCCGGTGGCGCCGTTGACCGTCAAGCGCCCGTCCGGCACCCTCGGCGGCAGGACCCTCGGCGGTGGCACCGTCGGGGCGCCGGCCGCGCCGACCGGAAGCCCGCGCAAAGGCACCTCCGCTCCCGGCCGTGAGACGCCGCAGATCGAGGAGCTGCCGATGCCCGCCACCGGCCCGCGCTCGACGGCGCCGCGGCCGACGCTCCGCCCCGCTCCCACGACACCGCAGCCGCCGCCGGAGGGCAGGCCTTGAGGTCCCCCGGCGAGATCTGGCGCCAGCGCCTCTGGATCTGGGTGCCCGCCCTGGTCTTCTTCCTCGCCAACGCCGGCGCGTTCGCGGTCTACAAGCTCGGCTACGCCGGGCGGGTCGAGTCGCTCCAGGAGACTCTGGACAGCCAGCGGCAGACCGTGAAAAAGCTGGCCGGCGACCGCAAGCAGATGGAGACCATGATCTCCAGCGTGCAGACCAACGAGACGCAGGTCCAGCAGCTCTACCGCGACCGGCTGTCGACCCGCAGCCAGCGGATGACCCGGATCACCGCCGAGGTCAAGGACCTCGCCCGCCAGGCCGGCCTGGTGCCGAAGGCGATCGAGTATCCGGAGGAGGAGATCCAGGAGTACCGCCTGATCCGGCGCTCCTTCGTGTTCACGGTGGAGGGCACCTACGCCGGCCTGCGCAAGCTGATCGACCTGCTGGCGAGCTCGCACTCCTTCCTCACCCTCGAAGAGGCGACGGTGGTCAACAACACGCAAGGGCAGGAGCTGCGGATCGACCTGACGATCTCCACCCTGTTCCAGGACGAGCCGATGACGCCTGCCGCAGCCGCCGCGGCGGCGCCGGCGCGGCGCCCGGCGGCCGCCAAGGGGAGTGGGCTATGAACCGCTCGCGGCAGAAGACGCTGCTGCTGATCTTCGGCGCCGTGGTGCTGATCGCCGCCTGGCACTTCGTGGGGCCGATGCTGGGCTTCGGCGGCGGCGCCGCCAGCGACGACGCGGCGGGCAGCGCGACGACCCCCAAGCGCCCGGCCGCCGACGGCGAGGGGGATGAGGCGCCACGGCCCGGCCGCCGCACCGTCGTCGAGCACCACGCCGCGCGCCCGGGGGACCGGGTGGCGGTGCTGCGCCTGGCGGACCTCGACCACCCCGCGCTGCCGTCCAAGGCGGGGCGCGATCCCTGGCGCTACGTCGATCCGCCGCCCCCCCCACCGCCGCCTCCGCCACCGGTCCACAAGCCGACGGCCGAGGAGCTGCGGGCCGAGGAAGAGGCGCGCCGGCGGGCCGAGGAAGAGGCGCGCAAGCGGGCGATCGAGGCGGCGAAGCCGCACCCGGCGGCGTTCACCCTGCAGTACCTGGGGCGCTTCGGCCCGCCGGACAGGGAGATCGCCGTCTTCACCAACGGCAAGACGGTGATCAACAAGCAGGAAGGCGAAGTGATCGACAACAAGTTCATCGTGTCTCATATCGGCTACGAATCCGTGGATATCCGCTTCGTGGGCTTTCCCGACGTCCCCGCGAAACGTGTCGGCGTGACCCCTCGCCGCCAGTCCCCAGTCGGAGGAAACCCTGGATGATGCGCCACCTGACGACGGTACGGCTCTCGCTCCCCCTGCTGCTGCTCGGGGCCCTGGCCGCTTGCACCAATCACTCCAACTATCGGCAGGGCGAGATCGCCTCCCAACTCGGGCATTGGGATGACGCCGTCCTCTACTACATGAAGGCGCTGGACGGCGACCCGGCCAACATCACCTACCGGGCGGACCTGCTGCGCGCCAAGATCAAGTCGTCGCAGGAGCATTTCGAGAAGGGCAAGGAGTACGAGAAGGCGGGGGTGGTCGAGCGCGCGCTGGTCGAGTACCAGCAGGCGGTGCAGCTCGATCCCACCAACCAGTACGCCCAGGCCCAGCTCGAGCATGCCCACCGCGAGTATCTGGCGGAGAAGCAGGGGCACGGCGTCGAGACCATCCAGCAGATGAAGGAGAAGAGCCGCGGCACCCGGCCGCAGCCGCCGGTGCTCAACCCGCGCTCGGACAAGCCGATCTCGCTCGAGTTCCCGCAGCCGGTGTCGCTGTTCTCGATCTACAAGGCGCTCGGCGACGCGTTCGGGATCAACATCCTGTTCGATCCCAACCTGCGCGACCAGGAGCTGGCGGTGACCCTGCGCGACGTCACCGCCCAGGCGGCGCTCGAGACGCTGATGCGCTCGTCCGGCCAGTTCTACAAGGTGATGGACGAGCACTCGATCATCGTCGCCCAGGACACGCCGCAGAACCGCCGCACCTACGAGGACCTGGTGATCCAGACCTTCTTCCTCTCCAACGCCGAGGTGAAGGACATGCTGACGATCCTGCGCAGTCTCATCGACGCGCGGAAGATCGCCACCAACGAGCAGCTCAACGCCATCATCCTGCGCGACACCGCCGACAAGGTGAAGGTCGCCGAGCGGATCATCGAGGCCAACGACAAGTCAAAGGCCGAGGTGGTGGTGGACATCGAGCTGCTGCAGATCAACACCCAGCGGCTGCGCGACCTCGGGGTGAGCCTGTCGAGCTACTCGGTCGGCCAGCAGCTCAGCTTCCCGTCGACCACCGCCGCCGCGTCCAGCGGCGCCGCCGGCGGCACCGCCACGGCGACCCCCACGACCCCCTCGGGCGTCAGCCTGAACAACCTCCGCTTCGTCAACCAGAGCAACTGGTTCCTGACCTTGCCGAGCTTCGTCTACAACTTCGTCAAGCAGAACACCGACGCCCAGCTGCTGGCCAAGCCGCAGCTCCGGATCAGCGAGGGCGAGAAGGCGAACCTGGTGATCGGCGACCGCGTCCCGATCCCGCTGACCACCTTCAACACGCAGAACGCCGGCACCGCCGGCGGCATCGTGCCGATCACCTCCTTCCAGTACCAGGACGTCGGCATCAAGATCGAGATCGAGCCGCGCGTCCACCACAACCAGGAGGTCACGCTCAAGCTCAAGATCGAGGTGTCGAACCTCAACGGCAGCGTCTCGGGCTCCAACGGCGACTCGCAGCCGATCATCGGCACCCGCATGATCGACTCGGTGATCCGCCTCCAGGACGGCGAGACGAACTTCCTCGCCGGCCTGATTCGCACCGACGAGAGCAACACCGATAAGGGCTTCCCCGGTCTGTCGGAGATCCCGATCATCGGCCGCCTGTTCTCCGACAAGAACACGCAGGGGTCCCGCACCGACGTCATCCTGACGCTGACGCCGCACATCGTGCGCAACGCCGAGATCACCGCCGAGGACCTGCTGCCGATCTGGGTCGGCACCGAGCAGAACATCACCTTCCGCGGCGGCAGCCCGCGCGTCGAGTCCGAGACCAACGACGGGCCGTTCGACACCAACGAGGGGACCCCCGAGGAGATCCAGGACGCCATCCGCCGCCGTCTGCAGCGACTGCCGCGCGGCCTTCGCCCGGGCGAGACCGGCGACGCGACCGGAGCCGCGGTCGGAGTCGGCGGCAACCCGGCGCTGTCCGGGCAGGCGCCGCCGGCGCCGCCGCCGGGCGGTGTCAACCTGGTGCCCGTGGCGCCGCCGACGAACATCTTCCAGCCCCCGACGCCTCCGGCCACACCGACGCCGCAGCCGGACGACCAGCCGCCGGGCGGCCTGGTCTCGCAGGGGAACGCCTCCGGCACCGCCTCGCTGCAGGTGCGCACCGCCGCCCTCGCCGCCAAGGAGCGTCCGGTGACGGCGGCGGTGTCCACGGTGGCGAATACCGTGGCGAACAGCGCCGCGGCCGTGCCCACCGCGGCGGCCGTGCGGCTCTGGCTGACGCCGGCCCGGCTGACCGTGAGCCCCGGCGACACCTTCGAGGTGAAGATCCAGGCGGAGTCCGGCCTGGCCGTCTCGCATCTGCCGCTGTCGCTGTCGTACGACCCCAAGGTGCTGGCGATCGACAAGGTCGAGGCCGGCGACTTCCTCGGGCCGACGGGCGAGGCGCAGGTGCTCTCCGACACCGGCCGCCCCGGCGACCTGGTGATCGGCGCCAGCCGGCTCGGCAAAGTGGCGGGGGTCAAGGGCACGGGCACGGTCGCCCGCGTCACCTTCCGGGCGATCGCGGCGGGCGTGAGCGACCTCGGCTTCGAAGGCAAGGCGCTCGACGCCGCGCTGAAGCCGATGGCCGTGCGCAGCCGTCCGGCGATCGTGGAGGTGAGCGGCGCCGCCCCGCGGCCGGCGCCCGGCGCGCCGCGGCGGGAAGCATCCGTCACGGGAAGGCGTTGAGACCCGTAGGAGCCTGACGAGACGATGCACGCCAACCACCCCTCCGTACGCCTTCACCGCGAGGCGGGCTTCACCCTGGCCGAGCTGGTCATGGTGGCCGCCCTCCTGACGATCCTGGCGTCGGTGACCCTGCCGGTCGTCAAGTTCACCGCCAAGCGGTCGAAGGAGGCGGACCTGCAGATGGACCTGCGCGAGATGCGGAACGCGATCGACGAGTACAAGCGCTACAGCGACGCCGGGCTGATCCCGGTGGACCTCGGCACCGAGGGCTATCCGAAGAAGCTCAGCGTCCTGGTCGAGGGGGTGTCGATCGTCGGCCAGGTGGACAAGAAGCTCAAGCTCCTGCGCCGGATCCCGGTCGATCCGATGACCGGCAAGGATGAATGGGGGATGCGCAGCTACCAGGACGCGTTCGACGCGACCTCCTGGGGCGGCGAGGACCTCTACGACGTCTATTCGCTCTCCAAGGGTTCGGGCCTGAACGGCGTCCCCTACAGGAAGTGGTGACAGGAAGTGGTGGAAAACATGAGCCTCCCCATGCGACAGCTCGTACGGCGCCGGCAGAGCGGACAGAGCGGCTTCACGCTGCTCGAGCTGATCATCGTGATCGCGATCATCGGCATCCTCGCCACCATCGCCATGCCCGCGCTGAAGAACATGCCGATCCGCGCCAAGGAATCGGTGCTGAAGACCAATCTGCGGACTCTGCGCGACATGATCGACCAGTATTACGGCGACAAGGGGAAATATCCCACCAGCCTCGGGGCGCTGGTCGACGAGGGGTACGTCCGCAAGCTGCCGGTCGATCCGATGACCAAGAGCAGCGAGACCTGGGTGCCGGTCTACGAGGAGGTCAGCGCCGACCATCCGCCGGCGGAGACCGAGACGGATCCCTCCAAGCCCGGCATCGTCGACGTCCACTCCGGCATGCCGGGCAATTCTCTGGACGGAACGCCGTACAAGGACTGGTGACGTGATGCCGGCCCTGCCGCTCTCCTCCCGCTCCTCCCCCTCTCCCCGCGCGCGGGGAAAGGCCGGGGAGGCCGGCTACAACATGGTCATCCTGGTGATGGCGGTCACCATCCTCAACATCATGGTGGCCGTGGCGCTGCCACTGATGAGCACCGCGATCCAGCGGCAGAAGGAAGAGGAGCTGATCTTCCGCGGCTTCCAGTACGCCGAGGCCATCCGCGAGTTCAACAAGAAGTTCCAGCGCTATCCAATCAAGCTGACGGAGCTGCTCGAAGCCAAGCCCCGCTGCATCCGCCAGCTCTGGAAGGACCCGATGACCAAGGACGGCAAGTGGGGGCTGATCTTTCAGAACCAGGGGACGCCGCTGACGGTTCAGCCCCCGGGAGGCGGACCGCCACCCAACGGTCCCGCCGGCCAGCAGACCACCGATCTTCCGCCCTCCCCAGGCAACGATCAAGGCCAGCCGGACGCGGGGAGCAACGGCGGCCTCGACGTGCCGAAGAACGGCGACGTGGTGGCGACCGGCCCGATCATCGGCGTCTACAGCAAGAGCCCGAAGATGTCCCACCTGATCTTCTACGGCCACCAGCGCTACGACGAGTGGCGCTTCACCGACAGCCTCCTCACCGGCGCGCCACAGGGAGGCGTCGGTCCGCAGCCGGGGGGACAGGTGGCCTTCTCCGTGCGCTGGCTGGGACGCCCGATGCAGTTCGTCGACCAGGCCCAGCCGCTGCAGAACGGCTCGGGCCCTGGCGGCGGCGGGCCAACCACCAGCGCCAACAGCAACGGCGCCCCCAACACCAAGACATCCGGCCAGCCATGAAGGTGCGCATCCGGCGGCTCCCCGCCGCCCGCGACCTCCCCCTCCCCTCGCACGCCTCCGCCGGCAGCGCCGGCTTCGATCTCCGTGCCGCCGTCGAGGACGAGGTGGCGCTGCGCCCGGGCGAGCGCCTGCTGGTGCCGACCGGGCTGGTGCTGGAGATCCCTCCCGGCTGGGAGGGCCAGGTCCGACCGCGCAGCGGCCTCGCGCTACGCCACGGCATCGGGGTGGTCAACGCGCCCGGCACGATCGACAGCGACTACCGCGGCGAGGTCGGGGTGATCCTGATCAACCTCGGCGAGGCGCCGTTCGCTCTGAAACGAGGGGACCGGATCGCGCAGCTCGTGATCTCGCGCGTCGAGCCGGTCGAATGGGAAGAGGCCGACGCGCTCGACGAGAGCCACCGGGGCGACGGCGGGTTCGGCTCGACGGGAACGGGTTGACCGCCGCCGAGCCCGCGCTCGAAGCCTGGTTCGCGCGCCGCGGCTGGGAGCCGTTCGCCTTCCAGCGCGAGGTCTGGGCGGCCTACCGCGCCGGCGAGAGCGGTCTGATCCACGCCAGCACCGGCACGGGCAAGACCTACGCCGCCTGGATGGGTCCCCTCCTCGAATGGCTGGCGGCCCACGCGCCCGACCACCGGCCGCGGCGGCGGGCGGCGGCACCGGCCCTGCGCGTGCTCTGGCTGACGCCGCTGCGCGCGCTCGCCGCCGACACCGAGGCCGCCCTGCGCGCGCCGCTCGCCGAGTCAGGGATCCCCTGGACTCTGGAGCGGCGGACCGGCGACACCTCCGCCAGCGTTCGCGACCGCCAGCGCGGCAAGCTGCCGACCGCCCTCGTCACCACCCCCGAGAGCCTCTCGCTCCTCCTCTCCCGGCCGGACTCCCGCGAGCTCTTCGGCGAGCTCCGCCTCGTCGTGGTCGACGAATGGCACGAGCTGCTGGGAAACAAGCGCGGCACCCAGACCGAGCTCGCCCTCGCCCGCCTCCGCCGCTTCCAGCCGAGCCTCCGCACCTGGGGGCTGTCGGCGACGCTCGGCGATCTCGACGTGGCGCTCGCCGCGCTGCTCGGCGCCGGCCGGGAGGGCCCGCCAGGGCGGCTGATCCGCGGCGCGGCGCCCAAGGAGATCCGCGTCGACGCGCTGATCCCGGAGGCGATCGAGCGCTTCCCCTGGGCCGGCCATCTTGGGCTCAAGCTCCTGCCGCAGGTGATCGCCGCGATCGAGTCCGGGCGCACGGCGCTCGTCTTCACCAACACACGGTCGCAGACGGAGATCTGGTTCCAGGCGATCCTCGACGCCCGGCCGGACTGGGCCGGCGAGATCGCTCTCCATCACGGCTCGCTCGACCGCAAGGTCCGCGACTTCGTGGAGGCGGCCCTGAGCGCGGGCGCCCTGCGCTGCGTCGTCTGCACCTCCAGCCTCGACCTCGGCGTCGACTTCGCGCCGGTCGACCGCGTGCTCCAGGTGGGGAGCCCGAAGGGGATCGCCCGCCTCGCGCAGCGCGCCGGCCGCAGCGGCCATCAGCCCGGCGCGGTGAGCCGGGTGACCTGCGTGCCCACCAACGCCTTCGAGCTGGTCGAGGTGGCCGCCGCCCGCCGCGCCCTGGAGGCGGGCCGGATCGAGCCGCGGACGCCGCGGGAGAAGCCGCTCGACGTGCTCGCCCAGCACCTGGTGACGATCGCGGCCGGGGGCGGCTTTCGCGCCGAAGAGCTGTACGCGGAGGTGCGCACGGCCTGGGCCTACCGCGACCTCACGCCGGCGGAATGGGACTGGACGCTCGACTTCGTCACCCGCGGCGGCCCGGCGCTCGCCGCTTACTCCGAGTACCGGCGGGTGGTCGAGCGCGACGGCCTCTACACCGTGCCCGACCGCGCCGTGGCGCGCCGCCACCGGATGTCGATCGGCACCATCACCAGCGACGCGGCGCTCACCGTCCAGTACGTCAGCGGCGGCCGGCTCGGCACTGTCGAGGAGTCGTTCATCGCCCGCCTGCGCCCGGGGGACCGCTTCCTCTTCGCCGGCAAGATGCTGGAGCTGGCCGACGTGCGCGACATGACCGCCCGGGTGCGGCGGGCGAAGGGGAAAAGCGCCGCCGTCCCCCGCTGGATGGGCGGGCGCATGCCGCTCTCGACCGAGCTGGCCGCCGCCGTCCGCCGGCTGCTCGAAGAGGCCCGGGACGGCGTCTTCGCGGGTCCCGAGATAGCCGCCATGCGACCGATCCTCGAGTTGCAGGCGCGCTGGTCGGCGATCCCCGCCGCGGACGAGCTGCTGGTCGAACGGCTGAAGTCGCGCGAGGGGCACCACCTCTTCCTCTACCCCTTCGAAGGGCGTCTGGTCCATGAGGGGCTGGCGGCGCTCCTCGCTTGGCGCATGGCCCGCCTGCGGCCGATCACCTTCACGCTGTCGGTGGACGACTACGGGATCGAGCTCCTCTCCCCTGATCCGGCGCCGCTCGACGAAGCGCTGGCGGCGGGGCTCCTGGCGCCCGGCGGCCTCGTCGACGACATCCCGGCGAGCCTGAACGCGGCCGAGATGGCGAAGCGGCAGTTCCGCGACATCGCCCGCGTCGCCGGCCTCCTCTTCGAGGGCTTCCCGGGGCAGCGCAAGCCCGCCCGCCACCTCCAGGCGTCGAGCGTCCTGATCTACGAGGTGTTCGCGAAGTACGATCCGGCAAACCTGCTGCTCCACCAGGCGCACCGCGAGGTCCTCGAACAGCAGCTCGAGCGGAGCCGGCTCGGCCGCGCCCTCGTCCGCCTCGCCGCCGCGCGCATCGCGATCCTGGAGATCGCCCGCCCCAGCCCGCTCGCCTTCCCGCTGATGGTGGCGCGGATGCGTGAGACGCTCAGCTCGGAGTCCCTCGCCGACCGCGTCCGCCGCATGCAGGAGCGGCTGGAGAAGGCGGCATCGAAGTGATCCGCGTCGACCTCCAGGGAGAGATCCTGGCCCTCCTCGCCGAGCGCGCCCTGCTCTGGGAGCGGAAGGGCACGCTGGTCGTCGCCGACGCTCACTTCGGCAAGGCCGCGGCGTTCCGGGCGGCGGCCATCCCACTCCCCGGCGGCACCACCAGCGAGACGCTCTCCCGTCTATCCACGGCGCTCGGCCGGACCGGCGCCCGCCGCCTACTTCTGCTCGGCGATTTCTTCCATGCCCGCTCGGGGCGAGCCGTCGCCACCCTGGCGGCGATCGCGGACTGGCGCGAGCGCCACGCCGATCTGGAGGTCGTGCTGGTGCGCGGCAATCACGACCGTGGCGCCGGCGATCCGCCGCGCGAGTGGCGCTTCGACTGCCACGACGAGCCCTGGATCGAGCCGCCGTTCGCCTTCCGCCACCATCCGGGGGAGGAGGAGGCGGGATATGTGCTCGCCGGCCACGTCCATCCTGCGATCTCGATCGCCGGCCCCGGCCGCCAGCGCGAGCGGCTCTCCTGCTTTCTGTTCGGCGAGCGGATCGGCGTCCTCCCGGCCTTCGGCGACTTCACCGGCGCCGCCGCCGTCCGCCCCCGACCGGGCGATCGCGTCTATGGCGTGGCCGGGGAGGAAGTGATCCCGATCCGGACAAAACCTCTGAAGCCATGACAACGTATGCGGCTCGGAGGATTTCCATGTCCAAGAGAATCGCGTTCGCGGCCTTCGCTCTGATCCTGTTGGCTCTCCCCGCCCTGGCCCAGCCTCCCGGTCCGCCCTCGAAAGAGGCGAAAGCCGAGGCGAAGCCCAATCCCGCTCCACCCGAAGAGAAGACTTCCGTCACCCATCACAGCCTGACGCTGGACGGCCGGAGCTATCCGTACACCGCCACCGCCGGCACGCTCCTGCTCAAGGACGACGACGGCACGGTCAAGGCGTCCATCTTCTACATCTCCTACGCCCTCGACGGCGTGAAGGACCCCGGCACCCGGCCGGTCACCTTCAGCTTCAACGGCGGCCCCGGCTCGGCGTCGCTCTGGGTCCACATGGGCGCCTTCGGACCCAAGCGCGTGGAGCGGACGGAGGAAGGGTTCTCCCTGCCGCCGCCGGGCAAGCTGGTCGACAACGAGGGCTCGATCCTCGACGCCACCGACCTCGTGTTCATCGATCCGGTGAGCACCGGCTTCAGCCGCGCCGCCCCGGGGCAGGATCCGAAGCAGTTCCATGGCGTCAAGGAGGACATCGACTCGGTGGCCGCCTTCATCCGCCTCTGGGTCGCCCGCAACCAGCGCTGGGCCAGCCCCAAGTTCGTGGCCGGCGAGAGCTATGGCACGACGCGCGCCGCCGGCCTCGCCTATCAGCTCGCCGACCGCTACGGCATGATGCTCAACGGCGTGATCCTGATCTCCTCCGTCCTCAACTGGCAGGACCAGGACTTCCACCCCGGCAACGACCGCCCCTGCTTCATCCATCTGCCGACCTACGCCGCCACCGCCTGGTACCACAAGAAGCTCCCCCCCGAGCTCTCCGGCGACCTGATGAAGACGCTGTCGGAGGTCGAGACCTTCGCCCTCGACGAGTACGGTCCCGCCCTTCTCCAAGGGGACCGGCTGCCCGACGCCCGGCGCCACGAGATCGCCGCCAAGGTGGCGCGCTACAGCGGGCTCTCGCCGGCCTACGTCGAACGCTCGAACCTCTGCGTCGAGATCGACCGCTTCGTCAAGGAGCTGCTGCGCGACGAGGGAAAGACCACCGGCCGCCTCGACACCCGCTTCACCGGCCACGACCTCGACTCGGTGGGCGAGGTCAACGAGTACGATCCCGCCAGCGCCGCGCTCGACGGCCCTTACGCGGCGGCGGTCAACGACTACATCCGGCGCGATCTCAAGTTCGAGAGCGACCTCGTCTACGAGCGCCTGACCGACAAGGTCTGGCCGTGGAGCTGGGACGCGGACAACCAGTTCGTCAACGTCGCCGAGTCCCTGCGCCAGGCGATGACCCGCAACCCCCATCTCCAGGTGCTGATGGCGGCCGGCGTCTTCGACCTCGCGACGCCGTTCTTCGACGCCCTCTTCACCCGCGACCACCTCGGGCTCCCCCAGGAGCTGCGGGGCAACGTCCGGATCGAGCTCTACCAGTCCGGCCACATGATCTACATCCGCAAGGCGGACCACGCGAAGCTGAAGCGGGACGTGACGGCGCTGATCCAGCGGGCGACGGCGGGATAAACGGAAGGGGCGCTGGCGGCAAGCCCGCCGGCGCCCCTCTTGAACGACTTGAAACAGCCCGTCAGTTGCGGATCGGCACCGTCGAGGTGGTCGCCGCCTGCCGAGGAGCCCGCGCGGTGGCGGTCTCGGTCTTGACGGCGGCCGGCCGCTTCGAGCCGAACGCCTGGCGGAGCACCGGTCCCAGCACGGCGGGGTGGAACAGCGCCGTGGGGGCCTTCAGCATGTGGTTGACCTCCTGGAACCGGCGGAACACCTCCTGGCTCTGCGGGATCAACCGGATCACCTGCTCGATGTACCAGTGCATGAACTTCACCTTGGCGGTGACGTTCCCACCCTGCGTCGCCGGCCAGCGCAGGTCCTCGCCGGTCGTCAGCGCCCAGGGGCCGGCGACCAGCTTGGCGATCTGCTTCTGGAACCGGTGGCTGTCGAGCCGCCCCTTCCCCCGCCGCAGGCTGTCGCGCAGGGCGACCGCCTCGAGGCCGACGAGGGTCATGCCCACGCCGTAGACCGGGTTGAAGGCGCACACCGAGTCGCCGAGCGCCGCGAAACCCTGCGGCACCTTGGCCTTGTCGAAGTGACGCAGCCGGTTCTCGGTGCGGCGGTACCCGGAAATCCGCGACAGCGGCTTGGCGTGCTCGATCGCCCGGTAGAGCTCGGGCGAGGAGAGGCTGCGCGCGAACTTGAGGAAACCCTCCTCGTCCGTCGGCGGGTAGTCGTGCGACACGCCGGCGAGGGTGACCATCCAGCGGTTTCCCTCGATCGGCTGGATGATGCCGGCCCGCGGCTGGTAGGGAGGCCGGTTGATCAGGAAGAGCGTCAGCCAGTCCTTCTTGAAGTCCTCGACCGGCTCATAGATCCGCGAGGCGTAGCCCCAGAAGGCGTTGATCACCGTCTCCTCGGGCTTCGGGAAGCCGGCCGCGGCCAGCCACTCGGGAGCCTTCGAGCCGCGCCCGCTGGTGTCGACCACCAGATCCGCGGCGAGCGTCTCGACCTCGGGGAGAGCGCTGGGGTCGTGATGGCGGGGCTGAATAGTCACCCCCTCCACCCGCGAGCCGTCGGCGCTGACCACGAGACCGGCGACGTCGAGACCCTCCCTCAGGCTGATCCGTGCGTCGGCCATCAGATGGCGGCGAATCGTCGCCTCCAGCAGCGGCCGGGTGAAGGTACAGAATTCGAGGCCGAGCTCGCCGCGGGGCGACCACCCCGAACGATACAGGATGCGAAAATCGCGTCCCTGATCCAATAGATGGCTGCCGGCTTCCAGGAGGTCGGCGGTGACCCCCGGCAGAAGCTCCTCGACGACCATCAATCCCCTCTTGAATAAAAAATGAAGATGACGCGCCTGTGGCACCCCAGGCCGGTTCTCGCTGGCGTCCGGCAACTGGTCCCGCTCGATGATGGTGACCCGGTCGAAATGGTCGGCGAGCACGCGCGCCGCGAGCATGCCCCCGATGCTGCCGCCCACCACGACGGCGTGGCGGCCCGACCCTTCACCCGTGTTCCGATGCTGCTCAGAGCTGCGGTCCTGCATTGGTGTATCCCCCTTTCGGGATCGGCTGTACTGCGACTGCTTGCCCAAGGAACTGTGCACACGAAATGCCAGCTGTTTGGTCACCTTTTCCCGAAAGAGGCCTTGGTAAAAATTGCGATATCCTCCCGGCGGAGGTGAGAGCCATGCGTCTACGCGTCCTCGGCAGCTCCGGCGGCTATCCGGCTCCCGGCAACCCCAGCAGCGGCTTCTTCCTGGAGCACGGCACGGCGAAGCTCTGGATCGACGCCGGCAACGGCACCTTCGCCGAGCTGCAGCGGGTAGCGGACTTCACCCGCGTCGACGCCCTCCTCCTCAGTCACGTCCACGCCGACCACTGCGCCGACGTCTATCCCCTCCACGTGGCGATCCGCTATGGCGTTGGAGAGGGTTTCAGGCTTCCGCTCTACGCGCCTCCGGGGAGTCCGGAGAGCCTGGGCGGCCTGCTCGGGGCTACCGGCGCGGCGCAGCTCGCCGAGGCCTTCGACTTCCACACTATCGAGGCCGGCGCCGCCCTCGAGGTGGCCGGCATCCGCCTCACGTTCCTACGCACCGACCACCCCGCCCACACCCTGGCGATGCGCTTCGAGACCCCCGAGGGGACCCTCACCTATTCGGCCGACACCGGCCCGGGCGCCGACCTCGCCGGCTTCGCGGCAGGGAGCGACCTCCTGCTTTGCGAGGCGAACTATCAGGACGCCAGGATGGGCGCCCCCCTCCATCTGAGCGCCCGCCAGGCCGCCGGCATCGCGCGCCGGGCTGGCGCGCGGGAGCTGGCGCTGACCCACGTCTGGCCGACGCTGGACCCGGAAGTCTCTCTGCGGGAGGCTCGCGAGACGGTGGGAGAAGGCCTCCCCATCCGCTGGGCGGGGCCGGGAGAGATCTTCGAGATCGGGCGCTCTTGAAAAAAGTCCTGGGCTTCGCCGAGGTATTTGTAACTAGTGCCGGACAGGACCCCAAACCGTGACACCCCGTCGGAACTGTCCGTGCGTGTCAGGGGGTGTCACTGGCAGAGCACACCCCAACGTCCTGGCAGGCCTGATTCGAGTGCGCCGGGCCGTTCTTTCTCAGCCGCAAAAATTCACATGTAGCTCTGCAAAGATTTGTCACCGATCCTTGACACAAGTGTCGCTGAAGGGCTCGGCGAGGTTTCTCGATGATCCGTCGGCAATCAGGCCATAATCAGCGCATGCCGAACGGCTTCGTGGAACGGAACGCCAAGCTCCTCTCCACCCTCGCCGTCCTCGTCCTGATCCTTGCGCTCGCGGGCCTGGTCCTCACCCACAGCCTGCTGGGCCGCGGACCGGTCTCGGTCGGGCTCCAGGCGCTGGCCATCCTGCTCAATCTCTGGGCACGGCTGACCTTCGGCCTCCGCAGCTTCCACTATGCCGCCAATCCCACTGCCGGCGGCCTCGTCAACACCGGTCCCTATCGCTATGTGCGGCACCCCATCTACGCCTCCATCCTCCTGATCGTCTGGGCGGGCGTGGCGGCGAACCCGTCCCTGACCGCCTGCTCGTTGGCGCTGCTGGCGACGGCGATGCTCTTCCTGCGGATGATCTGCGAGGAGACGCTGGTCCGGCGGACCTACCCTGAGTACGACGACTACGCGCGGCGCACGAAACGAGTCGTGCCGTTCCTTCTCTGATTCTTTTCCCGAGGAGACCTCATGCCCTGGATCCAGATCACCGACAGCTCGCGCAGCGAGCTCTGGCTGCGAACCGAGTCCATCATCGGCCTCGCGCCCGCCAAGCAGCACGGCAGCGGCACCATGCTGCTCCTCCTTTCCGGCATCAACCTCGAGGTCTCGGAGGAGCGGGACGGCCTGCTGCTGAAGATCAAGGAGGCGGAGGGGACCGCCCCGCGGGACCGCCGGGTGGGTTTCCCGGGAGAGTAGGGGGCGCCTCGTCCCCATCACCCGTGACGACATTTGTAGACAAACCCTGCAACCTCCCTCCCTCTTCGCCGTAAACTCCGCAGCGCCATCGCGCTCCAACGTTCAGGGGGAGGTTCCATGCATCGCATCACCCGATTCGTGCTCTGTCTCACGGCCGCCGCCGGTTTCGCCACGGCTGCCTCCGCGCAGACCAGGCTGCTCCGATTCCCGGATATCTACAAGGACAAGGTCGTCTTCACCTATGCCGGCGACCTCTGGACCGCGTCGTCCGCCAGCGGCGGGACGGCGACCCGCCTCACCGCCCACCCCGGCCTCGAGATGTTCGCCAAGTTCTCGCCGGACGGCAAATGGATCGCCTTCACCGGCCAGTACGACGGCGACGAGCAGGTCTACGTCATCCCGGCGACCGGCGGCGTGCCGAAGCAGCTCACGTTCTATCCCGCCCGCGGCCCCTTCCCGCCGCGCTGGGGGTATGACAATCAGGTCTACGGCTGGACGCCGGACGGCAAGTCGGTCTTCTTCCGCTCGCTGCGCGACGGCTGGGATCACGGCCAGAGCCGCATCTACACCGTGCCGGTGGAGGGTGGCCTCGGCGAGCCCCTGCCGATGCCCTGGAGCGGCGGCGCCGACCTCTCGCCGGACGGCAAGCAGGTCGTCTACACCCCCTTCGCCCGCGACTTCCGCACCTGGAAGCGCTATCAAGGGGGATGGGCTCAGGATCTCTGGATCTTCGACCTCGCCACCCACGCGACGAAGCGGATCACCGACACCCCGCGCACCGAGCGCGATCCGATGTGGATCGGCAACCGGATCTACTTCGACTCGGACCGCACCGGCACCCTCAACCTCTACTCCTACGACCTCGCCGACGGCACCACCACCCAGCTGACCAAGAGCACGCAGTGGGACGTCCGCTGGCCGAGCGCCGACGCGGAGGGGCAGATCGCCTATGAGCTGAACGGCGAGTTGAACGTCTTCGACACCCGGACCGGGCAGTCCCGGCACCTCGCCATCGACGTCCCGAGCGACGGCCTCGACACCAGGCCGTCCCAGATCGGTGCCAACGACCAGATCGAGGACGCCGCCCTCTCGCCCAAGGGAGAGCGCGCGCTGTTCACGGCCCGCGGCGACGTCTTCAACGCGCCGATCGAGAAGGGGGTCACCCGCAACCTCACCCGCTCCTCGGGAGCGCACGACAAATGGGCCCGCTGGTCGCCCGACGGCCGCAAGGTCGCCTACGTCTCGGACAGTAGCGGCGAGGAGGAGGTCTACGTCGTCGACGCCCTGGGCGTCGGCAAGCCCGAGCAACTGACCACCGGCGGCAAGGCCCAGCGCTTCTCCCCCGAATGGGCGGGAGACGGCAAGCGCCTCGCCTTCTCCGACAAGGACGGCCGCCTCTGGGTGGTCACCCTGGCCGATCGGAAGCTCACCGAGATCGCCCACGAGATCCGCGGCCAGGTCCATGACTACGCTTGGTCCCCCGGTGGCGGCTATCTCGCCTTCAGCCTCTCCAATCCCGGCAATTTCCGCTCGATCTGGATCTGGAGTGTGGAGGACGGCAAGCTCCGGCAGATCACCGACCCGCAGTTCCACGCCTCCAACCCCGCCTGGGATCCCAAGGGGGACTACCTCTTCTACCTGTCCGTCCGCGCCTATCTGCCGCAGTTCGATACCTTCGACCTCAACTTCGCCGAGGACCGCAATTTCGGCATCTTCGCCGTCGCCCTGCGCAAGGACGTCGCCAATCCCTTCTCCCCCGAGGAGGACACGGTGACCCTCGCCGAGGAGAAGAAGGGGGGCGAGGAGACGAAGGCGGAAAGGAAGGAGAAGAACAAGGACAAGGAGAAGCCGAAGGAGCCCGCCGCCGTCCGGATCGACTTCGACGGCCTCGGCTCCCGGGTGGCCCGCGTGCCCGTCCCCTTCGACGACTACGGCTCCCTGAGCGCCGCCGAGGGGCGCCTGCTCTTCGTCCGCCAGCCGCCGAACGGACTGGGCGATCCACCGTTCAAGCCGTCGCTCCAGGTCTTCACCTTCAAGGACCGCAAGGTGGTCACGCTCGCCGAGAACGCCGGCGGCTACGCCCTGTCGCAAGACGGCAACAAGGTGCTGGTCAGCCAGGACGGGCAGTTCAACCTCTACGACGCCACGGCCACCGGCAAGGACTCGAAGAAGACCGTCGACACCGGCGGCCTGCTGATGGACCGCGTGCCCGCCGAGGAGTGGGCGGAAATTTTCCGCGAGGCCTGGCGCCGCTACCGCGACTACTTCTACGTGCCGACGATGAACGGCTATGACTGGGAGGCTCTGCGCCGCCAGTACGAGCCGCTGCTCGCCTATGCCGGCCACCGTTCGGACGTCAACTACATCATCGGCGAGATGATCGCCGAGCTCAACAACTCCCACTCCTACGTGGCCGGCGGCGACTACAAGGCACCGGTCCGCCCCAAGGTGGCCCTCCCCGGCGCCCGCTTCGAGCTCGACCGCAAGGCGGGGCGCTATCGCATCGCCAAAATCTTCGCCGGCCAGAACGAGGAGGACCTCTACCGCTCGCCGCTGACCGAGATCGGCGTAGACGTCCACCCGGGGGACTACGTGCTGGCGATCGACGGCGAGGAGCTCGCCGGCAGCGACAACCCCTACCGCCTGCTCCGCCACAAGGCGGACCACCCCGTCCGCATGACCGTCAATTCCAGGCCCACGCTCGACGGCGCCCGCGAGATCACCTTCCGGCCGATCGACACCGAGGAGCATCTGATCTATCTCACCTGGGTCGACGGCAACCGCGAGAAGGTCTCCAAGCTGAGCGGCGGCCGGATCGGCTACATCCACATCCCCGACATGGGCGAGGATGGGATGCGCGAGTTCGTCAAGTGGTACTTCGGCCAGATCCGCAAGGAGGGGCTGATCGTCGACGTCCGCAACAACGGCGGCGGCTTCATCTCGCCGATGCTCCTCGAGCGCCTGGCGCGCCACCCGCTGGGGGTGGACTACGGGAGCTCCAGCGCCGATCCGCAGCCCTATCCCCAGGAGGTCTTCTACGGCCACATGGCCTGCCTGCTCAACGAGGGGTCCGGCTCGGACGGCGACATCTTCCCCTACATGTTCCGCCAGCTCGGCCTGGGGCCGCTGATCGGCACCCGCACCTGGGGAGGCGTGGTGGGCATCAGCGACCACGGCCCGCTGATCGACGGCGGCCAGATCTTCGTCCCCGAGGCCGGATCCGTCTCCATGGAAGGGAAGTGGATCATCGAGGGGCACGGCGTCGATCCCGACATCGTGGTCGAGAACGACGTCAAATCCGTCCTCGACGGCCGCGATCCCCAGCTCGAGCGCGGGGTGGCCGAGGTGATGAAGAAGATCCAGTCCGATCCGAAGGTTTTCCCGAAACGTCCGAAGCCGCCGGTGCGGACGCAGGGGCAGTAGG
>DATBAW010000428.1:0-1723 GCA_036271335.1 Thermoanaerobaculia bacterium
CCCGGCGTGCCGAGATAGCCCACGCCCTGAGGAGAGACCTGCGTCCCCTCGGTCACGATCAGCCCCGCGGAGGCGCGCTGGGCGTAGTAGGTGACGGCCAGCTCGCTCGGGACGTTCCCGGCGACGGCCCGGCTGCGCGTCATCGGCGCCATCACCATGCGGTTGCGCAACGTGTACGGCCCGACCTGGACCGGCGAATGAAGGGTGGGGTGCTGCTCGGATGGGGCCATGGTTGTCTCCTCAATAGTTCGTGTCTTGAAAGTGCAGGGATGAACGGTCGGATCCAAAAAAAGGACCGGCTAAGGGTTCGCCTCCAATTGGCCGAGCAGACGGCAGAGGGTCGCGCGGTCGGCCGCGTCCAGGCCGGCGAATACGCGGGATTCCGTCTCCTGGACAACCGTCAAGGCCTCGGCGTGGCGCTCGCGCCCGGCCGCGGTCAGCCCGGCGCGCACCGATCGACGGTCATGCGGATCGTTCAGCCGCTCGACGAAACGGTCCGCCTCCAGCCGGTCGACGAGCTGGGTGATGTTGGAGCGCACGCAGCTGCAGCGCTCCGCGAGCTGGCTGAGCGGCATCGCCTCATCCGTCTCCGCCAGCCGGGAGAGCACGTTGAACTTGGCCAGCGACAGCCCCAGCCCGTCCAGCGCCCCCTCCAGGCGCGCCTCCACCTCGTGCGCCGCACCGATGACCCGGAAGACGATCGAGGGGGAGGGGCAGGACGAATCGTTCATGGATGAATGATACAGCGATGACGGGTAGGGCGCAAGAGCCGCCCGAGACATAGACGGGTTAGAATCCCCGACCATGAACGCGGCTCGCCGGACTCTCGGCCGCTGGATTCTCGCCACGCTCCTCGAGCGGGGGTGCGATCCCACCACGGCGCGCCCGCCGCGGCGGGTCACCAGCGTCCGGCCGCTCACCCGGCGCGAGATGGCGGAGCTCAGACCCCTCGCCGGCTCTCTGATCGCCGGCGGCAACCTGCTGCCGCTCCGCCGGACCGCCCGCCGCGCCGTCTACGAGGTGTAGGCTTGCGGGCCGCCTTCCCGTGGGCTTTGAAAGAGAATAGGCTCTCGCATCATCTCCTATAGAGAGGAACGGCATGGGCCTCAGGGAAGTTCTCAGCAAGATGAAGATCGTGGAGCTGGATGCCGACGAGGTCGCCGCCGCGGCTCCCACGCCGGCCGGCCCGTCCGCGCCGGGCTTCAAGGCGACCGCGGGGTCCCCGACGGGGCGATCCACCGGATCCGTGGACATCGATGCCCTGCTCGGCACCCTCCCCGAGGCGCCGGCGATCGACGAGCGCAAGCTCGCCGCCGCGTCGCCCGCGGGGAGCGACGACGAGGTGCCGGACTTCCCGGCCATCTACAAGGCGGCCGGGGTGACCGATCCGCCTCACGGCTACAGCGCCTATAAGGTGCTGGAGATCTTCTCCTCGCCCGGCTTTGCCACGCTCGACCTGCGGTCCAAGGCGGCGGCCCTCACCGGCTTCCTCAACATGAACCCGTCCGGCCCGGTGCCGATCACCGACATCGTGCAGGACGCCGTCCGCCGCGACCAGGCGCTCGACAAATTCGAGGAGTTCCTGCGTGGCAAACAGGCGTCCCGCACCCAGCAGGTCGACAAGGACAACGCCAAGCTCCAGGCGGAGATCGACGAGGTCACCCGCCGCAACCGGGAGGCGATGGAGGCCAACCGCGCCGCCCTCGAAAGCGAGCAGGCGCGC
>DATBAW010000429.1:0-21260 GCA_036271335.1 Thermoanaerobaculia bacterium
TGCAGTCGATCGGCACCCGTCTCGACGAGACCCCGGGCGCCGAGGACTGGTACGTCTTCGGCCGCCTCGCCGAGCAGTACGGCCTGCCGGACGTGGCGCGCAAGTATTACCGGCGCGTGGCCCTGCCGAAGGACACGGACGGCGAGCCGATGTCGACCCACGCCCTGGCGGCCCGGCGCCTGGCGGCGCTCGGCGAGGAGCGGAAGCCGCTGCGGCGGGCGGCCAAGTGAGGAAGGAAAGGACCAAGGACCCAAAGGACTGCAAAGACTGCAAGGACTAAGAGCACCTGACCAAACTCTGTAGGGGCGGCCCTATGTGGCCGCCCTGGGCTCTGTAGGGGCGGCCCTATGTGGCCGCCCTGGGCGCGAACGGGCACCGCCGCTCGCGAAAGGCACCCCCGCCCAGAAAAGGGCACCCCCACCCAGGGCGGCCACACAGGGCCGCCCCCACGACAGCCCAGGGTGGGTCCCTGGAGTCCCTGAAGTCCCTTGGGTCCCTGGCTGCGATCAGGCCCTGCGCCGCCACTGATATACTTCAACTTCATGCACTCCGCTTCCAAAGCCTCCCGCCCCCTGGCCCTGGTCCTTCTCGCGCTCGCCCTCACCACCTTGCTGGCGCCGCTGGCGGGCGCGGTCCCGGTGCAGCGACCGGGCGAGGTGCTGGTGGTGACGGTGAAGTCGCCGATCCATCCGGTGTCGGCGGAGCTGATCGCGGATGCCCTCCAGGAAGCCGACAAGCGGGGATCGGCGGCGGTGATCGTCGAGCTCGACACCGCCGGCGGGCTGATGTCCTCGACCCGCGACATCACCACGGCGATCCTCGGGGCCCGTACGCCGGTGGTGATCTACGTCGCCCCGAGCGGCGCCCAGGCGGCCTCGGCGGGGTTCTTCATCCTGATGTCCGCCGACGTCGCCGCCATGGCGCCCGGCACCAACGCCGGCGCCGCCCATCCGGTCGACAACGGCGGCAACGACATCACCGGCACCATGGGCAAGAAGGTCGAGCAGGACGCCGCGGCCAACATCCGCTCGCTGGCCGTGCGCAACGGCCGCAACGTCGCGCTCGCCGAGTCGGCCGTGCTCCAGAGCCGCTCGTTCACCGCCGGCGAGGCGCTCCAGGAGCACCTGGTCGAGATCGTCGCCGCGGACGTGCCGGCGCTGGTCCGCGCGCTCGACGGCCGGGTGATCCACCGCGGCGCCGTGCCGGTGACCCTGCGCACCGCCGGGGCCACCGTGCGGCCGTTCACCGTCTCGCCCCTGCGCGCCCTGCTCGGCGTGATCGCCGATCCCAACCTCACCTACCTGCTGCTGGGGCTCGGCTGGCTCGGCCTGCTGTTCGAGCTGATGCACCCCGGCGCCGTGCTGCCGGGCGTGGTGGGGGCGATCTGCCTGGTGCTCGCCTTCTACGGCCTCTCCGTGCTGCCGGTCAACTACGCCGGGCTCGCCCTGATCCTGCTGGCGGTGATCTTCTTCATCCTGGAGATCAAGCTGCCGAGCTACGGCGGGCTGACGATCGCCGGGCTGATCTGCCTGGTGCTCGGCTCCGTCATGCTGTTCAAGACGCCGGAGCCGGCGCTGCGGGTCAGCGTCGAGCTGATCGCCATGATCTCGGGGTTCACCCTGCTGGTGGTCGGCTTCCTGGTCTTCATGTCCCTGCGCGCGCGGCGCATGCCGGTCCGCTCCGGGATCGAGGGGATGATCCACGAGATCGGCGTCGCCCGCTCGCCGCTCGATCCGCGCGGCAAGGTCTTCGTCCAGGGCGAGATCTGGGACGCGGTCGCCGACGAGCCGGTCGCGGCCGGCGATCCCGTCGAGGTGGTGGCGGTGCGCAATCTTACCCTGGCGGTACGACACCGCCGGGGAATCGTCGTCTAAGCCGGCCTCGGGCCGGGTCAAAGGGAAGGGGCCCTCAGCCTATGCAATTCGGATTCATCGCCATCGTCGTCATCGGAGTTTTCCTGTTTTTCAAATGGGTCAATATTCTGAAGGAGTACGAGCGCGCGGTGACCTTCTGGCTCGGCCGCCTCTCCCCCACCCCCAAGGGGCCCGGCCTGGTGCTGATCTTCTGGCCGTTCGAGACCATGATCAAGGTCTCCTTGCAGACCGTCGTGCTCGACGTGCCGTCGCAGGACATCATCACGCGCGACAACGTCTCCGTGAAGGTGAACGCGATCATCTACTTCCGCGTCGTCGATCCGGGCCGGGCGATCGTCGCGGTGCAGAACTATCTCTACGCCACCAGCCAGCTGGCGCAGACGACGCTGCGCTCGGTGCTCGGCCAGGTCGACCTCGACGATCTGCTCACCGAGCGCGAAAAGCTCAACCTCAAGCTCCAGGAGATGATCGACCAGCACACCGATCCCTGGGGGATCAAGGTGTCGATGGTCGAGGTCAAGAACGTCGACCTGCCGCCCGACATGCAGCGCGCCATGGCCAAGCAGGCAGAAGCCGAGCGTGAGAAGCGCGCTAAGATCATCCACGCCGCCGGCGAGCTCGAGGCTTCGGTGAAGCTGGCCGAGGCGGCGGACATCATCTCCAAGAACGCAACCACCTTGCAGCTCCGCTATCTGCAGACGCTGACGGAGATCTCGGCGGAGAAGAACTCGACCATCATCTTTCCGTTCCCGGTCGAGTTCCTGAAATCCTTCATGAAATGACCGCAGTGGGGGCCTGAACCGACGTGGCTGAATCGCACGAGCCGAGCTATTACGAGATCGCCCTGACCAACCGTCAGGTGGTGGTCGCCTTTGTCGTCCTGTTGATCTGCGTGATGGGCGCCTTCTTCTCCGGCGTCTGGCTCGGCCGCGAGGGCTCCGTCCGCGCCGCGCAGGAGCAGATGGTCCGCAACACCCCCCCTCCCGAGGCCAAGGAGGGGAAGAACCTCGAGGAGCTCGAGTTCTTCGACAAGTCCAAGAAGGCGGCCGACCCGACGAAGACCGATCAGCAGGAGGCCGCGCACCCCTCGGTGGGCTCCTCCCTGCTCGAGGACCTCGGCGTCAAGAAGAAGCCGGCGGCCCAGGCGCCGCAGGCGTCTTCCCCGCCGGCGCCCGCCGCCGTCCCGGCCCCGCAACCGGCACCCGCGTCGCCGGCCGCCGCCGCGCTGCCCGATCCGGCGCAAGCCCGGCGCGACCGCCGCAAGCCGATCCCCGCTCCAGCTGCCGCCGCGCAGGACGATCAGGACAGCACCGCGGCGGAGGCGCCGGCCGCCAAGACGACGGCCAAGACCGCCGCCAAAACGACGAAGACGGCCAAGACCCCCACGGCCGCCTCCGCCAAGGGATCGTTCGTGATCCAGGTCTTCTCCTCGGCCGATCAGGCCCAGGCGGAGCGCATCAGCGCCCGGCTGGTCGCCGGCGGCCAGAAGGCCTATCTCTCTCCCATCGACCGCGGCGGCCGCACCATGTACCGCGTGCGCGTCGGCCCCTTCAAGACGCGCGACGAGGCGCAGAAGGTGGCCGACAAGGTCCGTAAGGGGTACAAGCTGGATACGTGGGTGACGGAGTAGGTGAGCTCCCCCCCGAGCCATCCTGTTGTAGGGGCGGCCCTATGTGGCCGCCCTGGGTGGGGGCGTGTCCGGGTCTGAGATTTTCCTCCACCCAGGGCGGCCACATAGGGCCGCCCCTACGAATTCACCATAGACTCGGACTCTGATGAGACATCCCCTCTTCCGCTATCTCCTCGCCGCCGCCAGCGGTGTCCTGTGGGGGCTCTGCTTCAGCCGGGAGCCCTTCCCGGCCGCCTCCTGGATCGCGCTGGCGCCGCTGCTGCTCCTGCTCTCCTCGCCGCGCCCGGGGCGGCTCGGCTGGGTGCACGGCTACGCGGCGTGGATGACCGGCCTCTACTGGATCGTGCCGACGCTCCAGACCTTCGGCGGCATGGCCCTGCCGATGGGGATCGCGCTGACCAGCCTGCTCGCCGGCTACCTCGCCCTCTTCCACGCGCTCTTCGGCTGGCTGGGCGCCAAGATCTGGCAACGGTGGAGCGCCGGGCGGCTGCTGGTGCTGCCGGCGCTCTGGGCGGCGCTCGAATGGCTCCGCACCTATCTCGGCGGCGGTTTCCCCTGGAACCTCGCCGCCTACTCGTGGGTGGACGTGCCGGGCGCCCTGCCGCTGGCGGCGTGGATCGGCGCCTACGGCATCTCGTTCCTGGTGGTGCTCACCAGCGCGGCGGTGGCGGCGTCGATCCAGCGCCGGCGCTGGGAGCCGGCGGCGATCGGCCTCCTCGTCCCCCTCCTGCTGCTGGCGCTCGCCGGCCGCTGGAGCGTGCGGCAGGACGCCCGCGCCCTGGAGCAGATGGCGGGATTCGGCCACGCCGTGGACCTGTTGCAGCCGAACATCCCCAACCTCGTCGCGTTCGACGAGACGGTGATGATGCGCAACCACCTCCGGCTGATGGAGCAGTCGCTCGCCGCCTGCCAGCCCGGCTCGCTGGTGGTCTGGCCGGAGAGCGCGGAGTGGCCGTTCATCCACCACCGCTCGGAGCTCCTCGACGCCGACCTCGCCCGCCTGATCGACCGCGGCTGCACCGTGCTGTTCAACTCGATCTCGGCGGCGCCGGGCGACGCCTCCTACAACTCGGCCTTCCTGCTCTCGCCCGGCGGCACGGAGGCGCGCTACGACAAGCACCACCTCGTCCCCTTCGGCGAGTACGTCCCCTTCCGCGGCGTCTTCGGCTGGATCGACAAGCTGTCGCGCAACGCCGGCGAGTTCCGGCCGGCGGACCAGACGGTCCTCCTCCCCTGGGAGGGGGAGAAGATCGGCATGGCCATCTGCTACGAGGTGGTGTTCCCGGCCGAGACCGCGGCGCTGGTCCGGCAGGGCGCGACGCTGCTGATCTCGATCACCAACGACGCGTGGTACGGCGACACCTCCGCTCCCTGGCAGCACCTGCGGGCCGCCCGCTTCCGCGCCGCCGAGAACCGCCGGCCGCTGCTGCGCGCCGCCGTCACCGGCGTCTCCGCCTACATCGCGCCGGACGGCTCGGTGCACGACCAGCTGGGGGTGTACCAGGAGGGGGTGATCCACCTGCGGGTGCTCGGCAGCCGCGAGCTGACGCCGTTCAGCCGCGCCCCCTGGCTGGTGCCGGCCCTCTGCTCGCTCCTCGCCGCGGCGGCGTTTGGGGTATATTTCGCGCGGAGGAACCGACCATGATCGCCTACGAAATCCAGCAGAAGATCGACGCCCTTGGAGGACAGCTCACCAACCTCCGGGGGTATCTTTGAGGCCACCGACCTCGACCGCGAGCTCGCCGAGATCGACCACCAGATGCAGGCGCCGGGCTTCTGGGACAGCCCGGGCAAGAACGCCACGATCCTCCAGAAGCGCCGCGACATCGAGCGCCGCCTGGAGACCCTGAACCGCCTGCGCGCCGACGCCGAGGAGCTCGACACCTGGCGCGAGCTGCTCGCCGAGGGCGAGGCGGACCCCGAGTTCGACCGCTTCCTCGCCCGCCTCGAAGGCGAGCTGAGCTCGCTGGAGCTGACCCTCAAGCTCTCCGGCCCGGACGACGACAAGAACGCCATCCTCGCCATCCACCCCGGCGCCGGCGGCACCGAGTCGCAGGACTGGGCCGAGATGCTGCTGCGCATGTACCTGCGCTGGGCCGAGGCGCACGGCCACGAGGTCGAGCTGCTCGACCGCCTGGACGGCGAGGAGGCGGGGATCAAGAGCGCCACCCTCGCCGTGCGCGGCTCGTACGCCTACGGCTACCTGAAGAGCGAGCACGGCGTGCACCGCCTGGTGCGGATCAGCCCCTACGACTTCCAGGCCCGCCGCCACACCTCGTTCGCCTCGGTGGACGTCTTCCCCGAGGTCGACGACACGATCGAGATCGAGGTCAACGACAAGGACCTGCGGATCGACGTCTTCCGCTCCTCGGGAGCCGGCGGCCAGCACGTCAACAAGACCGAGTCGGCGGTGCGCATGACCCACCTCCCCACCGGCATCGTGGTCTCCTGCCAGAACGAGCGCAGCCAGATCAAGAACCGCGCGATGGCGATGAAGGTGCTGCGCTCGCGCCTCTACGACCGGGAGATGCAGAAGCGGGCCGCCGAGCAGGCCGAGCGCGAAGGGAAGAAGATGGACAACTCCTGGGGGAGCCAGATCCGCAGCTACGTCCTGCAGCCCTACCGGATGGTCAAGGACCACCGCACCGGCGTCTCCGTCGGCGACGCCGACAGCGTCCTCGACGGCAACGTCGATCCCTTCATCGAGGCGTATCTCAAGGGTCAGATGGCGGCGGACAAGGATGAGATGGTGGTCTGAGCGGGTGTCTGAAAAGTATCGACAGGTCCCCGCTCCCCACTGTAGAGACGCCCCGTGGGGCGTCTCCGGAGCGGCGGTAACGGTGCCCTGTGTCGGGTCAGGCCGTCGGAACGTCTCGGCGATTGAGCCGTTCTCTCCGCCTCGGAGACGCCCCACGGGGCGTCTCTACAGTGGGGAGGCGAGATCTGATACGTTTCAAATACCCTCTGAGCGGGCCCCGTCGTGGGAGATCCAAGAAAATTCTTGGGTCTTCCAGGAATCGGCGTGGGAAAAAAATAACGTTCTTGGGTCTTCCCAGCCGATTCTTGGGTTCACCAAGAATGAGCTTGGGTTTTCCACGCTGATTCTTGGGTTCGATAGAAGCAGCTTGGGTCTCCCAAGAATTGGCGGGGGAAGGCCAGGAAAGGGCCCTGAAGGATGAAAAGGACCCAGGGCCCGGCCATGAAGCTCGACTACGTCTCCCCCCTGCCCCCCGTCCGCTCGGGGATCGCGGACTACAGCCTCGACCTCCTCCCCGACCTAGCAGCGCTGGCGGACGTCCGCCTGATCCACCTCCCCGGCCAGGCGGTCGATCCCGCCATCGCGGCCCGCTGGCCGATGGCGCCGGCGAGCGCCACCGGCGCCGGCGGGCGGCTGCCGCTCTACCAGATGGGGAACAACCGCTATCACATCGAGGTGCTCGACCTCGCGATGCGCCTCCCCGGCGTGCTCACCCTGCACGACGTGGTGCTCCACCACCTGCTGCTCGACCTCACCCTCGGCCGCAACGAGCCGAGCGGCTTCTGGGACTACAAGGCGCGCCTCACCCGCGACCACGGCTGGATGGGTGAGGCCGCGGCGCTCGCCAAGCGCTGGAACGCCTGGGGGGACGCGCCGATCTTCGCGCTCCCCGCCCACCGCGCCCTGCTGCGGCGACAGCGCGGCGTGCTCGTCCACAGCGAGTGGGCGGCGGCATTCCTCGCCGAGGAGGAGATCGGCGTACCGGTGCGCGCCGTGCCCATGGGCATCCCGCTGCCGCCGGCCGCCGACGAGGGGGCGGGACGGGCGCTACGCCGCCGCTTCGGCCTTCCTCCCGACCGCCCGGTGCTCGGCTCGTTCGGGTTCCAGACGCCGATCAAGCGCACCGTCTCCGCCGTGCGCGCCCTGGCCGCGCCGGGCCTCGAGGAGGTCCACCTGCTGATCGTCGGCGAGGCCGCGCCGGTGATGGATCTCGAAGGCGAGGCGCGACGAGCCGGGGTGGCCGACCGCGTCCACGTCACCGGCTTCGTCTCCTTCGCGGACTTCGAGGCCGCCATCGCCGCCGTCGATCTCTGCCTCAACCTGCGCTACCCCACCGCCGGCGAGACCTCGGCCTCGCTGCTGCGCGTGCTCGCCGCCGGCCGGCCGGCGATCGTCTCGGACTTCGCCCAGTTCGCGGATCTGCCCGCGGAGATCGCCCTCCGCGTGCCGCTGGGCGACGAAGAGCCCGCGGCGCTCGCCGCCCTCCTCCGCCAGCTCCTCGCCGATCCCGGCCGCCTGCGGGCGATGGGCCGGGCGGCGCGCGAGCACGTGCGCACCCGGCACGATCCCGCCCAGGCCGCCACCGCCGTGATCGCCGCCTGCCGCGACTGGAAGGACCTGCCGCCGCCGGGCGACGATCCCCTCGGCGCCCCCGCCCTGCCGCCCCCCACCAGCCTCGCCTGGGGACGCCTCCCCGGCGAGCTGGAGGTCGAAGGCGCGGACCTCCCCTGGCCCGAGGGCGAGCGGCGGCGCCTGAGCCTCCGCCTGCGCAACACCGGCTTCGCCCGCTGGCTGGCCGGCGAGCGCGGTCCCGGCGGCGTGGCCGTGGTGGTGAAGCTCTTCGTGGACGGCGGCGCCGACCTGCTGGAGGGGCGCCCCTGGCTCGCCCTCCCCCACGACCTCGCCCCCGGCGAAGAGGTCCGCTTCGAGACCGACGTGCGGCGCCCGCCGGGCCCGGCCCACCTCTGGATCGAGCCCCACCTCTTCGGCGGACTGGGGCTCTCCAAGCTCGGCGGCCCGCGCTGGGAACGGCGGATCTGAGATGAGAGCCCCTCGTATGAGCCCACGCCGCACGCCCCTGGAGATCGCCTGCTGGTCCGTCCTCGGCCTTCTCCTCCTGCTGACCCTGATCGGCGCCGCGCGGCTCGACCGCGCGCAGCTGCCGCTGCTGGGGGACGAGGCGACCTACGCGATGCAGGCGTCGAGCCTCGTCCACGACTTCGACCTCACCTACACCCGCCAGGACTATGACCGCTTCGTCGCCGACTGGGGGGTGCCGCCGGACGGGCTGATCCTCCAGAGCCGGCCGGGGAGCGCGCGGCTGGTCTATGCCAAGCCGCCGCTCTACGCGCTGGTGCTGGCGCCGTTCGTGGCGTTGGCCCCGGTCCGTGGGCCGGTCATCGCCAACGCCCTGCTGCTCGCCGCCGCGGCCCTGCTCGCCGCCCGCGCGCTCCGTGGCCGCCTCGGTCCCGCCGCACCGCTCTGGGTGGCCGCCTTCGTCTACGCCTCGGTCGCCTTCGCCTACGTCTTCTGGGGCGAATCCGACCTCTTCGTCTTCGCCGCCGTGGCCGCGGGGTTCGCCCTGGTCTACGGCGACGACCGCGGCTCGCGCCGCGCCGGCGAACCGCCGCCGCAGATCTACGAGGGGGAGGACACGGCGCCTCCCCGCGCCTTCCTCCTCCGCTGGCTGGCGGCGGGCGCCCTGCTCGGCGTCGCGGTCGTCTACCGGCCGGTCTACCTCGTGCTGCTGATCCCGGCCTTCCTGGCGGCGCGCGAGGCGCCTCCCGACCGCCGGCTGCGCGCCGTCAACGGCCTCGCCGCCGGCGCCCTCGCCATCCTCGTGCTCTCGATGGGCGTGCAGTGGCTCGGCGGCGGCGATCCCACCGGCTATGGCGGCCAGCGCCAGGGGATCTACGGCAGCCAGTCCTATCCGGACGTGCAGGTGCCGGCCGCCCGCTGGACCGAACGGGTGGCGCGCCAGGGGAGCTCGTCGTGGCTCCAGGCGGCGGCCGTGCGGCCGGAGCTCAACGTCAAGCTCGCCGGCTGGAACGTCTTCTACGCGCTGGTCGGGCGGAACGTCGGCATCCTCCCCTACTTCCTGCCTCTCCTGCTCGGCTTCCTCGCTTTTCAAGGAGACCGCGGACGGTGGGCGATCCCGCTCGCCGTGGCTCTGGCGATGCTCGCCTTCCTGGTGATCCGGCCGTTCAACTTCACGGGCGGCGGGCCGCTCGCCAACCGCTACTTCCTGCCGCTCTACCCGGCGCTCTGGTTCGTGGCCGCGCGGCGCGCGCAGGCCCTCTGGGCGCCGGTCTTCGCCCTCCTCGCGGCGCCGTTCCTGCTGCCGCTCTGGAAGGCTCCGGCGGCCTATCCCGTCGCCGACGACGGCGGATATCGCATGGTCTCGCCCTTCGCCCGGAAATGGCTCCCCTACGAGACCACCCAGGCGAGCGCGCCGGGGCAGCAGGTGGCGGTGGGCTACGGTCTCTGGGTAAAACTCCTCGACCACAGCATCTGGCCCTCCGGCCAGGAAAACGCCCTCCGCATCGCCGGCAGCGCGCCCGCCCATCTCCTCCTGGGAAGCCCCAAGCGCCTCAAGGGGCTCGACGTCGAGCTCGACAAGAACGGCCCCTCGCACCTGCGGATCGGCGACAACGACCTGCGCCCGGTCATCCTCAAGCCCGACGGCTCCGTGGTCTTCGAGATCGCCATGGGCGAGCCGCGGGCCGTGCACCCGCTCTGGTGGGAGGCGGGGGATTACTACCTCTATGATCTGGAGATGCAGCTGCCGGGGGCGAGGACGGTGCCGATCGGGATGCGGATGTGGGCGACGGAGGGGATGGTCCAGACGCCCTGGATGAAGGTGAAGTAGTCAGCGCTCCCACCGCGCAGGTGACCGTGGCGCGGCGTCGTCTTCCAGGGGAGGCAGGGGGACGGCGACGAAGCGGCAGGCGCCGGCCGCGAGGGCCGCGAGGACGGCGACGGTGAACGCCAGCCGGGTGCCGTGCCAGAGGCTGCCGAACCCTTCGCGGATCTCGTCGGCCAGGACGCCCGCCTCGCCGCTGTACATCTGGACCTCGCGGAGGGACTGCTTGCTACCCTCCGGGCCGCCCAGGGGATCGTCCGGCGGCGGCACGGCGGTGCTGTAGATCACCACGGCGGCGAGGAAGCCGGCGATGAGGATCGCGTTGCTCAGGCCGCGAAGTAACCTGGTGCGGGCGGCTGGCGTGATGCTCATAGGCTGACTCCCCTCACCGCGTCGCGAGTTACCTACTCAGTCGGGCTGTCGACGGTGAGCACCGGCCAGGTCTCGGGGCAGACATAGCAGCGGCTCTGGCAGGTGGGGTCGAAGCTCTCTCCTCCCGTCGCCGCGCCCCCGTCCGCCCCCTTGAGGTCGGTCGTGACGAGCAGACGGAGGGTCTCGCGGGAGAGCTGCAGCTTACGCATCGTCTTCTTCATAATGGGTCTCCTTTCCTCTATTATGGTACGCGGACCCGCCAAACGGGTGCCACCCTCGTCGTCGGAGCCCGCCCGAATTCTGGCCAATATACCCTGGATGAAGTCGATGACCGACGAAGAACCGAAGAGCTGGATCCTGGCCCTGCGCCACCGCCTGGCCTCGCCGCCCCCCCGCCGGTTGGCGGCGAGCGACCTGCGGCAGGCCGCGATCCTCGTGCCCCTGTACGTCGACGCCGGCGAGATCTGGACCGTCCTCACCCAGCGCGCCGAGGACCTGCCCAGCCATCGCGGCCAGGTCGCCTTCCCCGGCGGCGGCCGCGAGTTCAAGGAGGACCCCTGGGGCGCGGCCCTGCGCGAGTCGCAGGAGGAGATCGGCCTCGATCCCAAGACCGTCCTCCGCCTGGGCGAGCTCGACGAGGTCGAGAGCCCGGCCGGCTTCCGCGTCATCCCCTGCGTCGGAGCGATCCCGCAGACCAGCCAGTTTACGGCCAACGCCGGCGAGATCGCCGACGTCTTCCGTCTCCCCCTCACCGCCTTCGCCAACCCCAAGCTGGTCGAGGAGCGCGAGGTCCTCCTCAACGGCGTTCCGCGCAGCCTGCGGATCTACCACATCGGCCGCCGGATGATCTGGGGGCTGACCGCGCGGGTGTTGCAGAACCTGCTGGTGCGGCTGGGGCTGGAGTCGGAGGAGGAGTAGGCGGCCGGGGGCCGCCCAAGTCTCAGCTCAGTTACAGAAACAGCCGCACAGGCAGCTCGTGGTATTGATGCAAACCGGAGTGCACAACTGCTCGACGCAGTCCGCCCTGCACGGCTGTTTGCACTGTGCGACCGTGCAGCTCTTCCAGGCGGGCTCCGGCACGGTCGAGATCCCTTCCGTGACGGGCGCCGCGAAGATCTGCGACAGGAGGGTCGCAGCCGGGGCCGGGTGTCCGGCGACGGCGGCTGGAACCGTGGCCTGTGACGAGGCGGGGGCCACGGCCGGAGCCGTCTGCGCGGAGACGGCGCCCGCAAAGGTCAGGAGGACAACGAACGCGAGGAGCCACGTGGCTTTTGACATAAGTCTCCTTGTGAGGTCGGCCTGCTCCCGGTGAAGAGAGCTATTGCTCAAACCTTACCATAGCCGTCGCGCGCGGAAACGCGGAAACGATGTCCCGGCTGAACTTTTGACCGGCGAGAGACGTACTCCCTTAGAGGGGCCGCCTATGCGCTCCACTCGCGGCAACCTCCGGGGAAAATCAACATGCGTGCCACTGAATTCGAGTTCCGCCACCGCTTCTGGTTCATCTTCCTGCTCTTCTGGGCGGCCTTCTCGGCCTACTGGATCGACCACCGCGGCACCGCCACGGCGCTGGTCCATGCCTTCGGCTACGGCGCGGGGAGCGCGGCCATCCGCGGCGTTTTCGCCTTCGCGGCCCTGCTCATCGGGCTCGCGGCGCTGGTGCGGACGTGGGCGAGCGCCTACCTCCAGAGCGAGAGGGTCCACGACGCCAACCTGCGCACCGAGGGGGTGGTGGCGGACGGCCCCTACCGCCACCTGCGCAATCCCCTCTACTTCGGCAACCTCCTGCTGGCCCTGGGAATGGGGCTGCTGATGAGCCGGCTGGGCTTCGTCATCATCGTCCTCGGGCATGTGATCTTCCTGCTCCGCCTGATCGGCCGGGAGGAATCCGGGCTGCTCGCGAGCCAGGGAGAGCGCTACCGGGCCTATTACGACGCCGTGCCCCGCCTCCTGCCGTCGCTCCGGCCCCGCGTGCCGTCGGGCGGTCTCGAGCCCCACTGGCCTCAGGCCTTCGGCGGCGAGCTCTTCTTCTGGATCCTGTTCGCCGGCATCGCCTACTTCGCCATCACCCTGAAGAGCAACACGATCCCGGCGGTCGCCATGGTCGGGATGGTGCTCTACTTCCTCATGCTGGCGGTGCTGCGGCGACAGCGGGCGCGGCTCACTTCACCAGCAGCACCGGGCAGCGGGCCACGATAGCGATCCCGTAGCCGAGCGTGCCCAGACCGAGGGCGGGGTGGTCGCGGTCGACCTTGTGGGAGGAGAGGACCATCAGGTCGATCGCCATCTCCTCGGCGTAGCGCACGATCGTCTCCGCCCGCTTGCCGAAGAGGATCTGGTGGCGGACCTTCGCGCCCCGCTCCTCCAGCCGCCCCTCGAGCGCGAACAGCTTGGCGGCGTCCTGGAGCTCCAGCCGCTCGTAAAAATCCTTCATTTCCTTGAAGTCGATGTGCTCGATCGTCTCGATGACGTGCAGGAGCGTGATCTCGGCGTCCACGCCTTGCGCGGCCGCGATCTGCACGGCGCTGTCGAGCGCCGCTTCGTTCTTGTCGGTGAAGTCGACGGGAACCAGGATCTTTCGGAACATGATGATCTCCTCAGAGGAGACGCCATCATGTCCAGCCGTTGCCAGGGGTGTCAACCCGGGGGCTCAGTGGCGCGTCGATCCCGCACCTTCTAGAGATGGGGCGGCGCTTTTCGCCGGCCCTCCTAAGGAGATCCAGATGCGTACCCACCGCTACCTGCTGCTCGCCCTCTCGCTCTCCCTCGCCCTCGTCGCCGCCTTCCTGCCGCAGCCGAGCCAGGCCGTCGGCCGCTGCGGCAACGAGTGGTTCTTCTATTCGGACGCCACCCACACGCACCAGGTGGGCTACGAGGTGTACGAGTGCAACTGCGCCCACGCCTTCACGGGGATGCGGACGGGCTACAGCGTCATCCACTCGCTCGGCTGCTGAACTTGAAACTGACAAGGAGATCAACATGCTTGGAAACCGCCTCTTCACCGCGGGCCTGCTCACCGCGGGCCTCCTGGGAACCGTGCTCACTCCCGCCCCCGTCGACCGTACGGGCAACCAGGGCGGGCCTTGTGGCCAATCGGTGGTCTGCCGCAACGGCTCCACGTTGATGTGCCACGGCCTGACGAACTGCCAGTGGAAAGGGGATGGCATCCCCACCTCGCCCGGATTCGTGCAGTGCGACGGCGTGCGCCAGACCTGCGTCCCGCCGAGCGAGATCCCCTGACGTCCGCTTTACTCGCTCTCTTCCCACTTCTGGACGCCGTAGCGGCTGAGCCGGACCTCCGGCGCCCAGAAGCCGGGGGGGAGGCCGGCCTTCTGGCGGAGATGATCGAGGAACTCCCGCGGATCGGGGAGCTGCTCCCAGACCTGCGGCAGGAAGGTGCTGCGCCGCGCGCCGTACTCGAAGACGACGCCGTCGACGCCCGGCCGCAGCACGCGGAGCGCCTCGGCCTCGCTGGCGCAGGCGAGCGCCTCCGGCGGCGAGAGGAGCGAGACCTCGAGGGTGACGTCGGGCCACTCGCGCGGCTGGAGGGGCGGAAAGCGGGGATCGTCGAGGGCGGCGGCGAGAGCGTTGTGGCGGATGTCCTCGCCGAGCGGCCGGCGGGCTTCGATCGAGCCGATGCACCCCCGCAGGTCCCCGCGCCGCTTCAGCGTCACGAACGTGGCGCCCGGCTCGCGCAGCCAGGGCGGATCGTAGTCGCCGGACACCGTGTCCAGGCCGAGGGCGGCCGCGATGCTCTGGCGGGCGATCCGCAGTAGGATCTCGCCGCGCTCCGGCGGCCAGGAGTTGGCGTCAGTTCCGCTCATGGAAGGCGAAGGCTCCATAGCCTACGACCCGCGAGGGATCTCCGGCGGTGTCCGCCGAGTTGCGCAGGTCGAGCAGCTCGGGGGCGAGGCCGCGCCGCCGCGCCACCTCCAGCAGGCCGTTGACCGCCACCGCGCCGCACGCCTGGCGGGGATCGAGGGCGCCGTCGAGCGCCAGGATGCGCTCGGCGGTCTCGCGGTCCGCCCGCCGCGCCGCGTCGTAGGGAAGGTAATGCGACAGGTCGGAGCTGATGACGATCAGCGTCTCGGGCCCTCCCCAGAGGCGCTCCAGCACCTCGGCCATGTCGTCGGCGCTGACCTCGCCCGCCACCAGGGGGACGAGGTTGAACTCGCCGAGGAGCGATTGGAGGAACGGCAGCTCGACCTCCAGCGAATGCTCGCGCACGTGGGCCTCGGGGATCACCCGCACCTGCGGCAGCCGCAGCGACGCCCCCGCCCCTTCCGGCTGCACCCGCACCTCGCCGAGCGGGGTGCCGAACCAGGGATCGCCCGGCAGCGCCAGCCCGCGGATCGGCACGAAGTGGGAGGGCCCCACGAGCACCACCCGTTCGATCGTCGCCGCCGCCTCGGCCACGGCGCGAAACGCGCTGCCGGCGATCGGCCCCGAATAGAGGTAGCCCGCGTGCGGCGCGATGATGGCCTTGGGAACAGCCGCCTTGGGAACAGCCGCCTTGGGAATAGCCGCCTTCGGCGCCGGCCCGGCCGCCGCGGGCGCGTCGCGCAGGAAGCCCGCGACCATCGCGCTCAGCTGATCGGGATCGTCGGGATAGAACGTGCCGGCGACGGCGGGGGGACGGGTGGTCATGATCGTTTCAATACCTCTCGCAGGGTATGGAATTCCAAGTCGTCCCAAGAGCTCCAGCCTCCACCAACCTCCTGGGACCGCCGGCGTCCCGCCGGCTCTAACTTCAACTAACTTCGCTCTAACTTCAACTAACTTCTAAAAGAAAACGCGGGAGAAGAAAAAACGGAGTTAGAGCCGGCGGGACGCCGGCGGTCCCAGGAGGGCAGTGGCCTGCCGTCTACCCCCCCTTCAACACCTGCCGGCACCGCCGCTGCGCCCGCTCGCGGTCGGGCAGCGGCAGCTCCTCGAAGGCGAGCCCTCGTTCGCGGCCGGCGGCGAGGAGGGTGAGCACCTCGCGGAACTGGTGCTCGGCGCGGTCGCGGTTGCCCAGGCGGAGGAGGCAGTCGGCGAGCAGGACGCGCACCTGGTAGAGCGCCGGATCGAGGTAGAGGGCGGCGCGGTAGGCGTGGATCGCCTCCTCGGTGCGGCCGCAGAGGTCGTCGAGGAACCCTTCGAGCGCGTGCGCGGCGGGATCGGAGGGGTCGGCCGCCAGCGCTGCCTCGAGGGTGCGGCGGGCGTCCTCGATGCGGTTGGCGGCGAGGTCGCGGGCGGCGACCAGCAGCCGTTCGACGGCGGGCTCCGAGGGCGTGGACGGGGCCGCGGCGGGGGCCGGCGGGACCGTCACCGCGGCCCGCGCCACGCTCCAGGCGCGCGGATCGGGATCGGTCCAGCGCTGGGGGCTCTCGACGCCCTTCTCCGTCTCCGGAGGTGGAACCCGGCGCGGGCGCGGCGGCGCGGGCGCGGGTGCCGCGGCGGGCTTGGTCTGGCGGTGGCGATAGGCGAAGCAGGGGCCGAGGTCGATCGATTCCAGCTCGTCCTGGATCTGCCAGAGCGTCTCCGAGGCGCCCAGGAACAGATAGCCCTCGGGCGCCAGCAGCCGCGCCACCTGCGAGACCACCCAGCGCTGCAAGGGGCGGCGGAAGTAGATCAGGACGTTGCGCATCAGCACCAGGTCGCACTCGGCGAACGGCAGCGCGAAGGGCGCGTGGGCGAGGTTGAGGCTCTGGTAGGAGATCCGCGCCCGCAGGCCGGCGTCGAGCTCGAACAGCTTGCCGCGGCGCTTGAACCAGCGCGCCAGCAGCTCGGGAGGGACCTGCGCCACCGCCCGCTCGCCGTAGAGCCCCAGCCGGGCCCCGGCCAGCGCCTCGTCGTCGAGGTCGGTGGCCACGATCGTCCAGGTCCAGCCGGAGAGCGACGGCTCGTCGGCCAGCAGCATGGCCAGCGTCGCCGGCTCCTCGCCGCGGGCGCAGGCGGCCGACCAGATCCGCAGGTGGCGGCTGGCGGCGCGGGCGCGCACGAGCACCGGCAGCGCCTGTTTGAGGATGGCGTCGAACTGCTGCGGCGCGCGGAAGAAGTAGGACTCCTTGATGGTGACCAGCGCCACCAGGGTCGCCCACTCGCCCTCGATCTGGTTCGCCGCCAGCGCCCGCACGTAGTCGCCGAGGCCGTAATGGCCGGTGGCCTGCGCCCGCCGCTGCGCCACCTCCTCGAGGAAGCCGAAGCGGGCGGGCGGCACGACGTTGCCCGTCGCCTCGCGGATCAGGACGACGAGCTGCTGGAGCGGCGGGGAGGCGGCCGGGGTCATCGCGTGCGTCAGGGACGGACCCGGTTGCGGCCGGCGGCCTTGGCCTCGTAGAGACGGCGGTCGGCGAGCGACACCAGCAGGTCGCCGCGCGGCGAGCCGGCGATCTCGTCGCGGTCGGCGACGCCGAACGAGGCCGTGATGTGCACCTCCACGCCGCCGGGGAGCCGCACGGGATAGTTCTCCAGCCCCTGGCGCAGCCGCTCGGCGGCCTGCCGCGCGGCGCCGAGGTCGACCTGCGGCAGCACGGCGAGGAACTCCTCGCCGCCGTAGCGCCCCAGCAGGTCGGTGCTGCGCAGGCACTTGCGGAGCACCGCCGCCCCCTCGCGCAGCACGGCGTCGCCGGCCAGGTGGCCGTGGGTGTCGTTGACCTCCTTGAAGTGGTCGAAGTCGCAGAGCACCACGCTGAGCGGATACTTGTAGCGGCGGGCGCGGTCGAGCTCCTCGGTCAGCCGGTCGTAAATCACCCGGTGGTTGAGCTGGCGGGTGAGGCCGTCGAGGGTGGAGAGCTCGTGCAGGCGCTGGGAGAGGCGGGCGTTGTCGAGCACCAGCGCGAGATGGCCGAGCAGCGTCTCGACCAGGACGCCGGTGGAGGCGGCGAGCTCGTGGGGGTCGCGGGGGAGATAGGCGAGGATGCCGGTGGCGTCGCGCACCGCCAGCGGCAGCCAGACGGTGCGTTCGAGATCGACCCGCACCGCTCCCCGCTCGCCGCCGATGCGGGTCTCGACCGGCGCCTCCGCCGCCGCGCCCATGGCCTTGACCAGGACCTCGGTCAGCACCTCGACGTCGGTCTGGCGGACCGGGTCCTGCAGGAGGATCTGAATCATGCCGGCGTCGATCTCCGCCACCGCCACGGCGAAGAACTGCGCGTCGACCAGCTGGCCCAGGGTCTCCAGGGCGCCCAGCGCCGCCTCGTGGAAATCGTTGGCGGCCATGCCGCGCTCCAGCAGGGTGTTAAGCACGGTCGCCTGAAGCAGCGAGGCGTCGAGGTGGCGGGCGACACGGGCGAGCACCTCGACCGGCCCGATCCCCTGCGGATCGAGGGCGCCGTCGGCGGCGCCGGCGCGCGGCGAAGCGTTGGCTTCCCGCACCAGCCGCGAGACGGTCTCGACCAGCTCCCCCGGCCGGTGATCCTTGGTGAGATAGGCGTCGGCGCCCGTGCGCAGCCCCCAGTAGCGCGAGGCCGCCTCGCCATGGCTGGTGAGGATCAGCACCGGCATGTGGGCGCTCGCCGGGTCGGCCTTGAGCAGCCGCAGCAGCGGGAAGCCGTCCATGGTGGGCATCTCGAGGTCGGTCACCACCAGCGCCGGCCGCTCGCGCAGCGCCGTCATCGCCCCCTCGGCGCCGTCGCGCGCCTCCAGCACCTCGAAGCCGGCGCCACGCAACGTGCGGGCGAGGATCGCCCGCGTCACCTCGCTGTCGTCGACGACCAGCACCCGCAGGTTCACCGGTGTCCCCTCATCGCTCCCCCTTGGTCCACAGGCGGACCAGCGCGCGGGCCAGCTCCCGCGGCGGCAGCGCGACGTCGGCGGCGCCGCGCTCGACGGCGACGCGCGGCATGCCGAAGACCACCGAGCTCGCCTCGTCCTGGGCCAGCGTGATCCCCCCCGCCTGGCGCAGGGCGAGCAGCCCCTCGACGCCGTCCGAGCCCATGCCGGTCATCAGCACGCCGGCCACCTGGCGCGGGCAGTGCTCGGCGGCGGAGAGGAACATCTCGTCGCACGACGGCCGGTGGCCGCGGCGGGCGGGGGTGTCGAGGTCGAGGCGGAGCAGGCCGCCGCCTTCCAGCCGCAGATGGGCGCCGCCGGGCGCCAGCCGCACGGAGCCGCGGCGGAGCGTCTCGCCGTCCTGCGCCAGGCGGACGTCGAACGGCAGCTCCTTGTTGAGCCAGTCGGCGAAGCCGAGCTCGAAGCCGGAGGCGATGTGCTGCACGATCAGGAAACCGACCGGCGCGTCGGCCGGCACCTCGTCGAGCAGCTCGCGGATCGCCGCCGGTCCGCCGGTCGAGGCGCCGATCGCCACCCAGCGCAGCTCCTCCGGCGCCGTCGCGGCGACCGCGGGACGCACCACCGAGGCCATCCGCGGCCGCCGCGCCCGGGTCACGGCGCGCGCCTGGGCGACCGTGCGCACCATCTCGGGGAGGCTCTCGGCGAGCAGCTGCCAGCTCGGCGTGTCCTCGGGCTTCGGCAGCACCTCGAGCGCCCCCCGCCGCATCGCCTCGAAGGCGATCTGCATCTGGTTGCGGTTGGCCCGCGAGGAGAGCACGACGATCGGCGTCGGCCGCACCGCCATGATCCGCTCGGTGGCCTCGTAGCCGTCGAGCACGGGCATCTGGAGGTCCATCACCACCACGTGCGGCTGGAGATCGATCACCGCCTGCACCGCCTCGGCGCCGTCCGCGGCCTCCCCCACCACCTCGATGTCGCGCGTTTTGCGGAAGAACCGCTTCAGCACCGCCCGGACGGAGGGGGAATCGTCGACGAGGAGGACGCGGATCATGGAAAAAAGCCCTCATCACCCCGGCCCTCTTCTCCCGTCCCCTCCCACCCTCCCTCACCGGGAGAAGAGGGAGAAAAACCGAGGAAGTCAAAAACTGAATCACAGCCGGCAGGGCGGGGGTGCCCCTCTCCCGGTGAGGGAGGGTGCGCGGGGGACGGGAGAGGGGTCAGGGGTGAGGGACCGCCCTGGAGGGGCGGGTATTCCGTAGCCTGGGGTTTCAACCCCAGGCGGGGGGGCGGGGCTCCGGCGCGCTGTATGCGCGGCAAACCTCCCGTGCAACGTACACGCGGCGAATCTTCCGTGCAACGTACGCGCGGCGAACCTCCCGTGCAACGTACGCGCGGCGAATCTCCCGTGCAACATACGCGCGGCGGACCTCCGGCGCGCTGTACGCGCGGGAAACCCCCCGTGCAACATACGCGCGGCGAACCTCCGGCGCGCCGTACGCGCGGCAGATTTTCCGTGCAACATACGCGCGACGAATTTTCCGCGATCCACCGAGGCAACGAAGGTTCCGCACCCCACCGCCCCGCCTGGGGTTGAAACCCCAGGCTACGGAATACCCGCCCCTCCAGGGCGAAAGAAAGAAAAAGCCCCCCCCTCACCGACCGCTCCCGCTCAGCCGCCGCACCAGATCCACCAGCTCCCCGGCGTCCAGGCTCTGCTTCGTCAGGTACGCGTCGGCGCCCACCTTGAGGCCGCGCAGGCGGTCCTCCGGCCGGTCGCGGGTCGAGACGACGATGATCGGCAGATGGGCGAAGTGCTCCACGGCGCGCAGGTGGACGGCGAGCTCGAAGCCGTCCATGCGCGGCATCTCGATGTCGGTGACCACGCAGTCGAAGCGCTCCTCGCCGAGCAGCGACAGGGCCTCCTCGGCGTCCCCGGCCGCGACCACCTCGAAGCCGGCGTCCTCGAGCAGGCGGCGCTCCATCTCGCGGGTGACCAGCGAGTCGTCCACCAGCAGCACGCGGACGCGGCGGACCACCACCTGTGGGCGCGCCGCCGGCAGGGCGCGCAGGTATTCGCGCTGCGACAGCATCGAGGGCGAGAGCACGCCCACCGGCTCGCCCGAGGCGAGCAGGGCCACTCCCTCGAGCAGGCGGTCGGTGGGGGCGCGGCGGGTGATCGGCCGCACCAGCACCTCCTGCTCGCCCTCGACGGTGTCGACGGCGATCGCCAGCGTCTGCCCCGAGACCACCCCTTCGAGCAGGAGCTGGCTGTCGGCCGCCGGCTGGCCGTAGAGACGGGCGAGCGGCACGAAGGGGACGAGGCGGCCGTCGGCCAGCGTGACCAGCGTGCGGCCGTCGCGCTCGACCACCGCGGCGGGATCGATGCGGGTGGCCCGGCGCACCACCGCCGCCGGCAGGGCGATGCGCAGCTGCCCAACGCGCAGCAGCATCACCGACTCGCCGCGGCGGGCCACCGGCACCTCCAGCGTGAAGGTGGTGCCCTGGCGCGGCTCGGTCTCGACGAACACCTCGCCGCCGACGCGGTTGACGATCGTCGCCACCACGTCGAGGCCGACGCCGCGGCCGGAGATCTCCGAGACCTGCGTGCGGGTGGAGAAACCGGGCGCGAAGAGGAGCCGCAGCGCCTCCTTCTTGCCCATCGCGGTGACGCTGGCGGCGTCCACCAGCCCGACCTCGACGGCGTGCTGGAGCACGCGCTGGATGTCGATGCCGCCGCCGTCGTCGGAGATCACCAGGCGCACCCGCGGGCCGTCCGCCAGCGCCTTGATCGAGATCCGGCCGGCCTTCGCCTTGCCGCGCGCCTCGCGCACCTCGGGGGATTCGATGCCATGGTCGACGGCGTTGCGCACCAGGTGGAGCAGCGCCTCCTCGATCTCGCGGGCGATGCGGCGGTCGAGCCGCGTCTCCTCGCCTTCGAGCTCGACCTCGACCTCGCGGTGGAGCGAGCGGGCGAGCTCGCGGGCGTAGCGGGCGAAGGAGAGCAGGAAGCCGCGCATCGGCTGCAGCTGCAGCGAGAGCATCTTCTCC
>DATBAW010000430.1:0-5092 GCA_036271335.1 Thermoanaerobaculia bacterium
CATCACCTCGCTGGCGGTGCAGGAGAACGTCTTCAACCTCAACGAGACGGCGGTGCCGCGGGGGTCGGGCTCCGGCTTCGTCTGGGACCGCGAGGGGCACATCGTCACCAACTTCCACGTGATTTCCGGTGCCGACGCCGCCAAGGTGACCCTCGCCGACCAGTCCACCTGGGACGCCAAGCTGGTCGGCGCCGCTCCCGAGAAGGATCTGGCGGTGCTCAAGATCGACGCTCCGGCGGCCAAGCTGACGCCGCTGCCGCTCGGCAGCTCCGAGACGCTGAGAGTCGGGCAGAGCGTGTTCGCCATCGGCAACCCGTTCGGCCTCGACCAGAGCCTGACGACCGGGGTGGTGAGCGCGCTCGGGCGCGAGATCCAGTCGGAGTCCGGCGCGCCGATCCGCCAGGTCATCCAGACCGACGCGGCGATCAATCCCGGCAACTCGGGGGGGCCGCTGCTCGACAGCTCCGGCCGGCTGATCGGGGTCAACACTGCGATCTACAGTCCCTCGGGAGGGAGCTCAGGTGTCGGCTTCGCCATCCCGGAGCACGACGTCGCCTGGGTGGTGCCCGACCTGATCCGCTACGGACGGGTGCGGCGGCCGTCGGTGGGCTTCGACGTGTACCAGGGGCTGGCGCAGCGCCTGGGGATCGACGGCGCGGTGATCTCCCGGGTCGACCCGGGGAGCGGCGCCGACCGCGCCGGGCTCCAGGGGCTGCGGCGCGCCGCCTTCGGCCGCGTCAGCCTGGGCGACATCATCCTGAGCGTGGACGGCCAGGCCGTGACCTCCAGCGACGGGCTGGCGGTCGCCGTCGAGGGCAAAAAGGGCCGGCGACACCATCCGCGTGGAGGTGCTCCGGGGCGACCGGCGAATGACGGTCCCGGTGCGGCTCGGCGCGCCGGAGCAGGCCGGCCCAACGGGCTGATCCCGGGTCCGCGGGGACGAAAAAGCGCGTTGCGCCCAGGCGTGGGCCCGGACGGCATCCGCGCCTGCATAGCGCGCGAGGGGGTGGGTTCGAGCCCCGGTGGCGATCGCTCCATGGGCTCGGCCGTGGGCCCGACAGGCCCGATCGCAGGCCCACCGGCAGGAGCCCTCCGCGCCTCCGGCACGCACCCTGCATTTCTCCCGTCGCCGTGACGACTGAGAAGACTCCTCCACCCGTCCGCCGCCTCCCCGTCGGTGCCGAAGTGGCGCCCGGGGGGGTCCATGTCCGTGTCTGGGCGCCGCTGCGCGAGCGCGTCGAGGTCGTCTTCGAGGAACCCTCGGAAGACTGGCCGGTCGATTTCGCGCTGGCCCGCGAGGCGGACGGCTACTTCTCGGGGCTCGTCCCGGAGGTTGGCGCCGGCGCCCTCTACCGGCTGCGGCTGGACGGCGGCGATGCCTTTCCCGATCCCGCCTCCCGTTTCCAGCCGCAGGGGCCGCACGGGCCGTCGCAGGTCGTCGATCCCGCCGCCTTCGCGTGGACCGACGCGGGCTGGCGGGGCGTCGGGCGCGAGGGGCAGGTGGTGTACGAGCTCCACCTCGGCACCTTCACCCGCGAGGGGACGTGGAAAGCCGCGATGCGCGAGCTCGACGAGCTGGCGGACCTCGGGGTCACCATCGTCGAGGTGATGCCGGTCGCCGAGTTCCCCGGCCGCTTCGGCTGGGGGTACGACGGCGTCTGCCTGTTCGCCCCCTACCATCTTTATGGGGCGCCGGACGACTTCCGCCGCTTCGTCGACCGCGCCCACGCCCTGGGGCTCGCGGTGATCCTCGACGTCGTCTACAACCATCTCGGACCGGACGGCAACTATCTCAAGTCCTTCTCCCCCAGCTACTTCACCGATCGCTATACCAACGATTGGGGGGAGGCGATCAACTTCGAGGGCGAGGAGGCGGTGCGCGAGCTCTTCGTCGCCAACGCCGGCTACTGGATCGACGAGTACCACCTCGACGGTTTGCGGCTCGACGCGACGCAGGACGTCAAGGACGCGTCCAAGGACCACATCCTGGCCGCCATCACCCGCCGGGCCCGGCAGGCGGCGGGCGAGCGGTCGATCTACGTCGTGGCCGAGAACGAGCCGCAGGACACCTGGCTGGTCCGCCCCCCGGCCGACGAGGGCTACGGGATGGACGCGCTCTGGAACGACGACTTCCACCACTCGCTGCACGTGGCCCTGACCGGCCGCAACGAGGCCTACTACAAGGACTACCAGGGCTCGCCCCAGGAGATGATCTCGCTGGCCAGGCATGGCTACCTCTACCAGGGGCAGCGCTACGCGTGGCAGAAGAAACGGCGCGGGACCTCGGGGCTAGGGCTGCCGGCGTCATCGTTCGTCACCTTCCTCCAGAACCACGATCAGGTGGCCAACTCGGCCCGCGGCGAGCGCTGCCACCGGCTCGCCTCCCCCGGCCGCTTCCGGGCGCTGACCGCGCTGCTGCTGCTCGGACCGGGGACGCCGATGCTCTTCCAGGGGCAGGAGTTCTGCGCCTCCAGCCCGTTCCTCTTCTTCGCGGACCACAACCCGGAGCTGGCGCGGGCGGTGGGCAAGGGGCGGCTCGAGTTCCTGTCGCAGTTTCCCAGTCTGGCCCTCCCCGGGACGCAGGCCGGCGTGGCCGCCCCCGAGTCCCCCGAGACCTTCGAACGCTGCAAGCTCGACCTCGGGGAGCGGCGACGGCACGCGGAGTGCTATGCCCTGCACCGGGACCTGCTGCGGCTGCGCCGTGAGGACCCCGTCTTCCATGGCGCGGAGAGGGAACGCGTCGACGGCGCGGTGCTGGGGCCGGAGGCCTTCGTCCTCCGCCTCTTCGGCCAGGACGGGGACGACCGCCTGCTGTTGGTCAATCTGGGGATGGATCGCGATCTCGAAACGGTGCCGGAGCCGCTGCTGGCCCCCCTGCACGGCGGGCGGTGGGACGTGCTCTGGTCGAGCGAAGAGCCGCGCTACGGCGGCAACGGCGCACCGGCGCCGGAGGACGAGGACGGATGCTGGCGCCTGCCCGGGCAGGCCGCGGTGGCGATGCGACTCATCGCCAGGGAGGAAGGGAAGCGATGAACGCACTGGCCCAGACGACCACACTGGCCCGCTCGATGCCTTGGCCCGAACTGGACCCGCAGGCCGAGACGCGGGACATCCCCGCCGAGCCGTTGCCGGAAAGGCTGTTGCAACGCGAGTGGCTGATCTCGAACGGCCTCGGCGGCTACGCCTCCGGCACGCTCGCCGGAGTGCCCACCCGGCGCTATCACGGCCTGCTGGTGGCGGCCCTGCCGGCGCCGGTCGGCCGCATCTTCATGCTCGGCCAGATCGAGGAGGTGCTCCGTCTCCCCGACGGCACCATCCTCCGCCTGGGCGGCGAGCAGAAGGTGGGCCAGCCCGCCTACGTGCCGGGCGCCGGCCATCTCCGCGAGTTCCGCCTGGAATGGGGGCTGCCTGTGTGGACCTACGAGGTCGCCGGGTTCCGCCTCGAGAAGCGGGTCTTCCTGGGGCATCTCCAGAATACGGTCCATGTCACCTACCGGCTCGCGACCGGCGACGGCGGCCTCCGCCTGGAGCTCCACCCGACGGTCCACTTCCGCCCGCACGACGCGCCGGTCTCGACGCCGCTCGGCCCTCCCTACACGCTGACCGCCGTCGAGAACCGCTACGAGCTCTGCTCGTCCTGGCCGAACCTCCCCTCGCTCCGCCTGTCGATCCAGGGGAGAAACCCCACTTTCACCGTGGTGCCGCGCAAGATAGAGGACGTCTACTACGACGTCGAGGCCCGCCGCGGCTACGAATCGGTAGGCGATCTCTGGAGCCCCGGCTTCTTCGGCATCGACCTCGAGGCCGGGGAGGAGGACGAGGCGTCGCTGATCGCCTCGACCGAGACCTGGGAGGTGGTGAAGGCCCTGAAGTCCAGGGAGGCGTTCTCGGCCGAGATGGAGCGGCGCCGGCGGCTGATCTACAACGCCGATCCCCGCGCCCACCACGGCACGGCCGCCGAGCTGGTCCTGGCCGCGGACACCTTCGTGGTCACCCCGGGGCGCTCGGAGGACGCCGCCCGCGCCCACGCCTCCGGCGACGAGGCCCGCAGCATCATCGCCGGCTATCACTGGTTCACCGACTGGGGGCGGGACACCATGATCAGCCTCGAGGGGCTGACCCTGACCACCGGCCGGCAGCTGGAGGCCGGCTACATCCTGCGCACCTTCGCCCGCTACGTGAAGGACGGGCTGATCCCCAACTTCTTCCCGGACGGCGACAAGGAAGGCCTCTACCACACGGCGGACGCCACGCTCTGGTTCTTCCATGCCCTCCATCGGTATCTCGAGGCGACGAACGACCGCGAGACCCTGCGGCTCCTGCTCCCCAAGCTCCTCGACATCGTCGACCATCATCTTCAGGGGACGCTCTTCGGCATCGGCATCGATCCCCGGGACGGCCTGTTCCGCCAGGGGGCCGAGGGGTATCAGCTCACCTGGATGGACGCCAAGGTGGGCGACTGGGTCGTCACTCCCCGCCGCGGGAAGGCGGTCGAGATCAATGCCCTGTGGTACAACGCGCTCCGCCTGCTGGAGCGCTGGACGCGCGAGGAAATCGGAGAAGACGCGGCGCGTCCGCTGCAGGAACAGGCGGACCTGACCCAGCGTTCGTTCAACGCGCGGTTCTGGAATCCAGACGAAGGCTATCTTTACGACGTGCTGGATGGCGAATCGGGGAACGATCCGGCCTGCCGCCCCAATCAGCTCTTCGCGATTTCGCTCGACAACCCGGTCCTGGATCCGGAATACTGGACTCCCGTGCTCGAGATTGTCACGCAACGGCTGCTGACGCCGCTCGGCCTGCGGACACTGGCGCCGGGCCATCCCGATTACAAGCCGATGTATTACGGCGACCTGCGGGCCCGCGACGCGGCGTATCATCAGGGAACCGTATGGGCCTGGCTGATCGGCCCGTTCATCGATTCCTGGTTAAAAGTGCATCCGGACGATTTCGAACAGGCGCAGCAATTCCTGATGGGCTTTGTGGCGCATCTCGGAGAAGCGTGCATGGGTTCGATCAGCGAGATCTTCGACGCGGAGGCGCCCTACACTCCGCGCGGTTGCATTGCCCAGGCCTGGAGCGTTGCCGAAGT
>DATBAW010000431.1:0-2973 GCA_036271335.1 Thermoanaerobaculia bacterium
TCTCCACCTTCCCCAGGGCGTTCCTGGGGAGCGCCTCGACGAAGCGGATCTCGCGCGGCACCTTGAAGCCGGCCATCTGGGATTTGCAGAAGGCGATCAGCTCGGCGGCGTCGACGGGCGCGTCGGTGGCCAGGAAGGCGATCGGCACCTCCCCCCAATCCGCATGCGGCCGTCCCACCACCGCCGCCTCGCGCACGCCGGGGAAGGTGACCAGCACCTCCTCCACCTCGCGCGGGTAAAGGTTGAAGCCGCCGGTGATGATCAGCTCGTGCCGGCGCCCCAGCAGCGTGATGAAGCCGGTCTCGCGATCCTGCCGGGCGAGGTCGCCGGTCTTGAACCAGCGCCAGCCGAGGTCGTCGTGGACGAAGCTCGCGGCGGTCTTCTCGGGCGCCCGCCAGTAGCCGGCGAAGACGTTGCCGCCGCGCACCTGCAGCTCCTCGTCGACGATGCGGATCGATACCCCCGGCAGCGGCACGCCGACCGTGCCCGGACGGCGGGCGCCGGCGTAGAGGTTGGAGAGGTTCATCCCGGTCTCAGTCATGCCGTAACGCTCGAGGATCTCGTGGCCGGTCAGCTCGCGGAAGGCGGCGAAGGTCTCGCCGGAGAGTGGAGCGCTCCCCGAGCAGAAGAGGCGCACGCGGGAGAGATCCAGCGGCTCTCCCCGCTGCCGGCGTACCCGCAGCTCCTCGACCAGCCGGCCGTACATCGTGGGGACACCGAAGAAGAGCGAAGGGGGATCGCCCGCCAGCAGCTCGGCGGCAGCCTCGGCCGCGTCGAAGCGGCGGCGCAGGAGGACGGTGGCGCCGGCGGCGAGCGCGCAGTGGAGCCCCACCACCAAGCCATGAGTGTGGAAGAGCGGCAGGGCGAGCAGCAGAGCGTCGTCCGCCTGCCAATCCCAGGCGGCGAGCAGGCTGGTGACGGTGGCGAGGACGTTGTCGTGGGTGATCTCGGCGCCTTTGCTCTTGCCTGTCGTCCCCGAGGTGTAGAGGAGCATCGCGAGGTCGCCGCCGTCGACGACCGGTGGCGCGAAGCCCTCTGGATCGGCCGAGCAGCTCTCCAGCTCCTCGGCGAGGATTACGTCGCGCACCCCCATCTCGTCGAGGATCGCCGCCTGCGACCGCTCGGTCACGATCAGCCGCGGCTCGGCGTCCGCCAGCATGCGACCGATCTCGCGCTGGCGATACGCGAGGTTGATCGGCACCATCGCCGCCCCGAGCCGGATCACCGCCAAGTAGGCGATCACGAATTCCGGCCGGTTCCCCAGGAAGAAGGCGATGCGGTCGCCTTTGACCACACCGCGCGCCGCGAGCCCGGCGGCCAGGACGTCGGCGCGCGCGAAGAGGCCGGCGAAGGTGAGGATCGTCTCCTGGCCGCCTTCCTGGAAGCGCAGGGCGGGCTTTGTGGGGTTCCGGCGGCGGGGGATGGCGAAGAGGTCGTGGAGGTTCATGGTCGAAATTGTTCCGTGGCTTCGGCGTTGCCCCTCATCACCCCGACCCTCTTCTCCTGTCCCCTCCCACCCTCCCACACCGGGAGAAGAGGGGGGCCCTTCGATCAGCCTACTCCTTGGTTCGACTCATCCCAGATCCGGCTCTCCAGTGTGCTCTCGAATCGCCGCGCGGACCTGATCGCGGAGCTGGATCCCGGCATGCCAGCCGCTCCCCTCCGGCTGGACCGCGGGCGCCACCGAGGCCTTTACCCGGCCGTGGCGGAGCAGCCAGGTGCCTCCCCTCAGCAGCTCGCGCGTGCCGGAGATGGCCACCGGGACCACCGGCACGCCGGCGTCCACCGCCACGGCGAAGGTGCCCATACGGAACGGCAGGAGGCCGGGGTAGCGGCGGAAGGTGCCTTCGGGGAAGATGACCAGCGAATCGCCGCGCTCCAGGGCGTCCAAGGCCTTGCGGGTCTCGCCGGCGCTCTGGGCGGTGTCGAAACGCTCGACGAACAGCGCTCCCAGCCGTTGCAGGAAGAGGCGCGAAATGAAGCTCTTCTCCAGCTCGCGTTTCACCACGAAGGCGAACTCCGGCGGCAGCAGCGCGGTGAGCACGATGCCGTCCAGATAGCTGGAATGGTTGGACGCCACGATTCGCGGCCCGCCGGGGCTCAGGGCCTCGCGTCCTTCCAGCCGCAGGGGGATGCCGATCCAGGCGAACAGGAAGCGGCCGATCCCGCGCGCCAGCCGCCTGCGCGTCTTCAGGCCGGGCGCGACGACGACGGCGAGCCAGAAGGGGATCAGGAACAGAGCGATCGAGCCGTAGGCCCAGGCGGCGTAGAGGAGGCCGCCGAGGGCGCGCAGGCGGCGGCTCGCCTGCATCCGCGCTCCCGACAAGGCCAGATGGGCGAGCTGCAGCCCGAGGGCGGCACCGTCGCGATCGCTCCGGCCGGATTCGAAGACCTCGCGCGCCGACGAGCGCCGGATCTTGCCGCTGGAGGTCTTCGGCACGCCGTGCGGCGGCACCAGCGCCACTACCTCGGCGGGCGTGCCGAGAAGGTCGATGGCGACCTCCTGCACGGCCTGGCGGATGGCGTCCAGCGCCGCCTCGCCGCGCTCACGCGTCTCGGCCATCACCACCAGCCGCTCGGTGCCGGTGGCGGGATCAGGGCTGCCGAAGACGGCCACGCACCCTTTGCGGATGCCCGCCACCTCGCCCACTGCCGCCTCCAGCTCCTGCGGATAGAGGTTGCGGCCGGCGCGGATGATGATGTCTTTCACCCGGCCGGTGATGTAGAGCTCGCCAGCGGCGAGGTAGGCGCGATCGCCCGAGTCCCGCCAGTCGCCGTGGACGAGCCTGGCGGTGGCCTCGGGGTTGCGGAAGTAGCCGCTGGTCGAGGAGGGCCCCTTGAACTCCAGCCGCCCCTCGCGCCGCTCCTCCAGCTCCTGGCCGTTGTCGTCGACGACGCGGACCTCGTGGCCCACGAGCGGAAAGCCGCAGGAGACGAAGCGGAGGGCCTGAGGATCGTCCGCCGCCGCGGGCA
>DATBAW010000432.1:0-8600 GCA_036271335.1 Thermoanaerobaculia bacterium
CCTTGAGAGTGCGGATGGAAGACTCGGGGACCGATACCCAACGCCGATCGACGAGCAGACGATAAGGACAGGCCGCCCTGGCGGCCTTGCAATTTGGGGCCTTCTCATGGAAGACGCCCCGTGGGGCGTCTCTGAGGCGGCGAAATAGCCTGCGATTCCCAGGCGCACCGCGGGCACACCGTCGTGTGCGCATCGTCCTGTCCGCCTCGGAGACGCCCCACGGGGCGTCTCTACATTGGGGGGCAACGAAAGCGCTTAACCCTACCCTTCGCGCTCTCGCCTTCTCTCGGCCAGAAGGTCATCCACCGAGGGCCCCCCATCCTTGAAACTTCCACGAGCCTCTCGGATTGGATTCGTAGACAGGCGATAGACGACGGCATATCCATCTCGCACGTCCCATTCGAGAACGCTATTCGGCTCGATTCCCAACGCCTCCCGTACTTCCTTAGGAATCACAGTCTGCCCGTTCCTGGACATGGTCGATCTCATATTGGCCCGGCCATTCTACCCGGTGATCTTCGAGGGAACCCCGGGAATGCCCGCGCCACCCCTGCGTTATGATCATCGGCTCCGCCCGCTCCAGGGCACGCCCGGAAATCGATGTCCAGATCCAAGCAACCCGCCATCCAGGTCGTCCGCGCCCGCACCCACAATCTGAAGGGGATCGACTGCGAGGTGCCGCACCATGCGGTGACCGTGGTCACCGGCCCCTCGGGTGCGGGGAAGTCCTCGCTCGCCTTCGACACCATCTTCGCCGAGGGGCAGCGGCGGTTCGTCGAGTCGATGTCCACCTACGCGCGGCAGTTCCTCGATCAGATGGAGAGGCCGCCGGTGGATGCCATCCACAACATCCTGCCGGCCGTGGCACTCGAAGCCAAGAACGCCGTGCGCAACGCCCGCTCGACGGTCGGTACGATCACCGAGACGCTCGACGTCCTGCGTCTCCTCTTCACCCATCTGGGCGAGGTGGGATGCGTCAACGGCCACGGACCGGTCCGCAGCTTCTCTCCCGAGGCGGTGGCGGAGGATCTCGCCGCGGGCGCGGCCGGCGACTCCTTCACGCTGGTCGTAAGGCTGCCGCGGCCGAAAAAGGGGGCGGACGACGCCCTCGGCGAGCTGATCCGCCAGGGCTTCCAGCGCCGCCTTGGCGACCCCAAGGAGAAGGAGGAGGTGGTGCGCATGGAGCCGGGCGAGAAGTGGCCGGTCAAGCGCGATCCTCTCCCCCTCGTCCTCGGCCGCTTCACGGCGAAGGCCGCCCTCGAGCCGCGCGTGCTCGACACGCTGGAACAGGCCTATAAGATGAACGGCGGCCGGGTGGAAGCGCGGGGGCCCGCCGGCGTGCGCCTCTACGGCCGCGAGCTTTCGTGCCCGGTCTGTGGCGAGACAGCGCGCCGGCCTACGCCCGCCCTGTTCTCGTTCAACTCGCCGCTCGGCGCCTGCCCGAAGTGCCAGGGGTTTGGCCGGGTGATCGGCGTCGACCGCCAGCGGGTGGTCCCGGACCCCCGCCGCACCCTGGCGGAGCATCCGATCGCTCCCTGGAACACGCCGGCCTACGAGGAGCTCTACGACGAGCTCCTCCCCGCCTGCCGCAAGCGCAAGATCCCGCTCGACGTGCCCTGGGGCGATCTCCCCGAAAGAGATCGCGAGTGGATCTGGAGCGGTCAGGGAAACCCCTCCAGTCTCGACGATTTCTTCCGTTATCTCGAGCAGCGCACCTACAAGGTGCACGTGCGCGTGCTGCTCGCCCGGTACCGCTCCTACAACGTCTGCCCGCAGTGCCTGGGCACGCGGCTACAGCCCGAGGCCCTGGCCGTCCATCTGGAAGGGCGGACGCTTCCGGAGCTCGCCGCCCTCAGTCTCGAAGCGCTCCGGACCTGGCTGCGCGAGCGCCGCTGGACGCCCCGCCAGCGCGAGGTCGCCGGCCATCTGCTCGACGAGCTGACCGAGCGGATCGACGTGCTCCACCGGGTGGGGCTCGACTACCTGACCCTCGACCGCCAGGCGCGCACGCTCTCGGGGGGCGAGACCCAGCGCATCCATCTCGCCGCCGCCTTGGGCTCCGGCCTCACCAGCACCCTCTATGTGCTCGACGAGCCGACGATCGGTCTCCATCCGCAGGACAGCGAACGGCTCCTCTCCCTGCTGCGCGACCTGGCGGCGAAAGGGAACACCGTCCTGGTGGTCGAGCACGACCGCACGCTGATCCGCGGCGCCGACCATGTGATCGACCTCGGACCCGCCGCCGGCGAGCATGGCGGACAGGTGGTGGCCGAGGGGCCGATCGAGACGATCCTCGCCTGCGAGGAATCGCTCACCGGCCGCTACCTGCGCGAGCGGCCGCCCACCCAGGCACGCCGGCACATGGCTCGCTTCCGCCGCGAGCAGGGGTGGGACACGCTCTCCGACGAGCTCTCCGGCCTGCCGAAGGTCTCGATCCGCGGCGCGCGCGCCCACAACCTGAAGAACGTGAACGTCGACTTCCCCCTCGGCGCCCTGGTCGCGGTGACCGGCGTCTCGGGCTCGGGCAAGTCGACGCTAGTCGAAAACGTCCTCTACGGCACCTACCAGCGTTCGCGCGGAGTGGTGGACGTCGATCCCGGCGAGGTCGATTTCCTCTCCGGGCTCGAAGGTCTGGAGGACGTGACGCTGGTCGATCAGCGGCCGCTGGGACGGTCGAGCCGGTCGAACCCGATCACCTACATCAAGACCTACGACGAGATCCGCAAGCTCTTCGCGGCCACTCCCGACGCCCGGGCGCGGGGGATCACCGCCGCCCACTTCTCCTTCAACGTCGACAAGGGGCGCTGCCAGGCCTGCGAGGGGACCGGCGTCACCGAGGTGGACATGCAGTTCATGGCGCCGGTGACGGTGCCCTGCGACACCTGCCAGGGGCGCCGCTTCCGGCCGGAGGTGCTGGCGGTCCGGTATCACGGCAAGGGCGACACCAAAACCCACGCCGCCAAGAACATCGCCGAGGTGCTCGACCTGACGGTGGAGGACGCGATCGCCTTCTTCGCCGACCAGAAGCGGCTCGTCCGCCGCCTCCATCTCCTGATCGACGTCGGCCTCGGCTATCTGCGGCTGGGGCAGTCGACCTCCACGCTCTCGGGGGGTGAGGCGCAGCGCCTGAAGCTGGCGAGCTTCCTCGACCGCCCGGCTTCGGAGGGGAAGCGCCTCTTCCTGTTCGACGAGCCGACCACCGGCCTGCACCTCGCCGACATCGACCTGCTCTACCACACGCTCCGGCGGCTGGTGCAGCGCGGAGACGGCGTCATCGTGGTCGAGCACAGCCCCGACCTCATCTCGCGTTCCGACTGGCTGATCGACCTCGGACCGGGCGGTGGCGTCCATGGCGGCGAGGTGCTCTACTCCGGTCCGCTCGAAAGCTTTCTCGATCACGCCGGCGGTCCGACGGCGGACGAGCTGCGGCGCCACCTGCACTGGCAGGACGAGGCGGCCTAGCGATCTGAAGCGGGGGGATTTTTCCACCCCGGCGCCCTGTTTGCGCAGGAGAACCCGAGTTGCGACCACGGCCTCGGGGCCGTTAGGATGTGCGACCGATGGAATCCACTCAACCTCTGGGCCGGCCCCTGATGGACACCGTGCAGCCACCCCGCCCGATCCTCTGGTGGGTGGGGACCTTCGGCGGCGCCTTCCTGGCCTGCGTGCTCCTCTTCGCCGCCTGGGCCAAGGCGATCGACCCCGCGGCGTTCGTCGACCAGATCCACAACCTCCACCTCGACTTCGCGCTCCCCGCTCAAGCCATCGCCCTGATCGCGCTGGCCCTGGAGGCTGGGCTCGGCCTCGCCCTGATCCTCGGCGTGCGGCGCAAGTGGGTGCTGATCCCGGCGACGCTCCTGGTCGCCTTCTTCCTCTGTCTCACCGGCCGCTCCTGGTGGCTCGCCACGCACGGCCAGGCCGACGCCGCGGAGTCGTGCGGCTGCTTCGGCAACCAGGTCCAGCGCTCTCCGAGCCAGGCTTTCTGGCAGGATCTGGCGCTGCTGGTGCCCGCCCTCGCCCTCGCCTGGATCGGGCGCGAGCGGCGCGAGCCGCTCTTCCCCCCCTTCCGGACCGCGGTCGCGGTGGTGGGAGCGGCGGCGGTCGTGCTCCTCGCCTGGAAGGCGCCCGAGCTGCCGCTGGACGATCTGGCGACGCGCCTGCGCCCCGGCCTCCAGGCGAGCGGCATCTGTACCGGCGAGGGCGCCAGCCAAGTCTGTCTCGACTCCCTGATCCCCGAGCTCAAGCAGGGAGAGCACGTCGTCGTGCTGGCCAAGCTCGATGACGACGCGCTGACCCGCTCGGTCGACGCCCTGAACGGCTACTCCAGCGGTGCCAGCGGCGCCGGCCATCCTGCGCTCTGGGTGCTCACGGCGGCGACCGCCCAGCAGCAGCGGGCCTTCTTCTGGAAATGGGGTCCGACGTTCCAGATCCGCGAGGCGCCGCCCGAGCTGCTGCGCCCGCTCTATCGCCGCCTCCCCCGGGCCTTCGAGGTCCGGAACGGACGGGTGACCCGCACGTACGCCGGACTGCCGCCTTTCCTTCAGACTGCCCAGCGGCCCAACCCTCAAGACACTTCCACGAGGTCCTCGAAATGACCCAGAAGAGATCCGCGCTCCTCGCCCTGGCGATCGTCCTGCTGGCCGTCGCCTCCTCGCGGGCCCAGGGCATGCCCTCTGACAGCACGCTCCGCGGCTTCCTGCCGAACAACGACTACATCGTGATGGTCAACGGCGCGCCGGTCCCGGCGGCCGAGGTCTACAGGAACGACCGGATTCCGGCGATCCTGATCCTCACCTCGGCCCTCCCTTCGCCGGTGATGCTGACCCCCCGGGCCGGCAAGGTCGAGTCGGTGAACCTGATGAAGGTTTCGAAGCAGAAGGACGGCTCGGTGGACCTCTTCGCGGACGCCGTGCTGGCTCCGGTCGGTACGATCCAGGTGGAGGGCGAGAACCCCACCTTCACCTACGGCACCAAGAAGGTGAGCCTCAATCCTAAACCGGCCTTGACCGGCCTGCACAAGGGCTCTGACCTCCTCGCCACGCTCCCCGAGTATGTCCGCGCCTCCAAGGCGTATACGCCCAACGCCGCCTCGATCGCCGCGCTGAAGAAGATCTCCAGGCCGGTAACCGTCCGCGTCGTCTTCGGCTCCTGGTGCCCGCACTGCCGGCAGCACGTGCCGCTGATGCTGAAGGTCGAGAGCGAGGTCAAGAACCCGAACCTCAAGTTCGAGTACTACGGCGTCGGCAATCCTCCCGAGGGCTGGAAGGATCCCGAGGTCAAGCGGCTGGGAATCACGGGGATCCCGACGGCGATCATCTACCAGAACGGCATTCAGTCCGGCCGCATCGAAGGGGAGCCGTGGGACGCGCCCGAGGTGGCGCTGGTCAAGACCCTCAGCGCGAAATAAGCACGTCCAGCGGATCGATCCCGCCGTTGGTCCAGGTGGCGTCCGGCGACTGCAGCTCGCCGGGCGTCGCATAGCGCGAAAACCCCAGCTCCGCCAGCCGCGGCTCCAGCCGCCACGCCTCCTCGCCGGCCAGGGCCGCGCCTTGCAGCCGGCCACGCCAGGGCGCCAGGATCGAGGGGAGGCGCGCCAGATTCTCCAGCGGATGAACCCGCACCGTCCGCAGCCCAGGCGACGGGCGGAATTCCGGATTCGGATCGACGATCACCGTCCCCTCGCGCAACGATAGCGAGGAGTGCCAGAGGCCGCGGATCTCGGCGTCGAGCCGCAGGTGCTGGACGGCGGCCGCGACCGGTTTCGGCGGTGGTCCCGGAGGCCAGCGGCGGGCGAGATCGTCGAGCTCGCCCGCGAGGCGCTCGGCCAGTTCCCGCGCGTCCCCCGCCGTATAGATCGCCGCGACGGAGAGGCACCCGCGCTGATCGAACAGCGCGATGTCGCGCGCCAGCCCCTCCGTCGTCGCGCGGAGCTCCGCCGAGGCGTCGACGACGGCAAGGCTGGTCTTCGGACCATAGCCCACCACCTTGCCCGGCGCTCGACGTTCGAGGTCGTCCAGCGCCGCCTGTTCGCCATAGGCGAGCACCGTGCCCACCCCCGCGAGCACCGGAGCCTCCAGAGTCGCGTCGCCGCCCGTCCAGGTGGCCGCGGCGAGCGCGCCGGCGAGACGCGGCTCGCGCCGAGCCAAGCCGGAAAGAAAGGCCGGAGCGAACAGCGGCTCCGCCGAAGGGGATTTGATCAGCACCGGCCGCCGGGCGAGGAGGGCCGGAAGCAGAGGCTGAACCGCGAGACCCGGCAGGTTCGAAGCGAGGATCACCAAGACCGGTCCGGCCTCCTCAGGAGCCGGACGGGCGCGGGCCAGGAGCGGCGCCGCCAGCTCCTTGCGGACGCCACCGAGCACCGCGTCGAGCCCGGCCCCCAGGCCGTCGCGGGAGAGACCGCAGAGGCGCGCCAGCGGCGGATCGAGGGCCCGCCGTTCGAGCGATCCCGAGCGCAGGAAGGTCGCCACCGTGTCCCCCCAGGCGGCCAGCAGATCCTCCGCCGGGATCTCCCGCAAGGCCGCCTCCCCCTCCCGCAACGCGGACACCACCCGGCTCAGGATCTCGGGGGTCCATCGTGCCGCGCTGTAGCGGATCCCCGGCTTGTCGATCGCGCGGAAGACCGGCTCGCGGGAGTGCGCAAGGGTGGTGGGAAGGAAGGCGTCGCGAAGCATTGCGGGTCTCGTTCAGGAAAGCTCGAGGCGTGGCCCGCCATTGTATGGGGGCACGCCTATGCGCGTCGACAACGGCGTCTCCGGGCCGTTGGAACCGGCAGCGCTCAGGGCAGCGCGAACGCGAACGAAAACCGCTCCAACTGCTTGTGATAGCCGAGCTTCATCGAAAAGTCGACTTGGCCGGACTCCGGCAATGGGGTTCCGGGGATCGTGACGATGAGACCGAGATGGGGCTTGAACCCCGGGGGGACTCGTGCGGCGAGATCGGGATACCGCCGGAAGAGATCGTCGACGTCGCGAACCTCGAGCTGGGGCCTGGGTCCGCCCGCGTCTTTGTCGGTGGCCAGATAAGGCTGGCGATCGATGAGCGTCTCGACCTGCGGTGACAGCGTGACCTCAATCGGATCGTCGATCGGCCGCATCAGAAAAACGAGCTTCAATCCGCCCTTGGCGCCCTGACAGCACGCTTTGAGATCCTCGGACGAAGCCCGGCCGGCCTGCAGAAGCACCACCGACGCCAGCTTGCCCTCGGCGACTACGGGGAGCTGAGAGCTTGTCGCCGAGGTGGCCGCGACCGCGGCGAAGACGATGAAAGCATGGACGAACGTCAGCACCGGAATTCCCCCGTCAGTCCGGAATCACCGGCTCGACCAGCTTCGCCAGTTGCGCGAGAGACTCCTGCCAGCCGAGGTAGCACATCTCGGTCGGAATGGCTTCCGGGATCCCCTCCTGCACGATGTTTAGCACGGTTCCGAACGCGACCGGCGTCATCGTCGCCGTGGTCACCATCGAGCCGGGCAGGTTCGGATCGTCGAACTTGTCGGAGTAGCGGACCTGCTCATTCGGCACCAGCTCGAGATATTCGCCGCCGAACGAGTGACCGTTGCCGGTCCCGAAATTGGTGAAGGACATCTTGAACGTGCCGCCGACCTTGGCGTCCATGTGGTGGACCTTGCAGGTGAACCCGTACGGTGGCAGCCATTTGGCCATGGCGTCGGCCTCCAGGAAGGCGCGATAGACGCGCTCGGGAGTGGCGCGGAGAACTCTATGAAGTCGGACGGTGCCGGTAGGCATTGGAGGACTCCCCTTTCTCTTATTACGTCGCGAGGAACAGGCCCGAGGGCCGCTTTCCCGAGCCCGGAGTCTATCAGCTCGAATTCCCTGGCTTGGTCTGGACGCTGCCGCGAGCGCCAGCCAACGCCTACCGCCCCCAGAAGGTCCGGATTCCGTAGAGGAGGGCCGCTACCGCGAACGCGCCGCAGACGAAGCCCCAGAACCAGTAGGGCAGGAAAAGCACGTACTGCATCTGCAGGACATCGGAGGGATAGACGCCTGAAGGATTGGCGGCGGTCTTCGTGAAGAGATAATCGGCGCGGGAGAAAACGCTCAGAGCGAGTTGAACCGCCAGGAAGACGACCATCCATTGTGCGACTTCCGGCGAGCAGCGGACGCCTACGAACAGGCAGCTCGCGGCGACCACGCCGGCAAAGAGGAAACCGAAGAGATTGCGGATCACCAGGATTTCGGCGACGACGAGGAGGAGCCCCAGCCCCACCAGACACCAACGAGCCCCCTGGCCGGTCTTCCCCACCGCGAAGCAGAGAGCCGCCGCCACCGCGGGCCCCACCAGTCCGCCGGCCAGGGTCAGGCCCTGCCGGATCCTGCCGAAGCCGGCGAGATCTAGATCGGCGAGCCCGGCTCCGCTGGGCCATATCGAGAGGCGGCGGAAGCTGCCGCCGAGCAGCAGGGCCGTGAGACCATGCCCCATCTCGTGGGCCAGCGTGGAAAGCAGGAGAAGCGGCCAGGCGAGGAACCGGCCATAGGGGATCACATACAGGGCCAGCGTGACTGCGGCGCTCACCACGAGCACCTTGCGGGCCACGGCATCCGGCCGCAGAGAGGATAGATGGCTCTCGTATGGAATCATGG
>DATBAW010000433.1:0-14032 GCA_036271335.1 Thermoanaerobaculia bacterium
CGGGCGGTGATCGCGCTGGCCGAGCGGCTGCACTTCGGCCGCGCGGCCGAGGATCTGTCGATGGCCCAGCCCTCCTTGAGCGCGGCGCTGAAGAAGGTCGAGGAGGCAGTGGGGGAGCGACTGTTCGACCGCACCTCCCGGCACGTGGCGTTGACGCCGGCCGGGCAGCGGACGGTGCAGAGGATCCGTTCGGCGCTGGAGGAGATCACGGAGATCGGCCGCGCCGCCGGCCGCAAGCCGATCCTGGAGGGGCGGTTCCGGCTCGGCCTCGTCCCCACGATCGGTCCCTACTACGCGCCGAAATTCCTGGCGTCGTTGCGGGAGCGCTATCCGCGGCTCGAGCTGGTGCTGACCGAGGCGCTGACCGAGGCCCTGCTCCAGATGCTCCGCCAGCGCGCGCTGGACGCCGCCATCGTCTGTCTGCCAACCGGGGAGCGCGGTCTGACGGAGACGCCGCTCTTCCGCGAGCCCTTCCTGCTGGCGGTCTCCTCCTCGCACCCGCTGGCGTCAGCGGCGGAGATCGAGCTCGGCCAGATCGACATCAAGGAGATGCTGCTGATGGAGCGCGGGCACTGCCTGCGGGAGCAGACGCTGGAGACCTGCGGCACCACGCCGGACTCGGGGCTGAACGCGCTCCAGGCCGCCAGCGTCGAAACGCTCCGGCATCTGGTGGCCGCCGGGAACGGTTGCGCCCTGGTGCCGCGGATGACCCTGGTCCCCGGCGCGGACTGCTCGGGGCTCGTGCGCTACGTCCCCTTCCGCGATCCGGCGCCGAACCGCACCGTCGGTTTCGTGTTCCACGAGCGTTGCGCGAAGGTGGAGGACGCCGCCGAGCTGGCGGCGTTTCTCAAAAGCTTGCAGTAAAGGCGGGACTATCGATTCCGCTGGCGGTCGCGGAACGAGGCCACGATCAGCCAGAGGCCGAGGACGACCAGGGCGAACGGCCAGGCGTTGAAGATCCAGTCGAAATTGATGTTGAAGTATTGGTCGAGGATGGCGGCGACGCCGATCAGGGCGAGCAGGGCTCCCGCCACCAAGCCCCCCTGGCCGGCGCGCGGCACCTTCGGCATGTCCAGCAGGCCGAGGTCCTGGGCATAGCCGTAGTTGATCAGCGTCGCCTGGCGGTAGGCGTCGATGATGTTGAACAGCCAGAAGAAGGCGATCGCGAAGCCGAACAGGTCGTGCCCGCCGTGGACGACCAAGCCGATCAGGGAGGCGATGACCAGGAAGAAGGTCATGCCGCGCATGTACAGGCCGTTGTAAATGTTGCCCATGCCGGGAAAGAGCGAGAGCAGCGCGGCCAGGGCGGGGTTCTTGCGGCCGATCGCCACTGGCGCCGCTGACGGCGAGGGTGGGGGTGCATAGGCGGTCTCCGGCTCGGTGGCGATCGGGCCGGCGGCGGTCTGCCAGTTCTCTGCGGGATTCATTGCGGTCTCCTCACGGGCTCGGGCGGTTTCCCCCCGGAGCCCAGGTTGATGAAACGTTGGGGGACGACGTCGGACAGCCGGGCGGAAAGCCCGGAAAAGCCCTGATCGAAGCGGGCGAGCGAGCCTTCGACCGACCGCTCGGCGACATCGCAGGCGGCGGTGGCGGTCGAGCGCAGCCTCCCAATCTCCTGGCGGCCGCTCTCCCCTGTGCGCTCGAGGACCGGCCTCACCTCCGTCCGCGCGGCCGCGAAAGCCTGGCGGCCGCGCTGGGCGGCGCTGGAGAGGAAGGGGCCGAGGAGCATCGCCAGCAGGGCGCTCGCGGCGATCGCGTAGTGCGGGCTGCGGGCCCAGGCCGGCAGCGCGGGACGGACCGGCCGGCGTTGCGCGGCCGGCGCGGCGGGCGCGGCGATATCGCGCAGGCGTCCGGCGAGAGCGCTCGGCATCGCCAGCCGCGGCGCCACGAACGGCAGCACGGCCGGCTCCGGACGGGCGATCGCCCGCAGGTCGCGGCGCAGGCTGGAGGGGAGGGGGAGGCGGGCTCCGGCCGCGCTCTCGAGGGCGGCGGCGAAGGCGGCACACTCCCGGCAGTCCCGGCGGTGCGGGTGGTGCGATCCGGGGACGAAGCCGGCCCGGAAGCGCCGGCAGGCGAAGCTCAGCATGGCTCCATCTCCAGGGCCGGCGCGAGCGGGGCGACGCGCCCACCCAGTCTGGCGGTCACCCGGCCGGCGAGCTCCAGGCGGCCGCGATGGAGCCGCGACTTGACGGTCCCCACCGGCACCTCCAGCCAGGCCGCGGTCTCCTCCTCGCTCCACCCCTGGAGATCGCGCAAAAGCACGACCTCGGCGAGCCCCTCGGGCATCCCTTCCAGCTCGCGATAGACGGTGCGGAGCTGCTGGCGCCGTTGCGCCTCGGCCTGTGGGTCATCCCCGGTGGCGGGCGTCGCGGCCAGCACCTCTTCGGCGGTGATCCCGGCGCGGCGCTCCCGACGGGCGCGGCGATAGTGGTCGATGCACAGGTTGCGCGACAGGCGCAGGGCCCAGGCGGCGAGCGGCACGTCGCCACGGTAGAGGCGGAGGTTCTGGTAGAGCCGCAGGAAGATCTCCTGCGTGAGGTCCTCGGCGTCGGCGGCCGCGCCGGCGAAGTGGAACGCCAGGTTATAGATCCGCTCGCCGTAGAGCGCCAGCAGCTCCTCCCACGCGTCGGCGCGCCCCGCCGCGGCGAGGCGCGCGAGCAGAAGGTCGGGGGATGGATTCGTGGCGCTCATCTCTCTTCTCTGTCCTAGACGAAGAAGAGAGGGAAAAGGTTCTGGGGCTCGATGGCTCGGACCTTGCAAAGTCAGGTATCCGAAGGCAACGCGGCTCGGCAGGCCGGGACGGGGTCGGACGCGTGGAGATAGGAAGTCGCAAATCAAACGACGTATCTCTCAAGGAGAAAGCCATGCTTTTGACCATCGCTCTGATTCTCTTCGTTCTGTGGGCCCTCGGGTTCTTCGCGTTCCACGTCGCCGGCGGGTTTATCCACCTCCTCCTGATCGTCGCGGTCATCGTGATCGTGGTCCACCTCATCCAGGGTCGACGAGTCTGAACCTTGCCCTGCCCACCCCCGCCGGCTGACCGGCGGGGTGGGCGCCTCGCGCCTCTGTCTTCCCTCCTGAGCTCTTCTTCCCCTATGCCTTCTCCCCGGAACCCACTGGCTGGGCTCGCTTTGCCGTGCCTTTTGAGGAGATCCGGAGGAGGAAAGAGAGGAGCCGGGAGACCGCGCGGGCGGCCTCCCGGTGTGGGCCGCGCTCTCAGGGCTCTACGGGCACTCGGTATTGCCGCAGGCCTGGACGGGCCCCGTGCAATGCTGCTTGCCGGTCGTGGGATCGGTATGGCAGCTCGCCGGCTCGCAGGTGACGCACGAGCCGCCGCTCTGCACGATCTTCGTCCGCGGCGCCTTCGGATCCCAGCCCGGAGCGAAGTTGGTGGAGCCGTACACGAGAGTGTCGGGAATCAGGTCGCCGTTGGTGTCGACGAGGACGGCACCGATCCGCTTGGCATCCGCCCGGCCGGTGGTGCTCCAGGGGATGGGGGTGGCCGGGAAGGTGAAGTTGCCGACGAGCTCGAGCTTGGCGGCCTTCTTGTTCAGCTCGGGCTTCACCGGAATGAACGACAGGCGGGCGTCGACCGCGAGGGGGGCGAGGAACTTGCCGCCCCCTTCGGAGGTGCGATAGATCCGCATCGTCGTCTCACGCTGCTTGCCGGCGAGCGTGACGTAGACGTGGTACGAGCCGCAGGCGGTCTTGAGAGGGGCAATGCTGACCAGTGACAGGGCGCGGAACTGGATGCGCGTCACGGCCGTGTTGTTCTTGTCGAAGGCCGCATCGTCGAGCCGCTCGATGACGGTGTCGGCGCCGTGCAGCTGGCCGGGAGCGCCGGTCTCCAGCGGCAGACCCTTGAAGGTCATCTTGCCGGCGAACGCCGCGGAATTCTTGCAGAAGAAGCCGGCGGGGATCGGGTTGTGAGCGAAATCGTAGAAGGTCTTGCCGTCGGCGATGGTGGTGAACGTGTCGACGCCGCGATGGATCACGGAATCGGCGAGCAGGGGCGATGCGGCGATAAGAAGCAAAACAGCGAGTGCTGCTAGAAATACTCCTCTTTTCTTCACACAAACCTCCTTGTCAGGGCGATGATTCGTAGCGCGCGCGGCCCACATCATTCAAGGGTGCACGCTGGTTGCTCAAGTGAGCTTGCGCGCTGTCCGGACCCGAAGCGCTGAGCGCGGGGACGACCAGGAGGGTGGCCGCGACGCAGGCGGTCAGGCTGAGGGCCAGCAGGCCCCCCAGGCGTTCGTTGGCGGGAACCTGGGACACGAGAAGGACGGCGAAACCGAGAATAGTGCTGGCGGCGTCGGTGAGGAGGGCGGGCCCGGTCGTCGCCAGGGCGCCGGCCGCGGCCTCCGCGATCCCGCTCGGACGCCGGCGTTCCAGCCGGTTGAGGAGATGGATGGCATAGTCGACGCCCACCCCGAGAGTCATGCCGGCGAACATCGAGGTGGCAACCCCCAGGGGGATTCCCAGCCAGCCCAGAACCGCGAAGTCGAGGAGGACCGCGAAGGTCGCCGGCACGACGCAGAGCAGGCCGCGGCGAAGGGAGCGGGAAAGTCCGGCGGTGACGGCGAAGATGCCCAGGAGCGAGAGGACGAGAGACTCCACCTGCGTGGTCACCACGCCGCCGATCAGCGCCTGGCTCACCGCCACGTCGCCCGCGAAGCCCAGGCGGATGCCGTAGGGCTCGAGGCGCGTCCGCTCCCAGGTCCGCAGGGCGGCCATCAACCGGGCGGTCCGGGTGTAGTTGGAGCCATGGAGGAAGACGTTCACCAGCCCGCGGGTGCGACCGGCGTCGACGATTCTCCGCAGGCGATCCTCTCCCAGGACTCGCGCGGAGTTGTGCCAGAGGATGGCCGCCGCCTGGGGCGAGTCCGGCAGCCGCCGGGAGCCGGGCGCGTCCGGCCGGGTGAGAAAGGCGGCGGTCTCAAGGAATCCGGCCGGCCCGGTCGCCCGTCCCACTCCCGGCCAACCGGCGAGGAAGCGCTCGAGGTCCCGCACGCGTTCCAGCGTCGACGGCACCGCCAGCGGCTGCATCCGGAGCTCCCAGGCGACCGGCACGCCGCGGTCGAGCGCCAGGGCGAAGCGGGGGGAGCCGCCCGTCTCCGGCCAGCCGGCGTCGAGGAGGGCACCGTGAGACCGGACGCTCTCGATCCAGGATTCCCATCCCGGTCCGGGCACCGCGGGACGATGGAGGCTGAGAAAGCTCCCCAGGAGGCGCGACGGCGGCGTCCCCGGAAGGTCCGGCAGGGTGAGGGAGCGATCTCCCACCAACGCGCCGTCCACCGTCCCTGCCGCGTGAAGCCCGGGCGTCTCGATCACGACTCGCAGGAGGTCGGCGCCGGCGAAATCGTGGTCGAAACCCCGCAGGGCGCGGGCGAAAGCGCTCCGAGGCGCGAAGCCGTCCACCCAACTGTCCTCGACCACCAGGCGGCGGAGGCCATCGCCGGCGAGCAGAACGGCGACCGCCAGGACCGCCAGCACGGCCCGTCGCCGGCGGACCGCGAAACGTCCGAGCCCGCCGAGGACCCGTGCCAGGAGGGCGGCGCCTCCGGCCGGTCCGGCGGCGATCCACTCCGGCGGCCGGAGGGCGAGCGCGGCAGGCACCGCGGTCAGGGATCCCAGGAGGCATAGCAGAGCTCCCAAGGCGGCGAAGAGGCCGAACGTCCGCACCGGCCCGACGGGAGAGAGCGAGAACGACAGGAATCCCACCGCCGTGGTCGCCGCGGCCTGGATCACCGGATCCTCGATGTCGGCCAGGGCCAGCGCGGTCAGCTCGGGGCTCGCCATTGCGGGGTGTTCCTCCCGGAACGCCGCGAACCGCCGGAACAGGTGGGCCTCGCTGGCCGTACCGACGGCGAGCAGCAGCACCGGCAGCACCGCGGTGGTGAGGTAGACCGGCACGCCGAGCCACCCCATCAGGCCGAACAGCGCCAGCAGGCAGATCCCCACCTTGAGCAGCGGCAACCAGGCCGCGGCCATCCGGCCGAAAGCGATCCGGAAGACCAGTCCCATCAGCAGGAGCGCCAGCGGGATCAACCCGATCCGCGCGCCTGCCGGAGGCTCTCCTAGCTGATCCAGCCACGCCGCCGGAACGCCGAGATCGGCCAGGATGTGGCTCCCCAGCAAGGCCTCGGCCGCCGTGGCTCCGACCACCTCGATCCGGTCGCCGTTGTCCGCCTGGGCCGCCATCGTCGCCGCCACCGAGATCACCCGCCGGTAGAAGACGGTCCGGTCCAGCCCTGAGGGCACGTCGACCACCACTGCGGTGCTCCGCCCGTCGCGGCCGACCAGCAGGCCGTCCCAGACGCCGATGCGGCCGAGGTCGGCGCGCAGCTCGTCGATCGCCGCGGGAGTCGTGGGGAGAGGGTCCAGCAGGGTCCGTCGCTGGAGGGTGCCGGGGCGAAAGCGGAAGCCGTGTTCGGTGGCGAGGCTGACGACACCGCGCGGGCCGACGCCGTCGATGGCGGACAGCGCCGCCGTCAGGTCCCGCACCCGGCGGAGCGTCGAAGGCCGGAAGATCCCCTCGGGGCCGTCCGGCCGCACCACGACAGCGAGGGGGTCGCGGACGCCGAACCATCGGCTCACCCGCCGGTCGTAGACCGCCGCCGGCGCCTGTGGCGGGATCAGCGCTCCCCCGTCGGTCCGCAGCCGCAAGCGGAAGAGGCCGGGCACCGCCGCCACCGCCAGCAGTGCGACGGCGGCGAGCGTCCGGCCGGGACGGCGGAGGGCGGCCCGGGAGAGCGGGTTCACGTGCCTCGACGGACTACTTGGTGCCCTGCGGGATCGCCGTCGCCGACATGTTGACGGTGCCGTCGGTGGTCCCCTCGAAACCGGCGAGATGGCCGCCGGCGGCACCCTGGAAGGTGATGCTGTAGCCGACATTGAACGTGCTGTTCACGTTGAAGGCGCCGCTGCTCAGCCGGGTGAGGGTAGTGCTGCCGGGGCTGGAGAAGCCGCTGGCCGTGCCGCCGTTCACCTGGAAGAGGTCGAAGTCGGGATCGCCGGTGATCGCACCCGAGATGCGCTCCATGTTGGTCGCGAAGGTCTGTACGGAGGAGCCGGCCGACCGTGGCGCGGTGGCGACCTGGACGGTCAGCGGTACCGTGACGGTGCGGGTCCAGCCGGAGAGCGCGCCGGTGCCGCTCAACTGGAATACCGCCGTCGAGGTGAAGTTCTCGACCTCGCCGCCCAGCGGTCCGCCGGAGACGTGGCAAGGGCCCGTCCGGCAGATGAAGTCCCGGTGGATCGGCGCCAGGATGATGGTGGTGCCGGGCGGCAGGCCGGCGATGATCATGTGCACTTGGCTGGGACTCAGGTACTGACAGCCCGCCGGCGGCAACGTCACCGTGCCGCCGCCGTTGTCCGGCATGACACAGGGGGCCGAGGCCGCTCCGGCGGCTGCCGCCAGGCTGAGGGCCATGAGAGCCACGAGGGCGATGCGCGATGTTGCTTGCTTCATCCTGTCCTCCTTCTCCTATCCGGCAGCTGGCGCGGCCGGGACGTGATGTCGGAGGCGGCCGTGGCCCAGCGCCGCGATGCAGAACGCCTCCGTCATCAAGGGTGCTTAGATTAATAAATTGCGAGCCTGTTGCATTTACCGTGTCGGATCGGCAGTGCCTCGGCCTGGGAATTCCCTCCGGGCGCGCCGGCGTTTCGTCTCCCGGGACCACCCCCGGTCCCACCCCCTCTGCTAGGATGACCGGTCCCATGGATAGCATCTCCGTCCGCGGTGCGCGCGAGCACAACCTGAAGAACGTCAGCCTGGAGATCCCCAGGAACAAGCTGGTGGTGATCACCGGCGTCTCGGGCTCCGGCAAGTCGTCGCTGGCCTTCGACACCCTCTTCGCCGAGGGGCAGCGGCGGTACGTCGAGTCGCTCTCCTCCTACGCCCGGCAGTTCCTCCAGCAGATGGAGAAGCCGGACGTCGATTCGATCGAGGGGCTGTCGCCGGCGATCTCGATCGAGCAGAAGTCGGTCTCCAAGAACCCCCGCTCGACGGTGGGCACGGTCACCGAGATCCACGACTACATGCGGCTGCTCTACGCCTCGGTCGGCATCCCGCACTGCCCGAATTGCGGCGCCACGATCCGCCCGCAGACCGTGCAGCAGATGGTCGACCGCGTCCGCGAGCTCCCCGAGGGGACCCGTCTGGTCCTCTACGCCCCCTACGTGCGGGGCAAGAAGGGGGAGTACAAGAAGCAGCTCCAGCAGATGGCCCGCGAGGGGTTCCTGCGCGCCCGCATCGACGGCCAGATGGTCGAGCTGGCGGGCGAGGTCCCGGCGCTCGACAAGCAGAAGAAGCACTCGATCGACATCGTGATCGACCGCATCGTGGTCAAGCCTGGCATCGAGAAGCGCCTCGCCGACTCGATCGAGACCGCCCTCAAGGTGGCCGGCGGACTGGTCGTTTTCGCCCCTGAGGGAGCCAACGAGGAGACCCTCTCCCAGAACTACTCCTGCGCCGAGTGCGGCACCAGCCTGACCGAGATCACCCCGCGCCTCTTCTCGTTCAACAGCCCCTACGGCGCCTGTCCCGGCTGCTCGGGGCTCGGCACGCTGATGGGCGTCGATCCCGAGAAGGTGGTGCCGGACCCGGAGCGTTCGATCCTCGCCGGCGCGGTGGCGCCCTGGCCCGAGGGGTCGAAGTCGTGGCGCCTGAAGATGGTCGACACGCTCTCGAAGGCGATGGGGTTCACGCTCTCCACCCCCTGGAAGAAGCTCCCCGCCGAGGCGAAGCGGGTGATCCTCCAGGGGAGCGGCGAGGAGGAGCTGTCGTTCAGCTTCACCGGCAAGAAGTCGAGCTACTCCTGGACCGGCAAGTTCGAGGGGGTCATCCCCATGCTCGCCCGGCGCTACAAGGAGACCGAGTCGCCGTCGATCCGCACCGAGATCGAGAAGTTCATGTCGGTCCACCTCTGCCCTACCTGCGAGGGGCGGCGGCTGCGGCCGGAGGCGCTGGCGGTGAAGATGCACGGCCGCTCGATCGACGAGCTGTCGCGTCTTTCCGTCACCGACTTCCGCGCCTGGGTCGGCACGCTGCCGCTCGACAAGCGGGAGCGGGCGATCGCCGAGAAGGTGGTGACCGAGATCCAGGACCGCCTGTCGTTCCTCGACGACGTCGGGGTCGGCTACCTGACGCTCGACCGCTCCTCCGCCACCCTCTCCGGCGGCGAGAGCCAGCGCATCCGGCTGGCGACGCAGATCGGCAGCAAGCTGATGGGCGTGCTCTACGTGCTCGACGAGCCGTCGATCGGCCTCCACCAGCGCGACAACGCCCGCCTGCTCGCCACGCTCCAGGGCATGCGCGACCTCGGCAACTCGGTGATCGTGGTGGAGCACGACGAGGAGACCATCCGCGCGGCCGACTGGGTGATCGACCTCGGTCCCGGCGCCGGCGTCCATGGCGGCGAGGTGGTCGCGCAGGGGACGCCGAAGCAGATCGAGAAGGCTCCGGCGTCGCTCACCGGCCAGTACCTGACCGGCGCCCTGGAGGTGCCGGTGCCGGAGACCCGGCGCGCCGGGCGGAGCGAGCTGGTGATCAAGGGAGCGCGGCAGAACAACCTCAAGAACCTCACCGTCGAGTTCCCCATCGGCGCCTTCACGGTGGTCACCGGCGTCTCGGGCTCGGGCAAGAGCACGCTGGTCAACGACATCCTGCACAAGGCCCTGGCGCGCCACTTCTACCGCGCCTCGGAAAAGCCGGGCGAGCACGACCGCATCCTGGGTCTCGACGAGCTCGACAAGGTGATCGCCATCGACCAGAGCCCGATCGGTCGCACGCCGCGGTCGAACCCGGCGACCTACACCAACGTCTTCAATGCCATCCGCAACCTGATGGCGATGACCCCCGAGGCGCGGATGCGCGGCTACGGGGCGGGAAGGTTCAGCTTCAACGTCCCGGGCGGGCGTTGCGAGGCGTGCAAGGGGGACGGGCAGATCAAGATCGAGATGCACTTCCTGCCCGACATCTACGTCACCTGCGAGGTCTGCGCCGGCAAGCGCTACGACCGCGAGACGCTCGCCGTGCGCTACAAGGGGCTGAACATCGCCGAGATCCTCGACTTGCCGGTGGAGCAGGCCTACGAGATGTTCCGTAACATCCCCTCGATCGAGCGGGTGCTCGAGACGCTGAACGAGGTAGGGCTCGGCTACATCCGCCTCGGCCAGCCGGCGACCACCCTGTCCGGCGGCGAGGCGCAGCGGGTGAAGCTGGCCCGCGAGCTCTGCAAGCGCTCCACGGGGCGCACCCTCTACCTGCTCGACGAGCCCACCACCGGCCTCCACTTCGATGACGTCGGCAAGCTGCTCAAGCTGCTCCACCAGCTCGTCGAGCTCGGCAACACGGTGGTGGTGATCGAGCACAACCTGGACGTCATCAAGACGGCGGACTGGGTGATCGACCTCGGTCCCGAAGGGGGCGCCGGCGGCGGCCAGCTCCTCGCCGAAGGCACGCCCGAGGACGTGGCGGCGGCGCAGGACAGCTACACCGGCCGCTACCTCCGCCAAGTGCTGCCGGCGCCGAAGACGAAGAAGCGGGCGGGGGGGCGACGGTAGGACTCTTTCACTGATACCCCTGGGACCTCCGGCGGCCCCAGGGGTTCTGGCTTACCTGAGGCCTACGGCCCGAACTCGAAGTACCACTTCTGATTGGTGCCGGTGCCGCAATCCCAGACCTGCACCTTGGTGCCATTGGCTCCGATCGTGCCCAGATCGGCGTCGAGGCAACGGCCGCTCGCCTGGTTCACCAGACGGAAATTGGCGTCGTAGGTCCACTTCTGGCTGAGCGAGCCCGTGCAGGCGACGAGGGGCACGCCGGTGCCGTTGGTGCCGGCGCCGTCATCCAGACAGCCGGTCGGCGAGTTGCCGACGATCGTGCCGGACCGGACGTTGAACGTCCACTGCTGATAGATCGCGGTGGAGCAGGTCCACAGCTGCGCATTGGCGGGAACTCCGGAATCCAGGCAGCGGGTGCTGTCGCCGTTGTAGACGTGACCGGAGTAGATGATGGGACCGGTGGGAATGGCGTGGGCCGGGCCGGCAGCCAGGGCGGTCAGGGCCCCCACCACGAGAGCCCCCCGAACGGTGATTCGATGCATGACGGACATTTGCTTGCTCCTTTCGTTTAAGGCAGACCTGCCTTTCAACGAGGAGATTATGTTTGAGGATTCTTGCCAGCGCTGTCATTTTATTGCTCTCTTCGAGATGGCGGCGAGCCGTCGGCGGGGTCCCGGTTTCGCGCCCTTTCGCACCAGGATAGATGAGGGATTTTTCCTGGTGCTCAAAAGAAAGGTCGTGTAATGAAGAAGAAACTGCTCCTGCTCACCCTCGGAATGGGACTCTCGGTCGCCGCGTCGTCGAGCGCGATCCAGCACTACATCATCTGTGAGACCTGCACCACGAACAACGCGATCTATCCCTGTCAGTGCGCCTCGACCTCACCGCACGCCGGGACGATCACCGATTGCCACGCCTGGCCGAACGTCTGTGGCGACGGCATCCCTCCGTAGTCGTCTCCGAGAGCCGAACCGCCTCCCTCTCTGATGTAGAGAGGGAGGCGAGGGTGTGGACCTATTCGGAGGTCGCCGACGGATGCACCGTCGCCGGCGGTGGTGCCTGGAGCCGCAGGGCCGGGTCGCCCATCAGGTCGTAGACGCGCGGCAGGTCGGGGGCGCCGCCGAGGGCGCGGAACTCCGTGATCGCCCGCAGGATGCGGTCGCCGAGGCGCGCGTCGCCCGCGTGGTAGAAGCGCTCGGCGAGCAGCCGCGCGTCGCCGCTGGAGGAGAGTCCGGCGGGACCCCAGACGGCGGCGGCTCCGCCGGCGCCGCTCTTCACCAGCAATTCCCCCAGCGCCGCGATCCCGGGCACGGCGAACCGGTTGATGGTGCAGGTCATCGCCGTCACCACCGGCGCCTTGCCGCCGTTGGTCAATCCCGGCACGTCGGCGCTGGTGAGCAGCCCCCCCGACGACAGCCGGTCGAGGGCACCGTGCCCCATGTAGTTGACGAAAGCCGTGCCGCCGCCGATCGCGCCGAGGAGCTGCGCGCGGGCGTCGACGAGCGGCGTGGTGGTGAGGTCGATACGGCTGACCGTATAGACCCCCGGAAGCTGGGCGGCAACCTGGTCGCTGTCGGCGTCGAAGTGCGCGCCGCCGTCGGGGGCGTCGGCGGCCATCACCGCCGTTCCGGTCCAGGCCGCCGGGCTGGCGCCCTCATAGGCGGCCAGCTTGGCGGTGTAGGCGTCCAGCTCGGCCGCCGAGAGCACCGGAATGCGCCCGACGGCGACCTCCGGGAGCCCGTCGTCGTCGACGTCGCCGAACCGGTTGTCGGAGGGGAAGAGGCCGCCGTCGTTGTCGATCATCAGCGGCGGCACCAGGTTGTCGCCGTCGCCGAGGAGGTCGCGGTAGTCGACCGTTCCGCCACCGGCGAGCGCCACGTAGCGCGGGCCTTGCGCCCACATCGTATGGGCGTAGGTGAGGAAGGCGCGCACGGCGTTGGGATCGGAGGCTCCGGCGTTGAAGGTGTCCATGATCTGGTCGAGATCGGCCACGATCGCCGTCAACCCCTGCGCCCGCCGGAGGTCGGCCAGGCGCTCGGCGGCGTCGCGCAGCGCGGGGGGCGCGATCACCAGGTAATCGGCGCGGTTGGCCGTCGACTTCAGGGACGTCACGTTCCAGGGCCGGCTGGCGGCCGGAGTCAGGAAGGCGGCCGGAGCGGCGGCCAGGTACGGGTCCGCCGGCGAGGGGGCGAAGCTGAGACGGAAGCCGCCGGCGCCGTCGGAGCCGACCGTCGGGCCGGTGAGCCAGCGCGGATGGAGCGGATCCTGGACGTCGAGCAGGCGGATGGCGGAGCTGGAGAATCCGCCGACGGTGACCTGCGCGTTGCCCCCCGCCGTGAAGGCGAGGGCGTCGCCCGCCGCCTGGAAGCTCCGCGCGTAGGAGAGGTCGAAGGAATTCAGGTAGAAGATGCTGTAGGGGACGCCGTCGCCGAGCAGGGCGGTCACCTGCGCCTGGTTGCCGGCCGCCTGGAGAACGCCCGCCGGAACGGCGAAGGTCGCCTGCTGGGCGGTGATGCCGGTCCAGCTGGTCTCGCCGAGCGGCGTGCCGTTGAGCGCGATCTGAGCGTGGTGCTCGCCGGTGAACCCGCTCGACGTGGCGCCCTGGAAGGCGACGGCGAGCGCGCCGCCGCCCGTTCCGATGAGGCCCGGGGCGTCGAGCGTGAAGGTCTTCTGTCCGGCGGTTGGGTCACCCCCCTGGAGGAAATCCCAGAACCAGTAGTCGGAGCTCGGATCAAGCGGCAGCACGGTGGCCGCGAAGAGATCCTTCTCGACGTGGGCCGTGGTGGGGAAGCTGCCACCGGCGAGGGGTGTCGCCGGGCCGGCGGCCACGCTCTGCATGAGCAGGCCGGGCGCCTTCTGGAGCCGGTAGACGCTGGTCTCCGTGAACAGGTTGTGCGATGGCGCTTCGCCGTAGAAGAACAGCCCCAAGGCGATGTCCTTGTCCCGGGGGCCGCCGGAGCCGAGCTCCGGAGTCCAGGCCACCGGCTGTCCGTTGTGGGTGAGCGACACCTGCCCCTTGGCGATCGACTTGGCGGCGTCCGCGGGCATCATGCCCACCCAGGCCGCGACGTCGGCGGTGGAGAGGTGGTAGAGGCCGGTCTGGCGCACCCCGAGCCAGGTTCCGTCCGCGCCGTTGGCGGCGCTCTTGAGCGGCGGCACGGCGAGGCCGTGACGGGTCGCCGGATAGGCGGCGCGCTCATAATCCTTCCGCTCATAATCCGCCGGGCTGGTGCGCGGATCGGGACGGCTCCAGTCGACCTTGGCGGTGAACGGTCCGTAGGTGTGACGCGGACCGCCGGCCTCGACCTCGATCAGCCGGTAGACCGGCTCCTCGCGGGGGGAGGCCTGCGGATCGACGAAGCGGTAGACCCCTCCCTGCGGCGCCTGGACGGCGGCGAGCAGCTCGCGGTTCACCCGTACCCACTGGCGTGCGGCGCCGTCCCAGCGCTGGACGTAGAACCCC
>DATBAW010000434.1:0-10248 GCA_036271335.1 Thermoanaerobaculia bacterium
TGCATCGCGGCTCTCGGCAACGACTGCTCCGACAGCACGCCCCAGTGCCAGTGCTGGAACGGGCCGCTGCCGTAGCGCGCGGGGAGAAGAAAAAGTAGATGTAGGGGCGCAGCATGCTGCGCCCTTTTTCTGTTACGGCCATGTCGAGGGCGCAGCATGCTGCGCCCTTTTTCTGTTACGGCCACGTCGAGGGCGCAGCATGCTGCGCCCCTACAAGAGGGTTGGGGAGTGCGGGTCGCCCACCTCACTCCCGAATCACCGGTTTGGACCGCAGCGCGTCCCGCGCGCACGCCAGCTCGTAGGCCCGTTCCGGCGGCACCGGCACGACCGTGCCGAAGCCCGAGGGGCGGACCTCGACCTCGAGGGCGAACTCGCGGCTGGCCTCCAGCAGCACGATCCAGGTCTTGCCGTCATGGACGGGACGGTCCACGGGAACGTAATTGCCGAAGGGGCCGTCGCGGAGGGCCAGGAGGGCGTCCGAGCCTTCGACGTCGTCCCGCTGCCAACGCTCGAAGAGCCGCAGCGCGTCGGGCGGAGCGGTGTAGTCCTCGGGCCGGAACGGGGGACGAACCCAGACCGGCCCGTCGGGCGTGTCGCGGCGGGTGAGGGGCATCAGCCGCCGGCGGCCGTGACCTGCGCCGCCGCCTGCCGGATCAGCCCCTCGTAGTAGGCGCGGTCCGCGGCGGACAGGTTCCGCGACAGGTCCCAGCGATGGATCACGGTGCCGTTCGCGTGGGTGATCTTGACGTAGCGGGCGATCAGCGTCTCCTGGCCGTCGACGGTCCGGCGGAAGATCTCGTCGCCCGAGATCAGCGGCGTAGGGACCGTCATCACGTCCTCCTCGTTGAGGTGGAGCGGGTAGACGGCGTCCGGGGCGTCGTCGTTCTGATAGGTCAGCAGGCCGATGTTGTCGGAGATCCCGAGGCCGGTGTAGGGGTTGGTCTGGCCCTGGCGGTTCATCTCGAAGTGGCGGTCGTCGAGGCCCGGCGTGGAGGCGTCGACCGAGTCGTTGAGGTCGCGGGCCATGGGGATCTTGGCGTCGCCGGCGCCCTGCGCGGACATGAAGTGGCGGATCGAGTGCAGGCCGTGGGCGACGATCTCGGCGGCGACCTGACGATGGAGCGGGAGGGGGCTGGCGTCCGTGTACTGACCGGTCGGGGTCGCCTCATAGTCGAGGCCAAGCGCAGCGACGGTCTCGCCGGCGTCGAGCCCCTGGGTGTTGCGCTCCAGCCCCACGAAGCCGCGGACGGCGTTGGTGGTGACCACGATCGGCGGCGAGCTGATCACCGTGCGGCCGTAGAGAAAGCCGCCGACGTCCGAGTTGGCGATGAACTTGCGGATGATGGCGCCCTCGCGCATGTCCTCGTCCAGGATCGAATGCATCTTCGCCAGGGCGGCGAACTGGTCGGCGTCGAGCGGCGGCCGCACCGAGCCGTCCGGATTGAGCTCGCCGCTCTCGAACGCCGGATCGGTGACCGTGGTCTGCGCGTCATGGCCGATCGAGCTGCTGGCGGTCTGGATCTGCGCCGGCGACATGAAGCAGCGCAGCAGCCTGGAAGGAACGATGAACTGCCGCTCCGCGGCGCTGGGCAGCGGCGCGCCGTTCGACGGACAGACGGTCGGCGCGTGCACGGCATTCGCGGCGTAGGCGGAGGTGGTCGAAAGCGCAAGGAGAAGGGACAGGAGAACAGCACGGAGAGAGAAAGTCTTTTTCATGGCGCGGCAGTGTAGCAATGTCTGGTTTACAGAGACAACTTTCGTGCCCAGAATCCCCATCCGCCCTACGACAGCAGCATCTCCAGATCCTCCCGGCTCAAGCCCGCCAGCAGGCTTTTGTCCGCCTGGATCACGGCGTCGGCGAGATCGCGCTTGGTGGCCTGGAGCTCGAGGATCTTCTCCTCGACCGTGTCGCGGGCGACGAGCCGGCTGGCGAAGACGGGGCGGACCTGGCCGATGCGGTGGGCGCGGTCGATCGCCTGCGACTCGACGGCGGGGTTCCACCAGGGGTCGAGCAGGTAGACGTAGTCGGCGGCCGTGAGGTTGAGCCCCAGGCCCCCCGCCTTGAGGCTGATCAGGAAGAGGCGGGCGCCGGGGTCGGTCTGGAAGGTCTCCACCTTTTCCTGGCGGTCGCGGGTGCGGCCGTCGAGATAGAGGTAGGGGAGGGCCGCGGCGTCGAGCTGCTCGCGCAGGATGGCGAGGAAGCTGGTGAACTGCGAGAAGACCAGCACCTTGTGCCCCTCGTCGAGGATCTCGCGGAGCTGCGGCAGGAGGAGGTCGAGCTTGGCGCAGGGCTCGGCCACGCGCTTGGGGTCGAGCAGGCCGGGGTGGCAAGCGGCTTGGCGCAGGCGGAGGAGGGCTTCGAGGACCAGGATCTTCGAGCGCCCCATCCCCTGCTCGCCGATGCGGGCGCCGAGCGACTGGCGGTAGTGGTCCCGCAGCTCGTCGTAGAGCTTGCGCTGCCGGGCGGGGAGCACGCAATAGATCGTCTGCTCCAGCTTGGGCGGCAGCTCGGGGGCGACCGCCTCCTTGGTGCGGCGGAGGATCAGGGGACGCAGGGCGCGGGCGAGCAGGCCGCGGCTCTCCGGGTCGCGCAGGTCGTCGCCGAGCTGGCGGAAGGCCGGGGAGGCGCCCAAGAAGCCGGGATTGAGGAACTCCAGCAGGCTCCAGAGCTCGCCGAGATGGTTCTCGACCGGCGTGCCGGTGAGCGCCAGCCGGTGCCGGCCGCGCAGCAGGCGGGCGGCCTTGGCGGTCTGGCTGTCCGCGTTCTTGATCGCCTGCGCCTCGTCGAGAATCAGGTAGTCGAACTCCACCGCCCGCAGCGCCGCGACGTCCTTGCGCAGCGTGCCATAGGTGGTGAGCACCACGTCGCAATCCGTGAAGGGACGGTCGGCGCGGTCGCTGCCGGTGTAGTCGAGCATCCGCAGGCGGGGGGTGAACTGGGCCGCCTCGGCGATCCAGTTGAACACCAGCGACCGGGGCACCACCACCAGGGAGGGGGGGAGCCCCTCCTTCTTGCGCGCGGCGCGGCGGGCTTCGAGCAGGGCGAGCACCTGCACGGTCTTGCCGAGGCCCATGTCGTCCGCCAGGCAGCCGCCGAAGCCGAACTCGCGCAGGAAGTGGAGCCAGCCCAGGCCGGTGCGCTGGTAGCCGCGCAGCTCGCCGCGGAAGCCGGGGGGCGCCGCGGCCGGCACGATCCCCGCGAAGCCGCCGAGCCGCTCGCGGGCGCGCTCGAAGGCCTCGTCGCAGGAGATCGAGGCGAGCTCCGCCGACTCGTCCGTGAGCCAGGCGTCGAGCAGCGCCGCCTGCACCGAGCGGAAGCGCACGCTCTCCCCCTCCGCCGTGCCCAGGCGCACGATGGGGGCGAACGTCCGGGTCCACTCCTCGGGGAGCATGCCGAGCGTGCCGTCGTCCAGCGTGATGAAGCGGGCACCGCGCCGGATCGCCTCGAGGATCTTGGGGAGCGGCACCGACTGCCCCTCGAAGTCGGCCTCGCCGTCGAGATCGAACCAGTCGACGCCCGAGGAGACGGACATCTTGAAGCGGCCGGGCGAGCGATAGAGCTTCCCCTCCGCCTCCACCGCCCACCCCTCGGCGAGTAGAGTGGACACGGCGCCGGGAATCCGGTTGGCGGCGATCTGCAGGCCCGGCGGTCCGGAGGCATAGGGATCGGGATCGGGACGGAACCCCAGCTCGCGGAGGCGGGCGTCGCTCCGCGCCTCGGCCTCGCGGTCGCGGAGGAGGAACCGCCGCTCCGCCGGCTGATAGAGGCCCCGCTGCGGCGAGCTCGGCGCCACCTCGCGCCCCTCGTAGAGAAAGGAGAGCTCGGCGCGCGGCGGGTTGCGCAGCCAGCGGGGGGGCAGCAGGCGCAGGAACGGCCGGGGGGCCAGCCGCGCCTCCTCGTAGCGCATCGGCTCGGGGAGGTCGAGGGGGGGCAGGGGATTCGCGGCGAGCAGGCTGCCGATCAGCTCGTCGCGCTCGGCGGCGGGAACGCGCAGGGCCTTCTCGGGATCGAGCAGCGCGGCCCAGCGCGAGCCCCCCTCGGCGAGACGGGCGAGGCGGTCGCCGGCGAGCAGGAAGCCCGACTCGCCGAGCACGACGGGAGGCACGCCGCCGCCCAGCCGCTCGTCCCCCCGGCGCAGGGCGGCGGCCAGCCGGACCACGCCGGGCTCCTCGCGGATCTCCAGCCAGACCTCCCAGGGGGGGCCGGCGTCCCAGGTGATCGGCGCGCCCATCCTGATCTCCTTGCCGGGGCGCGTCCAGAAGCGGTCGGTGGCGCCGAGCTGGGGGATCAGGACCTCCGCCGCCACCGGCGGGACCGGGCAGACCGTGGGCACCTGATAGGAGTAGCCCGAATAGCCCCGGGTGCCCGACGTCTCGGCGGCTGCCAGGATCAGCAGGGAGAGGAAGGTGCGGTCGGGCTCGGGGAGCCGCTGGACGGCGTCGCGGGTCAGGTTGATCGGCGCCACCGCCTGCCAGGGGCCCTCGGGCGTCCGCCGGCCGGTCATCACGCGCAGGGTGAGCCGCGAGCTCTTGAGCGTGGTGGGGACGTCGAGGAGATAGAGGATCTCCCGGCCGTCCAGGGTCGCGCTGGGGGCAGGCGTGAGAGGAGGGCGGCCGGCGAGCTCGTGCAGGCGGTCCCGCCAGGTCGGCGCCGGCGGCGGACCTCCGTGCGGCCGCTCCTTCGCCTCACTGGGAAGGCGGAGCTTGCGCGGCACGTCGCCGTAGGGTCCGCGCAGCCCCTTCCGCTCGTCGGCGGCCAGAATCGTCGCCCAGATGTGCTTGCAGATCGCGCCGCCCGCGAAGAACGGGCAGGAGCAGACGGCCCAGACGGTGTCCTCCTCGCGCGTCAGGGAGACCGGATACGTCTCCGTCCCCGTGACCTCCGCCCGCGCCACCTCCGGTCCGCACTCCGTGAGCCGCACCCGCCCCGCCTGAAAATACTCCCGCCCGCGCTCGCGGACCCGCCAGTCGACCAGGTGAGCGAGGAGCGCGGCAAGAGTCATCGGAAGGCATGCTAGCAATTCCGGGAGGAGGGGACAAAAGGGAGGGGGAGGGAGGGGAGCCCGGCCCGCGTCACTCGAGAGCGTCGATCGCCGCCCAGAGAGCGTCGAGATCGAGCGTCAGCCCCTCGCAGCCGGGGACCGTCTCCAGCGTGCCCGCGCTGGCTCCCAGGACGTGGAGGTAACGGCCCTGGGGATCGAGCTGGAGGATCTCCAGGCTCCGCAGCTGCGGGTCGAGCAGCCAGTACCAGGCCACGCCGAAAGCGGCGTAGTCCGCCGTCTTCTCCACCCGATCGCGCCGGCCGTCGCGGGGTGTCGACGAGACGATCTCGACGGCGATGTCGGGGGGCACGCGGATCAGGCCGCGGGCGGGAGGCCGGCGGCCACCCGGCAGATAAACCGTGAGATCGGGTTTCCGACCGCGCCTGGCGGCGACCACGAACTTGGCGCCCGAGCCAGCCACCAGTCCACCACTCGGGAAGATCCAGTCGCCGAGAATCCGGGCCAGAAGCGCGACCAGGAGCTCGTGAAGGTAATCGGGGTTCTCTTCCTCCTCCAGACGGCCATCCACGAGCTCACCCGGGTCGTCCTCAGGCAGGTCGAGCCAATCGTCGAGCGAAAGCTCAGGCGCGGCGCTCGGCTTGTCCAGAATCGGAGGGCTCATGGCGAAGTTGTACTGCGCTGCCGATCCTTCAGCCGGCCTGCCGCAGCTCCCGTTCAATCTCCGCCGCGAGCGCTTCGCCGCCGGCGATCCAGGCACGGACGTCCTCCTCCGTGGCGCCGATCAGGGTGCCGGGCTCGGCCCGCAGCTGGTCGAGGAGCGGAAGGGAGGTGGGAAGACGGTCCGCGATCCAGGCGGTGGGGACCGGCTGGGACTCCAGGAGGTCGAGCCCTTCCATCCGCGCGCGGGCCTGGAGGCCGAGCTCGACCCCTTCGCGCAGGGCGGGAAGGCCTTCGATGGCGAATCCGCCTCCGGCCAGGACGATCGCCATGCGGATCTTCCGCTCGGCCTGGGCGAACGTCGCGCGGGCGGCGGCGAGCCGGCGCTCGCGTTGCGGATCGCGCTCCGTTCCGGGAGCCGGCGCGGAGTGGAGCAGGCGGCGGCCCTCCGCCGGGAAGCTCAGCACGCCGGACTCGACGAGCCTCTCCAGGGCTTCATAGGCGGAACGTGCGAGCAGCTCCAGGACCGGCGGCGTGGTCCCGGCGAAATGCCGGCTCAGGATCTCTTCGATCCGCGGACGCCCGGCGGCGGCATCTTCGACGGCATCTTCGACGGCATCCTCGGCGACGACGAGGAGAACCTCCCGGCCGTCGCGTCCGGGGTGGATTTCCAGCCGCAGCAGGCCCTCTCCGAGCGCGGTCCGCAGCTCGCCGCCGAGAGGCCCCCAGGGATCGGCGGCCCGCGCGGGCGCGGACGGGGCGCCGGTGAGGCCCGTGAGGGTCTCCAGCCTCTCGACCAGCGCCTTGCGGCCCGAGGGGAGCGGCATCTCGGAGAGCTCCCCCCGGCCGTCGAGGACGCCGTCGGCGAGCCTCTGCTTGTTGGCGAGGAGCGGGATCATCCGGTGCTCGATGGTGTCCTCGGTCACCAGATAGAGGACGCGGACCGGGCGCGTCTGATGCTTGCGCCAGGCACGGGCGATGCGCTGCTCCAGGCGAGCCGGGTTCCAGGGGAGATCGAGGTTGATCACCACGTTGGCCGCCTGAAGATTGAGCCCCACGCCTCCGGAGTCGGTCGAGAGGAAGAGGCGGCACCCGGGATCCTCCTTGAAGCGGCGGACCTCGTCGCGGCGCCTCGCCAGGGGCACCGAGCCGGTGTGCCAGGCGAAGCCGGTCCCCATCTCCTGCAGGGCCTCGCGGACCAGGTCGAGCATCCGCGCCCATTCGGAGAAGACCAGGATCTTGGTGCCGGGCTCGGCGAGGAGCTCGCCCAGGATCTCCCGCAGCTCCGTGAGCTTGGGACAGATCCGGCACTCGGAGTCGAGGATGTAGGGAGTGTCGCAGACCATCCGCATGCAGGCGAGCCAGCGCTGGAGCTGCTCGAATTCCTTGGGCAGGAGGGGGCGGCGCCTGGCCTCGGCGAGGATCTGGGCGACCCGCTTCTCGTATTCGAGGTAGCGGGGGATCTGCTCGTCCTCCAGGGGGACGAAGTAGTGCTTGTCCAGGCGGCCCGGGAGCTGCCCCTCGACCTCGTCCTTGCGGCGGCGCAGCAGGACGGGTGCGAGCCGCCGGTGAAGCTCGTCGAGGTTCCGATAGCCCGCGGGCCGGCCGCGCTCGTCCAGCAGATAGAACTCGCGGTTGAAGCGGAAGAGGGGCCCCAGCAGGGAAGGGTCGAGGAACTGCGCGATCGAGTAGATCTCGTCGATGCGGTTCTCCAGCGGCGTGCCGGTGAGGACGAACGCGTAGGGGCTGCGCAGCCTCTTGACCGCCTGGGCGGTGCGGCTCTGCCAGTTCTTGATCCGCTGCGCCTCGTCGAGGATGATCACGTCCGGGGCGAGCCGCTGCTGTACGGCGTCGGCGTCGATGAGGATCTGCTCGTAGTTGGCGAGATAGAAGAAGGCGCCCTCGCCCTCGCCGGTCGCTTCGTCGTATTGGGCCAGCCGCTGGGCACGGGGGCCGGCGACGATCCGCGACGGCAGGCCGCTGAAGCGGGCGATCTGCTCCTCCCACTCCCCCTTGAGGGAGGCCGGGCAGACGACCAGCACGCGCTCGATGCCGCGCAGGCGCCGGAGCAGCTCGCAGGCGGCGATGGCCTGCACGGTCTTGCCGAGCCCCATCTCGTCCGCCAGCAGGGCCCGCTCGGTGAAGGCCAGATGGAGCATGCCCTCCTGCTGGTAGGGATAGAGGGGGACCTGAACCACGTCCAAAGTCGCCCGGCCGGCCTGGACCTCGGCGAGGAACCGCTCGCGGGCCGTTTGCCGCGCGGCCTTGCGGCGCTGTTCCTCGACCCAGGGGAGGAGATGCCGGGAGAGTCGGATTTCCGCCTGGACCCGCGGCGGAACGGCGGCCAGCGCCCGGGCCAGGGCGGGAAGGCGGACCAGCGGATCGCCGCGCAGAGCCCCCTTGGCGGTGAAGTAGCGGTCCGCCAGAGCCTGGGCCGCGGAGCCGGCGGATCGCTCCAGCCCCTGCGCTCTCACCTCGGGCCGTTCGCCTGTGCGCCGGAGGAAGACCTCGATCCTGGGTTTGGCCCTCTGCCGGACCATCCCCACCCGGGCCAGGACGGCCTCGACGTGCTTGCAGGTGCCGAGGCCATTGACCTCGTAGTCCGGGCAGCCGCAGGAATTGTCGCGCTCGGCGAGAGAGCGGATCTCGACCTCATACGAGGAGCCCGTCTCCGAAGAGACCCGGAACGTTCCGAAGACGGGGTGCCCGGCTTCGAGCGCCTCCACAACGAGCGGCTCGCCGGCCGCCCGCTGCCGGCGGCGCTCGATCTCGTCCTCGTCGGTCGTGCGCCAGCCCTGGGGAGGTCGGGCGCTCTTCTTGCGCCCCTTTGGAGTTGAGGCCGCGGCGGTCCGGGTTCTCGGCATGCCGCATTTTCTACCATAAGATTCCCGATCGACGGTACCTGTCTTTTCAAGGAATGTCGGGAGGCAAAAGATTCGGAGAAGACGTGAGCCCGGGAAACCAGGACGACGCCTCGGGAAGCCAGGAGGATCGCGGCCGAAGCCAGGAGAGCGGGCGGGAAGCGAGGACGCCACTCGGGAAGCGAGGACGCTCACTAGGGAAAGAGGACGGAGAGAAAGGAAGTCCGGACGGCGAATGGGGAAAGGAAGACGACCGACATCCTGGCCGCGACGCTCGCCATCCTGGCGAGGACGCCCGCCGTCCTGGGGATCAAAGTCGCCGTCCTGGCCAGGATCGTCCTCTCCTGGGGAGGCGAGGCGTGATCCTGACCGGACGAAGAGATATCCTGGTTACGGAGACGAAAAGGGGAGACGTGCCGCTGGCACGGCACGCCTCCCGAGGCTTCAGTGACCGGAGCCGGTGGCGGGGGACGTGGAGGGGATGGTGGCCGGGGACGTCGGCGGGGTCGCCGGCGTCTCCGGGGTGGGCGGATCGGATTTCGCGGCCTTGCGTCCGCGGAAGGGGCGGATCCGGAACTCGACCAGCTTCTCAGCCCGGTTGCCATATTGCTGCTTGACACCGAGGCGCAGGAAGCTGGCGACCTTCCGCCCCTCGTCGAGCATCCCCTGAAGTCTCTTCGACACATCCTGCTTGCTCGCCGCCAGCGCCGCCTGCTGGGTGGCGAGATCCTGCGCCTGCTTGAGCATGTCCGCCAACTGCAACCGATGGGCCTCCAGGAACGGGAGGTCCGCCGCATTGGCCGCCAGCGACGTGGTCAGCTCCCGCCACGCGTTGAGGGTCTGTCCTGCCGATTCGTTAGCCATGACTCTTCTCCTTTGACGTTTCAGATCCAACACCGTCATTGGCTCGGATCTGGGCGTCATTGTCGAGTCAAAGTTTCTCATTCGTCAATCAAATGGCTGGAAAGGTTGCGTTTTCCACAGTTTGGAGATGCTAGGATAGGAGAACGTAATCACCCGAGAGATGCTCTTCTTCGTCGCCGGCTCCGGAGGTAAGAATCTATAAGGCGATATTTCTCTCCACTTGTAAATAGAGGGACAATTTGTTCCCATCAGGGTACAAATTGTCCCCTATGGGTTCGGATTGAGCCTCAATTTGAGCCGTAGGGATGGCGGCCCGGGATGGCCTCCCGGCCAGCGTGGAGGACCTCGGCGGCGCAACGCTCGGTGGATCCGCGCTTTTCTGCCTTGGGTCTAACCTTTTCCTGTTAAATCTGTTCTCTCTCTTGAGGGTTCGCGGAAACTGGGCTTGAGGCCCTTCGGAATTATGTGCGTCTGGCTCGGCCTCGTTTCGTGCGCGGAGGCGTGAATTGAACCTATGGGTTGTGGAATTCTCGAGTTTGCCCGCATAGTCTCGCACTTGCTGCTCGGTCAGCCGCCAACCGGAAGGACGCAAGGAGCATCAAGGCCGTCTTGGACCTCGCCGAACCCGACCGCTGGAAGATCCATGCTCGCCGCGAACCTCCAGCGATCAGTCGCCTCCCAGGAGAGGTTCGCGGAACCTGGTGGAGCCCGGTGGATCGGCACTTTTCTGCCCTGAGCTGCCCCTTTTCTTGTCCGATCCGTCCCCTCTCCTGGAGGGTTCGCGGAAATTGGACTTGAGGCTCTTAAGAATCATATACTTCGGGCCTCGCCCTCGCTTCTCGCGCGGAGGCGTGGATTGAAAC
>DATBAW010000435.1:0-4800 GCA_036271335.1 Thermoanaerobaculia bacterium
GGTCGGCTTCCAGTCGCGGATGAAGTGGGGCGAGCAGAACCGCGTGCTGCGCATGATTCCGGGGCTGGAGGAGGCGCAGTTCGTCCGCTTCGGCCAGATCCACCGCAACACCTTCATCAACGCGCCCACCCATCTCGACCAGCGCTACCGGGTGAAGGCGGAGCCGCGGGTGCGCCTCGCCGGCCAGATCACCGGCGTCGAGGGATATCTCGAATCGGCGGCGACGGGGTTGGCGATCGGGCTGTACATGGCGCTGGAGCGCGCGGGACAGGAGCCCGAGCCGTTCCCGCCCACCACCGCGCTCGGCGCCCTCGCCCGCCATCTCACCGAGTCCGATCCCGAGAATTTCCAGCCAGCCAACATCAACTACGGCCTGTTCACCGAGCTCCCCGGCCGCATCCGCAAGCTCGAGCGCCGCGCCGCCTACGTCGCGCGGGCGCAGGCCGATCTGGCGGCGTGGGCGGAGCGGAACGGAGTGAGCATCCCGTGCGCCGCCTGATCCATCGCTACCTCGAGCACCTCCAGGGCGAGCGCCAGCTCTCCCCCCAGACCCTGCGCGCCTACGAGCACGACCTCGTCACCTTCCACGGCTTCCTGGCGCGCGACTTCCTCGGCAAGGAGCCGGAGGCGGTGCGGCCGGAGGACGTCGACGCGCTCGCCGTGCGCTCCTTCCTGGCGTGGCTCACCCGTTCCGGGCTCGGCAAGCGGAGCCAGGGGCGCGCGCTGTCGGCGGTGCGCAGCCTCTTCCGCTTCGCCTGCCGCGAGGGGACCCTGGAGGCCAATCCGGCGCAGGCGGTGAAGACGCCGAAGGCGCCGAAGACCCTCCCCCGCCACCTGCGGCCGGGCGAGGTCGAGCGCCTGATCGAGGCGCCGGCGGGCGAGGGGCCGCTGGTGCTGCGCGACCGCGCGATCCTCGAGCTGCTCTACGCGGCGGGGCTGCGGGTCTCCGAGCTGGTGGGGCTCGACTGGACCGACGTCGACCTCTCGGCCCGCATGGTGCGGGTGATGGGCAAGGGGAGCAAGGAGCGTATGGTTCCCTTCGGCCGGCCGGCGGCGGAGGCATTGCGGAACTGGCTGGCGCAGTGGGAGACGGTGCGCGCCGCCGGCGACGAGGGGCAGCCGGCGTTCCTCAACAAGCGCGGGACCCGGCTCTCCGACCGCGACGTGCGGCGGGTGATCGACAAGTGGGTGGACGCCGCGGCGGTGGCGCGCGGGGTCCATCCGCACACCCTGCGCCACACCTTCGCCACCCACCTGCTCGAAGGGGGGGCCGACCTGCGGGCGATCCAGGAGCTGCTCGGGCACAGCTCGCTGTCGACGACCCAGAAATACACCCATCTGGAGGTCGACCGGCTGCTCTCTGTCTACCGCGACGCCCACCCCCGGGCGCGCCGCGATTGAGCCGCAGGATCGACCGCGCGGACCGACCGCGTCCGGCGGTGTACAATCCCCTCCCCATGGATACGTTCAAATCAACCACGGTCCTGCTCGTGCGCCGCAATGGCAAGGTGTGCATGGCGAGCGACGGGCAGGTCACGATGAATCAGAGCACCATCGTCAAGGGCGGCGCGCGCAAGGTGCGGCGCGTCGGCAAGGGGAAGGTGCTGGTAGGCTTCGCCGGCGGCGGGGCGGACGCCCTGGCGCTCGTCGGCCGCCTGGAAGAGAAGCTCGAGGAGTTCAACGGCAATCTGGAGCGGGCGGTCGTCGAACTCGCCAAGGACTGGCGGACCGACCGCGCGCTGCGCCAGCTCCAGGCGATGATCATCGTCACCGACCGGGAGAAGAGCTTCTTCGTCTCCGGCGTCGGCGAGCTGATGCAGCCGGACGAGGAGGAGCCGGTGCTGGCGATCGGCTCGGGAGCGAACTACGCGCTCTCCGCCGCGCGCGCCCTGCTCCGGCACACCACGATGGGAGCGCAGGACGTGGTGCGCGAGGCGATGCGGATCGCCGCCGAGATCTGCATCTTCACCAACGACCACCTGACGATCGAGGAGCTCTCGGAGACATGACCCTGCCGATCCCCAGCGAGACGCCCGCCGCCCTCGCGATCGAAAATATGACGCCGCGACAGATCGTCGCCGAGCTCGACAAGTACGTCGTCGGGCAGCGGATGGCGAAGCGCGCCGTGGCGATCGCCCTGCGCAACCGCTGGCGCCGGCAGCAGCTGCCGCCCGAGCTGGCGGAGGACATCGCGCCCAAGAACATCCTGATGATCGGCCCCACCGGCGTCGGCAAGACCGAGATCGCCCGCCGGCTGGCACGCCTCGCCAAGGCGCCCTTCCTGAAGGTCGAGGCCAGCAAGTTCACCGAGGTCGGCTACGTCGGCCGCGACGTCGAGTCGATGGTGCGCGACCTGGTCGAGATCGCCGTCACCATGGTCAAGGAGGAGAAGCGGGACGCGGTGCGCGAGGCCGCCGCGGCGCGCGCCGAGGACCGCCTGCTCCAGCTCCTGGTGCCGCCGCGGCCGATCAACGCCTACCTGCGCCACGAGGAGGAGAACGAGGACGAGCTCGCCGCCACGCGCGAGAAGTTCCGCGACAAGCTCCGCGCCGGCGCCCTCGACAACCGGCGGGTGGAGATCGAGGTCGACGAGTCGGCCCCGAGCCTCGAGATGTTCACCCCGCAGGGCGTCGAGGAGGTGGGGATGAACATCAAGGAGATGCTCCCCGGCCTCTTCGGCCGCAAGAAGAAGCAGCAGGTCTCGGTGGCCGAAGCGCGAGAGATCCTCCAGCAGCAGGAGTCCGAGAAGCTGATCGACCGCGCCCTGGTCTCCCGCGAGGCCCGCGAGCGCGTCGAGCAGGGAGGGCTGATCTTCCTCGACGAGATCGACAAGATCGCCGGCCGCGAGGGGGGCCGCGGCCCCGACATCTCGCGCGAGGGAGTGCAGCGCGATCTGCTGCCGATCGTCGAAGGGACCAACGTGTCGACCAAGTACGGCATGGTGAAGACGGACCACATCCTGTTCATCGCCGCCGGCGCCTTCCACGTCAGCAAGCCCTCGGACCTGATCCCCGAGCTCCAGGGGCGCTTCCCGATCCGGGTCGAGCTCGATCCGCTGACCGAGAAGGACTTCGTCCGCATTCTCACCGAGCCCGAGACGGCGTTGACCAAGCAGTACTCGGCGCTGCTCTCGACCGAAGGGGTGAAGCTCGACTTCACCCCGGACGCGGTGGCGGAGCTCGCCCGTCTCGCCGTCGAGGTCAACTCCTCGACGGAGAACATCGGCGCCCGCCGGCTCTCGACGCTGATGGAGCGGCTGCTCGACGAGGTCTCCTTCGAGGCCCCCGACATGGCGAACGCGCCGGTGAACGTCGACGGCGAATACGTCCGGCGGGTGCTCTCCGGCATCGTCCAGGACCAGGATCTCTCGCGCTATGTCCTCTGAACGACTGCAGCAGGAAGATGCTGTAGGGGCGGCCCTATGTGGCCGCCCTGTTTCAAGGCGAGGGCGCCCACACAGGGGCGCCCCTACATTTCTGATCCTGGCAGCCCTCTTTTCTGCTCTCGGCTGCGGCAAGCAGGGTCCGCCGCTGCCGCCGCTGAAGAACATCCCGGCGCCGACCAAGGACCTTACCGTCGTCCAGCAGGGTCCCCAGCTCCTCGCCAGCTTCACCTATCCCACGGTCACCGCCGCGGGTGTGGCGCTGGGAGGGATGTCGGCGGTGGAGATCTGGACGACCGCGCGGCCGGCGCCGGACGGCAAGGCGACCCCGATCGATGCCCACGCGTTCGCCACCGCCGCCAAGCCGCTGCAGAAGATCACCGGCGCGGACCTGACGGCCGCGACGTCCGGCAGCCGGATGGACCTCGCGCTCCCCCTGCCGCCGCTGACCGCGCCGGTGACTCCGGCGACGGGATCGGCCAAGGCTCCGGCCGTGCCGCCGGCGCCGAAGGCACCCACGGCGCCAGCGGCTCCAACGGCGCCAACAGCGCCCGCGACGACGCCAGCGCCCGGAGCGCCAGCCGCCGCAGCGCCGGGAGCGCCGGCGACCCCGGCGGGCCCCTTGCCGCTGGCCACCTACTACGCCATCCGCACGTTCGGTCGGAACGGCGAGAAATCGGACTTCTCGAACATCGTGACGATCGTGCCCACGGCGCCGCCGGCGGCGCCGCAGCAGGTCACGATCACCGCCCGCGGGGACGGCATCCAGGTCGAATGGGCGCCCGTCACCGGCACCGTCGCCGGCTACAACGTCTACCGCCGGGGCGCCCAGGAGCGCAGCAACGGCAAGCCGATCCACACCGCCGCCGCGACGGAGAAGAGCTGGCTCGACAGCACCGCCAAGTTCGGCCAGGACTACATCTACAGCGTGACCTCGCTCTCCGTGCTCCAGCCGCCGATCGAGAGTGCGATCGCCAGCGAGCACGAGGTCCATTACGTCGACCGCTTTGCGCCGCCGCCGCCGACCGAATTGGTGGCGCTGACCGAGGCCGGCCGGGCGCGCCTGGTCTGGCGGGCGAGCGAGGCCGACGACGTCGCGGGCTACATCGTCTATCGCCGGGAGGGGGAGACCGGGAAGCTCGAACGCCTGACGGACAAGCCGGTGGAGTCCACCGAGTTCCTCGACACGGCCGTCGGCAGCGGCAAGATCTACGTCTACCGCGTGACCGCGATCGACCAGGCGGGCAACGAGAGCGGGCCCAGCAACGAGGTCCGGGCCGCGGTGCCCTGATGGGCCGCTTTCATCAGCTGTCCGGCAGCGGCAACGACTTCCTGGCGCTGGCCGAGCCGTCGCAGGTGCCGGACGCCGGGACGATCCGCGCCTGGTGCCGGCGCGGCGTCTCGATCGGCGCCGACGG
>DATBAW010000436.1:0-3320 GCA_036271335.1 Thermoanaerobaculia bacterium
GGACTGGTGACGGGCGCCTGCCTGGCGGACTTCGGCATGAACGTCGTCGGGGTCGACAAGGACCACGCCAAGGTCGAAGGCCTCTTGAACGGCAAGGTGCCGATCTACGAGCCCGGCCTCGACACCCTGGTCCAGAAGAACATGGCGGAGGGGCGGCTGCGCTTCACCACCAACCTCGGCCCCGCCATCGAGGAGGCCCAGGCGATCTTCATCGCCGTGGGCACGCCGCCGAAGTCCGACGGCTCGGCCGACCTCACCTTCATCCGCGAGGTGGCGGCGTCGATCGCCCAGCACCTCAACGGCTACAAGATCATCATCACCAAGAGCACGGTACCGATCGGCACCGGCCGGATGATCGAGAGCATCGTGCGCGAGGGGGTGGGCGGCAAGCACACCTTCGCCGTGGTCAGCAACCCCGAGTTCCTGCGCGAGGGGTCGGCGATCGAGGACTTCATGCACCCCGACCGGGTGGTGATCGGCACCCGCGACCAGCGGGCCGCCGAGATGATGAAGAAGGTCTACTCGCCGCTCCACGCCGCCGACGTGCCGTTCATCGTCACCAACGTCGAGACGGCGGAGCTGATCAAATACGCCTCCAACGGCTTCCTGGCCACCAAGATCTCCTTCATCAACGAGGTGGCGCAGATCTGCGAGGCCTGGGGCGCCGACGTCGAGGTGGTGTCGAAGGGGATGGGGCTCGACAATCGCATCGGTCCGAAGTTCCTCCAGGCCGGCCCCGGCTTCGGCGGCTCCTGCTTCCCCAAGGACACGCGCGCGGCCGCCCAGATCGCCCGCGACGCCGGCCTCAAGTTCCGCATCATCGAGGCGGTGCTGGAGGTCAACGAGTTCACCCAGAAGCGGATGGTCGAGAAGGTCGCCCAGGCGCTCGACGGCTTCGCCGGCAAGACAATCGCCGTCCTCGGCCTCTCCTTCAAGCCGAACACCGACGACCTCCGCGAGTCGCCGGCGCTCCCCATCGTCCAGGCGCTGGTCGACGGCGGCGCCACCGTGCGCGCCTTCGACCCGGAAGCGATGACCCTCTGCAAGCCGCTTTTCCCCACCGTCGTCTACACCCGCGACGCCTACGAGGCGGCCGAGGGGGCGGACGCGGTGGTGATCGCCACCGAGTGGAACCAGTTCCGCAAGCTCGACCTCGAGCGGCTGCGCAAGCTGGTGCGCGCCAAGCTGGTGATCGACCTGCGCAACCTCTACGAGCCGGAGGAGATGGCCGCCGAAGGGTTCCGCTACGTCTCGATCGGCCGTCCCGAGGGCGTGCCCGCCACCCGGAACGCCGCCACCGCGACCGCCGGAGCGCGCTCGTGAAGCGAGTCGTCATCACCGGCGGCGCCGGCTTCCTCGGCTCCCACCTCTGCGAGCGCGGCCTCGCCGAGGGGCATGAGGTCATCTGCGTCGACAACCTGCTGACCGGCCGGCTGGAGAACCTCAAGCACCTGCGCCACCGGGACGACTTCCGGTACCTCGAGCACGACGTCTCGAAGCCGTACGAGGTCGAGGGGCCGGTCGACTTCGTCCTCCACTTCGCCTCGCCGGCGTCGCCGATCGACTACCTGGAGCTGCCGATCCAGACCCTCAAGGTGGGCTCCCTCGGCACTCACAACAGCCTCGGCCTCGCCAAGGCCAAGGGCGCGCGCTTCCTGCTCGCCTCGACCTCCGAGGTCTACGGCGATCCGCTGGAGCATCCGCAGAAGGAGAGCTACTGGGGGAACGTCAATCCGGTCGGCCCGCGCGGCGTCTACGACGAGGCCAAGCGCTTCGCCGAGGCGATGACCATGGCCTACCACCGCTTCCACCAGGTGGACGTGCGGATCGTGCGGATCTTCAACACCTACGGCCCGCGCATGCGGCCGCGCGACGGCCGGGTGGTCCCCGCCTTCGTGCAGCAGGCGCTCACCGGCGAGCCGATGACCGTCTTCGGCGAAGGCAGGCAGACGCGCTCCTTCTGCTTCGTCGACGACCTGGTCGAGGGGATCTGGCGGCTGCTGATGAGCGACCTCCACGAGCCGTGCAACATCGGCAACCCGCAGGAGATGACGATCCTGGAGTTCGCCGAGACGATCAAGGCCGCGGTCGGCAGCTCGAGCCCGATCGTCTTCAAGCCGCTGCCGGTGGACGATCCGCAGACCCGGCAGCCGGACATCACCCAGGCCCGCACGAAGCTCGGCTGGGAGCCGAAGGTGAGCCTCGCCGAGGGCTTGCGGACCACCATCGACTATTTCCGCGGCTTGCTCGCCGCGCAGGGAGCGAGCTGATGGCCACTGTTCACTGTGCCCGTTGCGGCCGCACCGAGGCCCCCGCCCTCACCCGCCAGCCCCTCCCCGGCAAGCTCGGCGCCGAGATCCGCGAGCGGGTCTGCGCCGACTGCTGGCAGGAGTGGACGAAGACGGAAGTGATGATCATCAACGAGCTGCGGCTGAACTTCATGGAGCCCTCCGCCCAGGAGACGCTCAGCAAGCACATGCGGGAGTTCCTCTTCCCCGGCGAGAACCCGGGCGCGGTGGCGATCGGGAAAAATCCCGATCCCAGGTAAGCTCGGACGATGACCAGCGTCGAGCCTGAGGACGAATCCGGCTTTCTCCCAATCCCCGATTGGCAGAGACGGCTTCTCGACGACCGTCTCGCCGGCATCGAGCAGGGCCCGAACGACGAACAAACCTGGGAAGAGGTCAAGGCAGAGCTCTGGCCCTGATGAAGGCTGTCCCCCGCCCTCTCCTGCTCCGCTTCCTCGTCCTCGTCGCGATCGTCGTCACGGGCTTCGCCGTGATGCGCTTCACCTCGGTCGCCCAGTATCTGACGGTCGAGAAGCTGTCGGCGCTGCTCACCCAGCTCCGCCAGACCTGGTGGGCGCCGCTGGCGCTGATCGGGTCCTACATCGTGCTCTGCCCGCTCTTCGTGCCGGCCTCGCCGATGATGATCACCGGCGGCCTCGTGTTCGGTCCGGTCTGGGGCACCCTCTACAACATCACGGGGACCTTCCTCGGCGGCTCGGCGACCTACTTCCTGGGCAGGCTCCTGGGGCGCGACTTCGTGCGCCACCTCCTCGGCGACAGGCTCAAGAAGGTGGAGGCGAGGATCGCGCGGCGGGGATTCTGGAGCTTGGTGGGGATCCGCTTCCTGCCGATCCCCTATCCGCTGGTCAACTACACCGCCGCCCTGGCCGGCGTGCGTCCGGGCCTGTTCCTGATCACGACGGCGATCGGCCTCATCCCGGGAAACGTGGTCTTCACCTACTTCGCCTCGCTGATTCCCCGCGCGGCAAAAGGTGGCGACCGCACCAGCCTCATCGTCCAGTTCGTCTGCGC
>DATBAW010000437.1:0-2871 GCA_036271335.1 Thermoanaerobaculia bacterium
TCGGCGAGCGGCAGGTCCACGCCGAAGGCCGCGTGCAGGCGCGAGATCATGCGCGCCGCCAGAAGCGAGTGGCCGCCCAGCTCGAAGAAGCCGTCGCCGCGGCCGATCCGCTCGACGCCGAGGAGAGCGCTCCAGATCCCGACCAGTTGCTCTTCTATCGCCGTCCGCGGCCCGGCGGCGGCTCCGGCCCCGTCGGCGAGCCCGGTGGGAGCGGGGAGCGCCCGGCGGTCGATCTTGCCGTTCGGAGTGAGCGGCAGGGCGGCGAGGGGCACGAGGGCAGTGGGGATCATGGTCTCGGGGAGCGTCTGCCGCAGCGCCGCCGCCAGCTCGCGGACGTCGAGCGCCGCCGGATCGCCCTGACGAGGGACGACCCAGGCGACCAGCACTGGCGCGCCGGCACCGAACGCGCGAGCCTCGGCGACCGCCTCGCGCACTCCGGGGAGCGCCGCGAGCGCGGCCTCGACCTCGCCCAGCTCGATCCGCACGCCGCGGATCTTCACTTGGCGGTCGATGCGGCCGAGGAAGTCGACGGTGCCGTCCGGCCGGAAACGGCCGAGGTCGCCGGTGCGGTAGAGCCGCGCTCCCAGCGCCGTGGCGAAAGGATCGGGCACGAAACGCTCGGCGGTCAGCGCCGGCCGGCCGAGGTAGCCGCGGCCGACGCCCAGGCCGCCGATGAAGATCTCCCCGGGCATTCCCAGCGGCATCTCCTCGCCCGCGGGGCCGAGCAGATGGATGGCGGCGCCGGGCACCGGCACGCCGATCGGCGCGTCTCCCTCCAGCGGCAGGGCCGACGCCGCCACCTCGCTGCCGATGCTGACCACGGTGCACTCGGCCGGGCCGTAGAGGTTGAGCAGGCGGAAGGGGATCCCCGGCCGTGGTGCCCGCCGCAGCCGGTCGCCGCCGCAGCCGAGCACGCGCAGCCGGGTCGCCGCCGGCCAGGGCTCCTCCAGCAGCGCCTCGACCAGCGGCGTGGGGAAGAAGCCGGCGGTGATCTCCTCGCGGGCGAGCCAGGCGACCAGCGCCGCCGGCGAGGTGCGAGTCGCCTCGTCGGGCACGTACAGGCTGGCGCCCGCCGCCAGCGTCGACCAGATCTCCCACACCGAGACGTCGAATGACGGGCTCACCACCAGCGCCGCCCGGTCCTTCGGGGTCAGGGCATAGAGCTCCAGTACCCAGGCGATCAGGTTGGCGAGGTTGGCGTGGGAGATCTGCACCCCCTTCGGCTGCCCGGTCGATCCCGAGGTGTAGATCACATAGGCGACATTGGCGCCGTCCACAGCCACTTCGAGGTTCCCCGGATCCTCGTCCTCTCTCGCCCCTTCCTCCACGGCCAGCACCCGGACCCCTGCCGCCTCTACCGTCCCTCTCGCGATCAGCATCAACGCCCCTGAGTCCGCCACCATGTAATCCCGCCGCTCCGCCGGATACGCCGGATCCAGCGGCGCGTAGGCCGCGCCGGCCTTGAGCACGGCGAGCTGCGCGACGGCGAGGGCGGCCGAGCGCTCCAGGCAGACCGCCACCGTCGTCTCCGGTCCCACGCCCAGCGCCGCCAGCCGCCGCGCCAGCCGGTTGGCCCGGGCGTTCAACTCGCCGTAGGTCAGGGATTCCGTGGCATCCGTCAGAGCCAGCCGCTCCGGCCACCGTGCGGCGTGCGCCTCCACGAGCCGATGCACGGGCGTGCCGCCCGGATGACCCGGCGCGGTCGAGCCGACCGCCAGGAGCTGCGCGCGCTCGGCCTCGGGGAGCAGGTCGAGCTCGGAGAGCCGCCGCTCGGGGTCCTTCGTCATCGAGCCGAGCAACTCGGCCAGCCGGGTCAGCATCCGCTCGGCCGTGACGGCATCGAACAGGTCGGTGTTGAACTGGAGATTCAGGGCGAGATCTCCGTCCAGCTCGGCCGCCAGCAGGGTGAGGTCGAACTGCGCCGCGGGCGACGCCAGCGGAACGGATTCGAGAGCGAGGCCGTCGAGCTCGAGCCGCGCTCCCGCCTCGCCCACCGCCCAGGCGGCGAGCGGCGCCAGCTCCGGCGCCGGCGACTTCTGGAGCGCGATCACCGTCTGCGCCAGCGGCGGCCGGCTGGCGTCACGCTCCGGTTGCAGACGCTCGGCCAGGCGGGCGAAGGGGAAATCGGCATGCTCCAGGGCGTCCAGCGCCGTGCCGCGGGCGCGCGCCAGCAGCTCGGGGACGGTGGGATCGCCCACCAGATCGGCGCGCAGGGCCACCAAGTTCACGAAATAGCCGACCACCCCGGTGAGCCGGCCGCCGATCCCCGGCGCCGAGCGGCCGGTGGTGGGAGAGCCGACCAGGAAATCGTCCTGGGCGGCGTGGCGGCCGAGCAGCGCCTGCCAGGCCGCGAGCAGAGCCACGAAAAGAGTCGAGCCGTGCGCGGCGGCCAGCGCCTGGAGGCCAGCGGATCGCTGCGCACCCAGCCGGCGCCGGCGCTCGGCGCCGCGGAAGGTCTGGGCGGGGGGGCGCGGCCGGTCGGTGGCGAGGTCGAGCGGCGGCGCGCCGGCCAGCCGCTCCCGCCAGTGCTCCCAGAGGGCGTCGCCCCAGGGTCCTTCCAGTCTCTTCTCTTGCCAGCGCGCGAAATCGGTGTAGTGGAGGGCGGGCGCGGGGAGACCCGGCCCCGCGCCGTCGCAGTAGAGCGCCCCCAGCTCGCGGACGAGCACCGCCAGCGACCAGAAGTCCGCCGCCACGTGATGGACGGCGAGCACCAGCCGGTCCCCCTCCTCGCGCTCGAACAGGGCGGCGCGGAAGACGGGGCCCTGCTCGAGGTCGAAGGGACGGAACGCCTCGCCTTGCAGGCGGGCGAGCAGCTCCGCGTCGCTCCACCCGCGGGCGTCTTCGTGGATCAGTGCCAGGTCCGCCCGCTCG
>DATBAW010000438.1:0-1921 GCA_036271335.1 Thermoanaerobaculia bacterium
CCCGTCGAGTCGTCCCAGGACTCGACCCACCAGATGCTGGTCGATCCCCACCGCCCGGAGACGCTCTACCGCGTCAAGATCGTCGACTTCCAGCTGGCCGTCGCCGTTTCGCGCGACGGCGGGGCGACGTTCACGCAGGGCGCTCCCCTGACGCAGAGCTTCACGAACCTGGAACCCGTCGTCGTCGACCCCCGGAGCGGAGCGCTGCTCGCTTTCGTCGCGGAGGGGCTCCGCGCCAGCACGAACGGCGGCCAGAGCTGGAGCCTGCGGGGCCAGTTCCACAACGCGGGCTTCACGCAGGGCGCCCTCGCGCCCTCGGATTCCAGGACGCTCTATGGGATTCCCACCAATACCGCCAACCAGTGCCTGGTCCGGAGCGACGACGGCGGCGCGCACTGGCAGGCGCTGGCGTATCCGCCGCGCCTCCCCGCGCATTCCACCTGCGACGCCGTCGCGGTCGATCCCCTGAACGCGCACCACGTCTGGGTGACCGCCCGGACCGTCGCGAACGGCCACGCCCAGCACCTCCTCTTCGAATCGAGCAACGCCGGCGCGCGCTGGTCGAATCCGGTCGCCGAGCCCGCCGCCGGCGTCGTCGCGGCCGGCGGCGAGCGGATCTACACCAGCAGCTTCGCGGCGCCCGGCCTCTTCGTCAGCGCCAACGGCGGCCGCACCTGGACGGATGCCGGTCGCGGGATCATCGCGGGGGACGTGCGCGAAGGCCTGGTCGCCCAACGCCTCCTCGGCGGCGCCCGGCGGCTGGTGGTGGCGGTGAACACGCCGCAGGGCGGTCCGCCCAACGATATCTACCGGAGCGACGGCGGCCCGAGCTGGGTGAAGGTGCCGATCCCGCCGGAGCAGACGATCGCGGACGCCAGCGGCTCGATCGTGCTGGCGGGCAATGCCAACGGAGTCCTGAGGAGCAGCGACAGTGGAATCACCTGGAGCGCCGTCCCTTCCGCTCCTCCCGGGGTGCTGGCGTTCCTGCCCAGCGTGAACCAGCCGAGCTATACCGCCCTCACGGCGGCCGAGGACGTCGGCCCGGACCGAAGCATCGCGCTCTGGACGAGCGACGACTCCGGCGCGACCTGGCACCGCGGTGACAGCGGCCTGCCGACCGCTTGCGTGCGCGTCACCGTCCTTGGCATCCTCGCCTGCCCGACCTACTCCGCCTACCTGGCCGATCCCTTCGACCCGAGCCGGCGCTGGCTGGCCTACGACTTCGCCGACAACGGCGAGCCGCACACCCTCTTCACCAGCACGGACGGCGGCGCTTCCTGGCAGGAGGAGACTTCCAGCCTGCCGCGGACCCTCGCGCTCGTCGGCCTTTCCATGATCCCGAAATTCCTTCTGGCGGGTACCGACGGCGGCCTCTTCGAGAGCCCCAACAACGGCAAGGAATGGGGCCCCTGGGGCGACCTGCCGGCCGGCGTGGTCATCCGCCAGTTCGCCTGGGATCCGCTCTCTTTCTCCTTGTATGCCGCGACGCGCGCCAACGGCATCTACCGCAGCCTCGACGACGGCACCCACTGGACCCTCCTCGCCGGCGCGCCCGATCACGACGATCCGACGATCGCGATCGATCCCCGCCGGCCCACGGCTCTGCTGGTGGCATTCGAGGGACAGGGACTGTGGCGATGGACGCCGTGAAGCGCCCGCGAGGATTCCTCGTTCCCGGACCCGTTTTTTGCTTCCCGTAGCCGTTTTTTGCTTCCCGGACCCGTGACTTTCCAGGATGGCGGCTTTTCTCGCTCCCCGAGCCGCCATCTTTCCTGGATGACTCCGATCCTGGCCTCCCGGGCCGCTAACTTTCCAGGATGCCGGTTTTTCCGGCTTCCCGGGCCGCCATCTTTCTTCCCGGGGCGGCATCCTGGAGTTTAAAGCGCCATCTTTCCTCAGGAGCCGGAATCCTGGAGTTTGA
>DATBAW010000439.1:0-3582 GCA_036271335.1 Thermoanaerobaculia bacterium
TTCTTTCCGTCCGGATCCATCTCCAGGATGCTGGCGCGAACCTTTTCCTTCTCCTCGCAGGCGTTGCAACTGCTGCCGGCCGAAACGTAGATCTTGCCGTTGCCGCCCACGATGACCGTGCGCGTCAGGTGCCAGCCGCCATATTTGTAGCTCAGCCCGTAGGCCGGGAAGGTCGCCAGCACCTCCGGCGTGCCGGCAGGAGCGGTCTCGCCCGCCTTGTAGCGGTAGCGCAGCAGCCGGTCGGTCAGCGCCAGATAGAACCAGTCGACGCCCTGCGCGTCCGTGTAGAAGGCGACGCTGTTGGGATTGCGCAGATTGGTGAGATACGGGATCGTGCCTTTGAATTTTCCCGTGGCCGGATCGAACGCATCGAGGATGTAGACGATCCCTTTCTGATTGTCGCTCCGGTTGTACATGTCGGTGACGAAGATCCGGCCGTCCGGGCTCTTCGCCATGAACCGCACGCGCCGGAGCCCCTGCGCCGCCACGCGGATCTCGAATCCTTCCGGCACGTTGAGATCGAAGGCGCGGCCATCCGCGAGCGCGATGTGGCGCGGGGTGAGCTTCAGGGCGTTCAGCGCGCCCGCCTCCGCGGTCGCCGCGAAAGCCAGCAGGATCAGAAATACACTGAGCTTTGTCTTCATCGCGCCCCTCGCCTCCTACTTGATATATCCGAGCGACCGCAGCCCCTCTTCGAGCTCGGGATCGAGCGGCTGCGCCGAGGCCGCGGCCACCGGCAGCGGCTTGAACGCCAGCAGGTCGCGCAGCAGGGTCCGGGTGTCTCGCGTCTGCTGGCGCGACACGTCCCGCAGCTGGCCGGGATCGCGCGCGATGTCGTAGAGCTCGATCCGGGTCAACGGCAGGCCGCGCACCTGAAAGGAGTGGCATTCGGGCTCGTGGCGCTTGCTGTCCGGATCGTCCGCGCAGCCGTCGGCCTCCAGCGAGAGCCGTCCGGGCCCGGACGAGGCGAACTGGACCGGCGACCAGTCGGGGACCAGCGTGATCTGCTCCAGCACCTGGTCGCCCCGCCGGACGGTCAGCCGGTGTGGCTCCAGGAAGGAGCGCGCCTGGAACGCCATCGATCCTCCGGGGCTGTCGAACGACACCCGGCGCGGCAGCCAGTCCTGGGCGGGCGGATCGAAGAGGAGGAGGCTATCCAGCTGCTGATGATCGCCGCGGTAGATCGATCGCTCGCCCCCCATCGTCTCGCCCCAGGCCGTCTGGCTCCGGGTGGGCCGCGGCGACGAACGGCCGATCCGCGACGCCAGGCTGACCCCCGCCAATCGATTCTTCGGCTTCAATCCCGCCAGCTCGCAGAACGTCGGCGCCAGGTCGATCAGCTGCGTCACGCCGGCCTGCCGCACCGGCGCGGACATCTCGGGATGGATCACCAGCAGCGGCACGTGCAGGGTCTCGCGGTAGAGCTGCGTGTGATTGAACCGGCCGTGCTCCTGAAACTCCTCGCCGTGATCGGCGGTGATCACCACCGTGACGTCGCCGGCGAGGCCGAGCCGCTCGAGATCGGCGAAGAAACCTTTCAGGACGTCGTCGGTCTGGCGGATGCCGGCGTCGTAGAGCGCCCGCAGATGATCGATCACCGGCTGCGGCGGCCGGTCGCCCGTCATGTTCCAGCGGGTGAGCGCCGGACCCGTGGGCGGGATGGCGCCGGCGGGAGGCGGACCTTTCCAGAACAGGTCCTGGTACTGCTGCGGCGCGTCATAAGGAGCGTGGACGGCATAGGTATGGAGGAAGAGGAAGAAGCGGTCGTCCGGCTTGAGGCTCTTCAGAAACGTCGTGCCGCGGCGGAAGGTCTTCTCCACCAGGCGCTCGCCGGCGGCGCCGCGGTCGCGGCTGTCGAACTCGTCGAAGCCGCGCCGGAAGCCGTAGCGCCCGCTCACGTAGCCCCCCTCGGTGAAGCCGGCGGTGCGGAAACCGTTGCGCTGGAAGACCTCGGGCAGCGTCTCCACCTTGGGCGAGAGCACGGAATTGGGCGGGAACACCCCATGCTCCCGTGGATAGAGGCCGGTCAGCATCGACATGTGCGAGACCAGGGTGCTGGGGAACTGCGAGTAGGTCTCCTCGAACAGCGTCGCCCGCCGCGCCAGCGAATCCAGGAATGGACTGGTCGGCAGCGGATAGCCGTAGCAGCCGAGGTGATCGGCCCGCAGGGTGTCGATCGAGATCAGGATGTAGCCGCGGGTGGCGCGCGGCACCGGCAGGCCCGGCACCTCCGGACGGCGCAGCTCCTCCTCGCAGCCGAGCCCGAGAAGGGCGGCGGCGAGGCCGGCGATCAGCCAGGCGACGCGGAGTCTTCGGTTCACCCGCGCATGATAGCGTCCTTCGGGAGGAGCAGACATGAGCGGAGCCCAGGGGAAGACGATCCTGATCACGGGGGCCACGAACGGCATCGGCCTCGAAGCGGCGGTGGAGCTCGCGAGGGGCGGGGCCAAGGTCGTCATGATCGGCCGCGATCCCGCGCGCACCGAGACGGCGGTGGCCGGCGTCAAGGCCCGGAGCGGCTCGGGCGAGGTGTCGCACCTGCTCTGCGACTTCTCCTCGCAGGCCTCGATCCGCGCGCTCGCGCGGGAGGTCCTCGGCCGGCTCGACCGGCTCGACGTGCTGGTCAACAACGCCGGCGCCGTGAACAAGGCCCGGCGGCTGACAGTGGACGGGATCGAGATGACCTTCGCCGTCAATCATCTCGGCTACTTCCTGCTGACCAACCTGCTGCTCGACCTCCTGAAGCGGAGCGCGCCGGCGCGGGTGGTAACCGTCGCCTCGATCGGCCACCGGCGCGGCACCCTCGATTTCGCGGACCTCGGGTTCGAGCGCGGCGGTTACGCCATCATGCGGGCCTACACGCGCTCGAAGCTTGCCAACGTCCTGTTCGCGAACGAGCTGGCGCGGCGCCTGGCGGGCACCGGCGTGACCTCGAACAGCCTGCACCCCGGCTCCGCGGCCACCAACATCTGGTCCGGCGCGCCGCTCTGGGCGAAACCCCTGATCGCGATCCTCTACCGCCCCTTCTTCATCAGCGCCAAGGAGGGGGGCGAGACGATCGTGCAGCTGGCGGCGAGCGCGGACCTCGAAGGGGTCACCGGAAAATATTTCGAAAAGAAGGTCGCCGTGGACCCCGCGCCGCTGGCGCAGGATCAGGCGCTGGCGAAGCGGCTGTGGGAGGTGAGCGCGGAGATGGTGGGACTGCCGGGCTCGTAGTCTCGCAGCTGGGCGGCGGATCGAGGAGCGCGCCGCTTTATCGGCGGGCGCCGGCATGCAGGCCGCGGGTGTCCGTCGCGTCCGTCGTCGAGCAGTAGCGGCCGAAGCTGATGACGGTGGTCACGACCGTGCCAAGGAAGAAGAGAGCCAGCAGGAGACCGGCGAGCAGGCGCAGGCGCCGGGAGAATCGCCGCGGCGTGGAGACCAGGTCCGGCGGGGTCTCGAGGATACCGATCGGACTGACGCGGGGCGGCTCCATAACTGAAAAGTCTAGCACCTGTCGCCTCCGGGCCGTGAAGCTCCCATCGGTGCCTGGAAGCTTACAGGCCTGCTCCTCCAGCTCCCGCAGCGAGGTCTGTGTCGCCG
>DATBAW010000440.1:0-4602 GCA_036271335.1 Thermoanaerobaculia bacterium
GAACACCACGACGACCTCCGTCTCGCCGCGGCCGACGGCAAGCTCTGGGAGCTCTGGTTCACCGCGGTTCCGGAGCCGGATCAGACCCGCGAGTACATCGCGACCGCGCTCGCGGGCCAGGAGGCGGGGCACATGCTGCCCTGGGCGGTGAGCGAGCTGGCGAGCGGCACGATCATCGGCTCGACGCGCTACCACGACATCGTGGCCCCGATCGATCGCCTGGAGATCGGGTACACCTGGTATGCCAGGTCCTGGCAGCGCAGCCACGTCAACACCAGTTGCAAGCTCCTGCTGCTCGCCCACGCGTTCGATACGCTGGGCTGCAAGATGGTCGGCCTCCGCACCGACAATTTCAACTTTCGCTCGCAGCGGGCGATCGAGGCGCTGGGCGCCAAGAAGGACGGCGTCCTCCGTCACCATCAGGCGCGCCGCGACGGCACGGTGCGCGACAGTGTGATGTACAGCATCCTGCTGAGCGAATGGCCCGACGTGCGGCGGCATCTGGAATTGCGGCTGGCACGGCACCAGACCCCTACCGCATCCCCACCTTCTTCTTCATCGCCGCCGTGATCGACTGGCGGATCTTGAAGAAGTCCGCCCAGGGATCGGACGGCAGCTTTTCCAGGCGGTCAGGCAACGTGCGCAAGGTGTAGGTGTTGCCGCGCACGTCCGTCTCCAACTCCTCCCAGAAGAGCGGGACGGAGACCGGCGCGTTCTCGCGGGCGCGGGTGGAGTAGGCGCAGATCGAGGTGGCGCCGCGGCCGTTGCGGAGATAGTCGATGAAGATCTTCCCCTTGCGGCTGGCCTTCGGGAGCTTCGAGGTGTACTTCCCGGGCTCGGCCGCGACCATCGCCTCGGAGACCGCCTTGGTGAACGCCTTGACCTCGTCCCAATCGTCCTTGCGGGCGATCGGCAGCACCACGTGGAGCCCTTTGCCGCCGGTCGTCTTGAGAAAGGTTTTCAAGCCGAGATCGCCGAGGAAGGCGCGCATGGCGAGAGCGCCTTCGACCACCCGCGCCCAGTCGAGCCCCTCGTCAGGATCGAAATCGAAGACGAGGTAGTCGGGCTGCTCGATGCGGTCGCGGTGAGCGCCCCAGATGTGGATCTCCAGCACGCCCATCTGCGCCAGCGAGAGCAGCCCCGTCAGAGAATCGATGGCGCCGTAGGGCTGGTCCTCGCCGACGTCCACGCGGTAGACCGACGGCGGAACGTTGTCGCCGACGTGCTTCTGATAAAAGCACTGCTTGGCGCGCCCTTCGGGGCAGCGTACCAGCGTGAGCGGGCGGTTGACGAGGTGGGGGAGGATCCAGTCGGAGATCCGCTCGTAGTATTCGCCGAGCTCGCCCTTGGTTACCCCCTGCTCGGGATAGAGCACTTTTTCGGGATGGCTGAAGCGGACTCCGCCGATCTCGGTCTCGCCTTTCTTGGCGGGCCCCTTCGCTTTCCCGGGAGCGGCGTTGGTGACCTTCTTGGGGCTTGTCTCGGGGGTCGCTTCGGGCGTTTTTTCGGGAGTCTCGCGCACGATCTCCTCCGGATTCTTGTCCTCGCGGAGCCCCTGGAACGTCGAGTGGCGCAGGGAGCCGTCACGCGTCCATTCCGTGAATGATACCTCGGCCACCAGCTTGGGCTCGATCCAGTGGCTGCGCCGCGCCTCGGCGCCGCGGGGCGGATTCTTGAAAGCGGGTTTCTTGATCTCCAGCTTGTCCATCCGGGCGCGCATCTCGGTCAGGGTGGCGTCGGTGAAGCCGGCGCCGACCTTGCCGGCGAAGACGAGCTCGCCCTTTTCGTCGTTGACGGCGAGCAGAAGGGCGCCGAAGCCGACGCGCGATCCCTCGGGATCGGTGAAGCCGACGATGACCAGCTCCTGCCGTTTCATGCACTTCACCTTCAGCCAGTCCTTGGTGCGGCCCGAGCGGTAGGAGAGGTCGGCGCGCTTGCAGACGATCCCCTCCAGGCCGAATTTGCACGCCTGCTGGAAGAATCCCTCGCCATCTCCCTCGACGTGATCGCCCGGGCGAATCGGACCGGTACAGCCCGCGAGAAGACTCAGCAGCGCGGCCTTACGGTCGAGGAGCGGCGCGCCTCGCAGGTCGTGGCCGTCGAGATAGAGGAGGTCGAAGGCGAAGTAGACGAGATCTTCCTGGCGGTTTTCGGACAGGGCGTTCTGGAGCGACTGGAAGCTGGTGGTGCCGTCCGGCTCCAGCACCACGACCTCGCCGTCGAGGATCGCATCGCTCAGCGCGAGACCTTCCGCGGCGCGGGCGATGGGCGAAAAGCGATCGGTCCAGTCCTTGCCGTGGCGGGTGATCAATCGGGCCTCGCCGTCCTGGATCTCGCAGAGGACGCGGTAGCCGTCGTACTTGATCTCGTGAATCCATTCAGGGCCCGGGGGAACCGCGTCGACGAGCGTGGCGAGCTCGGGCTCGATCGCGCTCGGCATCTTCGCCTTGCGGGCGCCGGGGATGGCCGGTTTTTTCGCGACCGCCTTTTTCGCGGCCGTTTTTTTGGTGGCCGCCTTTTTCGCCACGGCTTTCGTGGCCTTGGCGGAAACCTTGTCCTTGAAGCTGGCGGTCTTCTCGGCGCGGTTGGATTGCCAGACGCGCTCGGGGTCGGCGGCGATCTGCTCCAGGCTGAGGCCGGAGGCGACGCTGTCGGGATATTGCTCGACCACGGCGTCGCCGCTGCCGGGCACGGCGGTGTCGTCTTTCTCCTTGATCAGCAGCCAGTTCTCGTGGCCGCCGTCCTGGCCGCGGGGGCCCATGCGCACCAGGACCCAGCGGCCGTGGAGCTTCTCGCCGTGGAGCTCGAACTTGAAATCGCCCTTCTTGTAGCCGGCGGCGGGGTCGCCAACGGGGGTCCAGGTGCCGCGGTCCCAGAGGAGCACGGTGCCGCCGCCGTACTGCCCTTTGGGGATGATCCCCTCGAAATCGCCGTAATCGATCGGATGGTCCTCGACGTGCACCGCCAGCCGCTTCTCGCCGGGATCGAGGCTCGGCCCCTTGGGCACCGCCCAGCTCCGCAGGACGCCGTCCATCTCCAGCCGGAAGTCATAGTGCAGGCGGGTGGCCGCGTGTTTCTGGATGACGAAGGAGTTGCCTTTCGTCGCCTTGACCTTCCCCTCGGGCTCGGGAGTGGCGCGGAAGTTCCGCTTTTTTTGGTATTCGGTCAGCGGCATGGGGTGACCTTGGTCTCGTCGCGCCAGCCCGCCCGGGCGTAAACGCCCGGGCTACGGCTCAACAACAAAGCCGGCTGAAGCCGGCTCGAGGGTATCGCAGGTGAAGCGTTGATTTTCGAGCCGGCTTCAGCCGGCTTTTCGTTTTCGGCGTAGCCCGGGCGTTTACGCCCGGGCGGCAGGGTGAGGTCAGCGGTCGCCATCCCTCAAGCGCTCTTCCGCTTTTTCGCCGCCGGTTTTGCCGCCGCCTTGTGCGCCGTCTTCTTGGCCGGCGCTTTCTTGGCGGCGGTCTTCTTCGCTGGAGCTTTCTCCGTGGCCTTCGCCGGCTTCCGCCCGCCCTGCTCGACGCTCTGCTTGAGCAGCGCCATCAGATCGATCACGTTGTTGCGCGGCGTCTCGGGTTTCGGCGCCGGCTCGGGGGAGGATTCGAATTCGCCGGCCTTGGCACGCTTCTCGATCATCTTCATGACGTCGTTACGGTAGGTGTCCTTGTACTTCTCGGGGTCCCAGGCGGCGACCATGCCTTCGACTAGGCGTTCGGCCATCTCGACCTCGCGGTCGGTGACGCCGGACTTGCCGTGCGGGATGTCGAGATCCTCGGGCTTGCGGAGCTCGTGGTCGTAGCGCATCAGCTCCAGCGTCATCACGTCGCCGCGGGCGACCACGGCGGCGAGGTATTGGCGGGTGCGGATCACCACCTGGGCGATGCCGACCTTGTTGGTGCGGCGGAGCGTCTCGCGCAGCAGGGCGTAGGACTTCGCTCCCTTCTTGTCGGGCGCGAGGTAGTAGGGCTTGTCGAAGTAGAGCGGGCTGATCTCGTCGAGGTCGACGAAGTCGGTGATGTCGATCGTCTGCGTGGCTTCGGGGGCGGCGCCCTTCAGGTCCTCGTCGGAGAGGACGACGTACTTGCCCCCCTCCAACTCGTAGCCGCGGACGGTCTGCTCCCAGGGGACCTCCTTGCCGCTCTCCTCGCTGACGCGCTTGTAATGGATGGGCGACATCGTCTTGCTGTCCAGCATCTTGAAGCTGATGTCGTTCCGCGTCTCGGCGGCGTAGAGGCCGACCGGGATGTTGACGAGGCCGAAGCTGATGCTCCCTTTCCAGATCGCGCGCGCCATAAGATCTCCTCCTCTAGACTTTCCTCCAACTCTTCTCGAGAAGAGGTCAGGAACGCAAGATGCATGCCTCTGAGGTCCTGTGAGCACGATCCATTTTCTCCAACATCTCCTCGGTCCGCACCTGCGCCTGCTCTTCCTGGTCTGCACCGGGTTGGGAACCAGCGCGGTGCTCTGGCCGCTGCTGCTGCTCTACAGCTGGCTGATCGATCCGGTCTTCGCGCGGCGCCTGTCGATCGCGCTGGCGGCGTCGCTGCTGGCCAACCGGATCTTCAAGGAGATGTTTCATACGGCGCGACCGTTCCAGCTAGATCC
>DATBAW010000441.1:0-6447 GCA_036271335.1 Thermoanaerobaculia bacterium
TCCCCGCGCGAGACGGCGCCGGCGCGCCCTGAGCCGGCCGCTCCGGCGGCGGAGGAAGCTGAGGAGCCGAAGGCCGATCAGACTCTCCGCTCGACGATGGAGGTGTCCTTCCACGTCACGCCGCCGGACGCCCACGTGCTGGTCGAGGGGCGGGTGATCGGCGAGGCCCAGGACTGGAGCGGCCAGAAGGGGGCGCGCACCTACACCTTCCCGAGCGTGGGAAGCTATCTGATCAAGATCCGCAAGCCGGGAATGAAGGAGCTGCGCATCGCCGTCGAGGCGGGCGCGGGGGGCGTCAGCGCCATCAACGCCCATCTGGTGCCGCTCGCCGCGGCCGAGGTGGACGCCACCGACCTGCAGACGCTGCGCGTGCGCGAAGGGGTCTCCTTCGACGTCCGTCCGGCGCTGACGGAGGTGGAGGTGGACGGCCAGCCGATGGGCGTGGCGCGGCGCTTCGCCGGCGGCTTCCTGCGGCCGAAGGAGATCCTGCTGCTGCCGGCCGGCAAGCACCGGATCTCGCTGGTCCTCCGGGGCTATCGCCGGAAGGACTTCCTCGTCGAGGTCTCCGAGACGGCCGACAAGGCGCGGGACCGCATTCAATGGGTGCTCACCCCGGGAGGGAACGAGTGAACAGACGCCGACCAGGAACGACCCGCTGGATGCGCCCCCACGTGACGGCTCTCGAGGCCCCGACCGCTCTTCGGTCGCTCCCCGGACGGCTCGAGCTCGAACGGCTCGACAACGGGCTGACCGTCTGCCTGCTCGACAACCCCCAGGCGCCGATCGTCACCTCGGCCCTCCTCTACCGCGCCGGCACCCGCGACGAACCGGCCGGGCACGGCGGCGTCGCCCACTTCCTCGAGCACATGATGTTCAAGGGTTCGGCGCGCTTCGGTCCCGGGGAGATCGACCGCTTCACCCAGGCCCTGGGGGGCGTCAACAACGCCTTCACCAGCCACGACCTGACGGCGTACTACTTCAACTTCGCCGCCGACCGCTGGACCGAGGCGCTGGCCATCGAGGTCGACCGCATGACCGCCCTCACGCTCGATCCCGAGCAGGTGGCGAGCGAGCGCCAGGTGATCCTCGAGGAGATCGCGATGTACGACAGCGAGCCCTGGGACGCCCTGGAGATGGCGGTGCACGACCGGCTGTTCGCCGGCCACGCCTACGGCCATCCGGTGCTCGGCACCCGCGAGGATCTGCTGGCCACCGGCGCCGAGGACCTGCGCGCCTTCCATCGCCGCTTCTACCGCCCCGACAACGCCATCCTGGTGATCGGCGGCGACATCGGCGACGGCGCCCTGGCCGCCGTCGAGCGCACGCTGGGCGGCATCCCCGCCGGCGCCGAGCCCCGCCGCGGCTTCACGCCACCGACGCTGCGCCCCACCGGCGCCGAGCGGCTGGATCGCCGCAAGGGCGAGGTCGCGCGCCTGCTGCTGGCGATGCAGGTCCCCCACGGCTCGCACCCCGACCATCCGGCCCTGCGGCTGGCGGCCACGGTGCTCGGCGGCGGCCGCACCAGCCGCCTGCAGCACGCCCTGGTCGAGGAGGAGCAGGTCTGCGTCTGGATCTCGGCCGACCTCTCCGAGGGGATGGACGGCAGCATGATGACCGTCACCGGCGAGGTGGTGCCCGGCGTCGATCCGGCGCTCGTCGAGGCGCGCGTCTTCGAGCTGCTGGCCGAGCTGCGCAGCCGGCCGCCGGGCGAGGAGGAGCTGGAGCGCTGCCGCCAGATCGCCGTCGCCGACTGGGTGTTCGGCCACGAGAAGGTGCACCAGCAGGCGCTCTCCGTGGGGCTGGCCCTCGCCCTCTTCGACCTCGAGTACCTCGACCTCCACCTCGAGCGCCTGCTCGCCACCGACACCGGCCGCCTGCTGGCGGTGGCCGATCGCTATCTCCGTCCCGAGAGCGGCTCCATCGTGGGCTGGTCGCTGCCGAAATCGTGACGACCTTGACGCCGCCTACCGTGGTCCGCGTCCGGCGGGTCGAGGGTGCCCCCGTGGTCGCCGTCCGCCTCCAGTTCCTGGCCGGCGGCCGGCAGGAGCCTCTCCCCGGCCAGGCCCTGATCACCGGCCGCATGCTCACCGAGGGGACGCGCACGCGCGATTGGCGCCGCATCGCCGAGCAGGCCGAGAGCAAGGGGATGGCGGTGGAGAGCAACGGCTCCTTCGAGAGCATCGGCGTCTCGGTCGACGCCCTGGCCCAGGACTGGGAGCTGGCCCTGGAATGGGCGGTCGAGCTGCTGCTCGAATCCTCCTTCCCCGAGGACCGCTGCGCTTGGCTCTCCCGCCAGGCCGCGGCCGAGCTCGAGAGCCTGGCCGACCAGCCGGACGTGAAGACGGTCTGGGGCTTCCACGAGCAGCTCTACTTTCCCCATCCGCGCAGCCGCCCCCTGCACGGCAGCGCCGAGAGCCTCGTCGCCCTCACCCCCGCCGACTGCGCCGCCTTCCACCGCCGCGCCGCCGCGCACGGCATCCTCGCCTCGGTGGCCGGCGTCGTGGACGCGGACGCCGTCCACGCCCGGCTGCTCGCTCTGCTGGGGGCGCCGGAGACGAGCGTCGAGCCCTTCCCCGGCCCGCCGGCGCCCGAAGGGACCGGACCGCGCGCCATCGTGGCGACCGACGCCGAGGACCACCAGGCCCATCTCTACGTCGGCCACCTCACCGTGCCCCGGCGCCATCCGGACTACGCGGCCCTCGAGCTGCTCGCCGTCATCCTCGGCTCGGGCGCCGGCCTGACCGGCCGCATCCCGGCCCGCATCCGCGAGCGCGAGGGCCTGGCCTACACCGCCTACGCGCAGACCGTCGCCGGCTCCGGGCTCGACCGCGGCCGCGTCGTCGCCTACGTCGGCACCTCGCCGGCGACGGTGGAACAGGCCGAGCGCGGCGTGATCGAGGAGATCACCCGCCTGGTGGAGGACGGGATCGAGACCTCCGAGCTGGAGGAGTCCCGCGCCTACCTCCTTGGCCGCGAGCCCTTCCGCCGCGAAACCGCCCGCCAGTGGGCCGACCTGCTGATCGAAGCCGAGGAGTACGGCATTCCCGTGGACGACTTCGAGCACCGCAAGGCCGAGCTCACCGCCCTCGACCGCGCCACCGTCGAGGCGGCCGCCCGGCGCCACATTCATCCCGAGGAGCTGCGGGTGACGGTGGGGCTGCCCGAGGAAGATCCGGACGACGAAGAAGACGAGGAGTGACGCGGCTTCAGGTCGCTGTGGCAGATGCGGCGTTCCCGCTCCGGCGGCCCCTCATCACCCCGGCCCTTCTCCTATCGCACTCCCCCCGACCGGGAGAAGAGGGAGTGGTTAGTCGGAGTTAGTAGAAAGACGAGGTTGGGGGCTGTTGTAGCCCTCTCTCTCCCGGTTGGGGGGAGTGCGGTGAGAGAGAGGGTTGGGAGAGTGAGGGGCCAGCCCCGGAGGGGCGGTCGTCTTCAGGGTGAGCTGAACGCAAAGGGGCCCCCCGGAATCCCACCGCACCGTGAAGTAGCGAGAAGGCCGTAAGGTCCGGGAGCGCGTGTTCGGCACGCCCCAGGTTTACCAGGGAGCTGTGGCGATTGTAACCAACCCTGGGGACTTTGACAAGCTTCTTGTCTACAGAATTCTCATCTCCAGTGCCCGCAGCACCGCTTGCGTCCGATCCCGTGCCCCGAGCTTGGCGAGGACGTTCGAGACGTGGATCTTCGCCGTCCCTTCCGCCGTGCGCAGGGCCGCGGCGATCTCGCGGTTGGTGTAGGCGGCGGCCATCAGGCGCAGGACCTCGGTCTCGCGCGGCGTCAGGGGTTCGACGGGAGCCGAGCCCTGGAGCGGCGGCGCGGCGCGGGCTCCTGCGACCAGAGCGGTGGTGAGCGCCGGCTGGAGATGAGTACCACCGGCGGCGAGCGTCGCGATCGCGGTGACCAGCTCGGCCAGGGTGACGTCCTTGCGGAGATAGCCCCGGGCCCCCTCACGAATCGCCTCCAGCGCCAGCGCGCGGTCGTCGAAGGTGGTCAGCACCAGACAGGGGGGAGAGCCGGGGAGGCCGCGCAGGGCGCGCAGCACGCCGAGGCCGTCGAGCTTCGGCATCCGGACGTCGAGAAGGACCACGTCCGGCCGCTCCCCGGCGATCCGGAGCAGCGCCTCCTCGCCGTCGGCGGCCTCGGCGGCGATCTCGATCCGGGGGTCGAGCTCAAGGAGCTTGCGGATCCCCTGGCGGACCAACGTCTCGTCCTCCACGAGCAGCACCCGGATCCTCAAGCGCTCCTCCGTACAGGGACCAGCGCCGCCACCGCGAAGCCCATTCCGGGCCGGGTCGACAGCTCCAGCCGGCCGCCGGCGCGCTCCAGGCGCTCGCGCATGCCGGCGAGCCCGCGTCCCGCCGCCACCTCGGCGGCGCCGCGGCCGTCGTCGCGCGCCCGCACCTCGATGGCGCCGGCTTCCTGGACGACCTCCAGCCAGAGGTTCTCCGCCTGGGCGTGTTTCGCCGCGTTGGTGACGATCTCCTGGCAGCAGCGGAGCACCAGATGAGCCAGCTCCGGGTCCTCGACGGCGAGGTCCGCCGGCAGGACGAGGTGGACGCGCGGGCGCGGGATCTCCTCGATCAGGTCTTCGAGCGCGCGCCGCAGGTCGAGCCGCTCGGAGCGGCCGAGGGTATCCACGATCTCGCCGAGGTCGGTCAGCAGGCGGCGGGAGAGCGACCGCGCCATGGCGATCGCCTCTCCCTTCGGTTCGCCGTCCTGGTGCCCGGCCCGCTCCAGGTTGAGGCTCAGCGCCACCAGCCGGTGCCCGACGGCGTCGTGGAGCTCGCGGGCGATCCGCAGCCGCTCGGCCATCCGGCTGGCGTGGGCGAGCAGCTCGCGGGCCGCCCGCAGCTCGGCGTTCGTCCGCGCCTCGCGGTCGAGCGCCTCGACGGCGAGGAAGGCGAGGATCTGGAAGCCGAGATAGGGGGGCGTCAGCATCAGGGCCGGCCGCAAGGACCAGTGGACCGTGATCGCGGCGCCCAGCAGGAGCGACTGCGCGGCGATCCAGAGGAGACCGGCGCGGCGGGAGACGCGCGGCGCGAGCTGCATCGCGACCAGCGCCAGGAGCGTCCCCTCGAAGCCGTCGCAGAGGCGGAGCACCAGCACCATCACGCACGCCGCCTGAAGCCCGAGGAGAGCGAGATCGAGGCGGCGGCTCCGCTCGCCCGCGGCCGTCGTCGCCCAGAGCGCGAGGGCGAAGACGATCCAGGCGGCCAGCCAGCCGGCGAAGGCGCCGGGCTCGACCTGCTCGCGCTGCAGCCAGATCGGCACCCCCACCCCGAGCCACGCGGCGAGGCCGCCCCAGCGCGACAGCCGGAGGTGGGAGGTCATGGGGCCGATCTTACGCTCCGCGCTGGGGAGCCGCATCGGCCGAAAGGCATAGCAGGCCTCTACTCCTCGCGGCAGATGCGCGGCTCCGGGCCGTTGCCTACGATGGCCCGGACAAGGAGGAAGACCCATGACCCCGTCACGGAGAGATCTGATCCAAGGAGGATTGCTGATGGCCGCCGGAGCCCTCGTCCCCAACGTCCTCGCCGCGGCCCAGACCGCCGCCCCACCCGCCGCGCAGACGTCCATGCCCGAACGTCCACCCCGGATCGATCCGGACCTGGTCCGCGAGTTCGTCATCGCCGGCCACGCCGACCTCGCCCGCACGCGCGAGCTGCTCGATCAGCACCCCACCCTGATCAATGCCGCCTGGGACTGGGGCGCGGGCGACTGGGAGACGGCTCTCGGCGGCGCCTCCCACATGGGCCATCAGGAGATCGCGCTCTTCCTCCTCTCCCGCGGCGCCCGCATGGACGTCTTCTGCGCCGCCACCACCGGAAAGACCGAGATCGTCCGCGCTTTCCTGGAGGACGACCCGAAGGTGATCGACCTCAAAGGGCCGCACGGCATCCCCCTGATCCACCACGCCCAGGCCGGCAAACAGGACAAGATCGTGGAGATGCTGGTGGCGCGCGGGGCGAAGGCGTAGGAGGACGATGCCGGCGCGGATCGGGCTCCTCTCTCGCGTCCGATCCCCGGCCTATCCCTATCTCAAGGTATCTGCCGCGACATTCGCGAAGTTCGTGGCACACTCCGGGGAATGCGCCGCATGGCCCGTGGTATTGGGAGTGAAAACCTTCCATGGCTCTCCCAATCCGAAAATTTATGCGGAGCCGAGGGAGTAAGTTGGGACGTAGGGCCTCCGCTAGGCTACTTTTTCATCCAGATATGTCTCTCATTTCGCGGCATGGGCTCCACAAATGTCTATTTTAGCGGAGCTTTGGATCGCTCATGCCGCGAATGAGCTGGGATTCGGTCCGCCAAGAGGTGGATTCGCGGCAACTTTCTCGCCGAAGGCTCCAAGGGAAGGTCGCCAGCTCTACGCCGGATCGCGTTATTCGTCTGGATGGATCGTCGTAACCTTGATGGACGTCAGGCGATGAAGAGGCTTGCCCTTTTTCT
>DATBAW010000442.1:0-2389 GCA_036271335.1 Thermoanaerobaculia bacterium
GCCGGAGCCGGCGGATCGCCTGAAATGGCCGGCGAGGTCCTCGCCGGGACCGGCGGGTCGACCGAAATTGCCGGCGGGCCTCTGGCCGGAGCCGGCGGGTCTACTGAAATTGCCGGCGGACGCTTCGCCGGGGCCGGTGGATGACTCGCCGGGACCGGCGAGAGGCCCGCCGGCCATTTCCCGGCTGTTTTCGTGCATAAAACCCTGCCGACAACGATCCCGCGCTTCGCCAACGGCCGAGGTCACACCGCCGGCTTGAATCCGATCGACCGGTACAGCTTGGCCGGGTCGTACATCACGCCGTTCTTGACCGTCAGGACGACCCTTCGGATGTCGCTGATGTTCTTCGTAGGATCGCCATCCACCAGGATCAGGTCGGCAAGCTTGCCGGGGGCGATCGTTCCGAGGTCATGGTCGAGCTTCATCACCCGGGCCGCCCCCAGGGTCGCGATGCGCAGTACCTCGGGCGCTGGGAAGCCCGCCACCGTGACGTAGAGCTCGAGCTCGCGATGGAGGTCGAAACCGGCGAAAGAGTCGGTGCCGGCCTCGATCGGGATGCCCTCGTCGTGGAGGAGGCGTAGCATGGCGACGCAGGCGCGGTAGGAGTCGCGGTAGCGCTTCTCCTGGTCGGGCGGAATCGCCAGGCTCCCCCCGAACAGCGTGCGCCGGAGCTGGTAAGGCAGCCGGTCCGCCACCGGCGCCAGGCTCGGGCGCAGCTGGTCGGCACGCGCGGTGAACAGGTCCTCGTAGATATTGAGGGTCGGGTCCACCACGGTGTGCCGCTCCTTGAGCAGCCGGATGAACGCCCGCACCGGCTCGGACGTGAGATCGATCTCAGCGGCGTGCTCGGCGACGGCGGTCATCCGCGCCATCGTGCGGGTGTCCACCCCCGGCATGAAATTGAGGAAGAGGAAATTGATGTGCTGGAGCTCGTCGTACCCGTCGCGCACCGCGTCCGACGCCGTCATCCCGAAGGGGATGTGGCCGGAGACCCGCAACCCATGCTGATGCGCCTCGGCGACGATCCCGGGCACGAGCTTGGGATCGAGCGAGCTGTAGATCTTGATCTGCGCGTAGCCCTTCTCGATGTAGAGGTCCACCGCGGCGCGCGCCTTCTCGTCGGTGTCCACCAGCACCTTGGTCGGGCTGGCATAGGGACCGGGGCCTTCGACGACGCCGGCCAGCACCACCCGCGGTCCCAGGGCCTCCCCGGAGTCCCACTTCTGCTTGAGGCCGAGCAGGTAGTCCATGTCGTTGGCCATGTCGCGGCCGGTGGTCACGCCGGCGGCCAGATCGAGGAGGCCGTCGTCCTCGGTGAAGTGCTGGTGCATGTCCCAGAGGCCGGGGAGCAGCATGCGGCCGTGCGCGTCGACGACCTCGGCCCCGGCGGGCACCGGCACCTCGCCGTCCGGACCGACGGCCTGGATGCGGTTGCCGGAGACGACGACCGTGACGTTGGAGGTGACCGTGCCCGCTTCCGGATCGAACAGCCGGGCCCCCTTCAGGGCCAGCGCGACGGATGGCCGGTGGGAGAGCTTGGCGGCCTCGGTCTTCCAGCGCGACGCCTCGGCCTCCAGCTGCGCCTTGATCATCGCCGGCGCCGCATCCTCACACCCTTGCGGGACCGAGGTGACGAAGCCGTCGTAGCGGCCGAAGAAGACGCCGGCGCCGTCCATCCAGACGTAGATCGGCGAGGAGAGGCCAGTCATCAGATAAAGCGTGAGATCGCGCGGCTTGCCGCCGCCGGTGATCCGCGCCGCGCCGACCTTCTCGAGGCGCCCTTCTCCCTCGGGAAGCAGCGGCAGGCGATGCTGGGGGTTGTGCAGCAGCGCCATCGCCAGCAGGCCGGCCTCCACGCTGAGGCCGCCGCGGGTGATGTAGAAGGCGGGCTGAGAGATCTTCTTCGTCCCCTTCTCGGGCCCGCCGCTCCAGGTGGCCTGGTGGCCCGTGATCGCGACCTGCTCGTCGACGGGGTGCTGCCAGTAGTCGACGCCCGTGAGGTGCTCCCGCAGCGGGATTCCCGCGGCGTCGAGGCGGAGGCGCGAGGTGAAATTCTCGCCGCGCCCGCGGTCGCTCACCTCCAGGGTGAGAACGCTGTCGCCGCCCCGCTCGACACGAAAGGCCGCGTGCCCCACCGGCCGCAGATTGCCGAAGAAGACGGTGTAGCGAAGCTCCTCACCCGGCCGGAACAGGGCGGTCGACGCTTCAGCCCCGAGCCCCGAGCAGACGAAGAGGGCCAGCGCGAGATAGCACGCTTTCCCCATGTGGATTTCCCCCGTTGCGACAAAACACACCCGACCGGAGCGGGCGCAGAGAAAGACCTATGTAAAGGCGTATATTACATCAAGGTGACACCGCCCCAAGGCCGACAGTGCCCTTCGAGCCCGCC